>JAZRYT010000180.1:0-9127 GCA_045600905.1 Bacteroidales bacterium
CAACTATCCGACCGTCTCCAACCTCTTCGACACCATCGTCCAAAACCAACTTCCGTACATTTGGAACGGCGTCACCTTTGACTCCGCCGGCGTTCAGAGCACCACGTTGGTCAATGCCAACGGCTGCGACAGCCTAGTCACGATGAACCTCGAAGTATTGAACAACCTGCTTGTCAACCTCGACAGCATACTTTGCGAAAGTAACCTGCCATTGACTTGGAACAGCGTCACCTTCAATGCCGACCCGTCACAGACCTCGCCTTACAACCTCATCGGCTACGACACGCTCACTGCCTCCATCGGCGTTGACAGCGTTGTGGTGATGCACCTTCACGTCAACGTCAACACCACCTCCACCCTCTTTGATACGATTGTGGAGAACGACCTGCCGCACGTTTGGAACGGCATCACCTTCACGCAGGCCGGCACGCAGCAGACCACGTTAGTCAATGCCAACGGCTGCGACAGTCTGGTGACGATGAACCTCTTCGTCTGGGAGAACGTCACCGCAACCGCTGACAGCATCATCTGCGAAAACGAGTTGCCGCTCATTTGGAACGGCATCAACTTCACGCAGGCCGGCACACAGAATGTCACGCTGCTCACCACGCACGGTGCGGACTCCATACTGACGATGAACCTCACCGTTCATTTCAACACCTACTCAACCCTCTTCGACACGGTTGTGGAGAACAGTCTGCCTTACGACACCCTCGGTCTGCACTTCACCGCCGCCGGCACGATGACCGACACCATCGCCAACGTCTTCGGTTGCGACAGCATCGTGACGATGAACCTCTTCGTCTGGAACAACCAGCACGTCAGCACAGACAGCATCATCTGCGAAAACGACCTGCCGCTCATTTGGAACGGCGTCAACTTCACGCAGGCCGGCACACAAGACATCGTCTTGTCTGGCGTTCACGGCGAAGACTCTGTCGTAACGATGAATCTCGTTGTCAACCTCAACACCGCATCCACCCTCTTCGACACGATTGTCGAGAACAACCTGCCGCACGTCTGGAACGGCGTCACATTCACGCAGGCTGGTACACAGAACACCCTCTTGGTCAATGCCAACAGATGTGATAGTTTGGTGACGATGAACCTCTTCGTTTGGGAAAATGTCACCGCCACGGCTGACACATCCCTTTGCGAAGGCGAGTTGCCGCTGACTTGGAACGGCGTTACCTTCAATACTGCTGGGACACAATCCGTGACGTTGCAAACCACGCACGGCGCGGACTCCGTCTTGACGATGAACCTCGTGGTATATTTCAACGATACGATTTCCAGCAGCGACATCGTATGTGACAGCTTGCGTTGGGGCAATCAACTGCTCACACAGTCTGGCATCTACTATCAGAACTTCCAGAACATCCACGGTTGTGACTCCGTTGTCACGCTGCATTTGACTGTAATGCATAGTTCAGCCGTCACAGTGGATAGCACGATTTGCAGCAATGAACTGCCAATCATCTGGAACAACTGCGTATTCACGGCTGCTGGCACGCAAGTCGCCCACCTGCAGAATGCGGCGGGTTGCGACTCCACTGTCACAATGCGTCTGACCGTTCATCAGACCAGCGCATCCGTTGACACAAGAGAGGCCTGCGACAGTTTCACCTGGATTGACGGACGCACATACACCGCCTCCACCAACACGCCGACATTCACATTGCCGAACCACTACGGCTGCGACTCCGTCATCACGCTGCACCTGACCATCTGGCACACGGAGCACACCACCGTAACTGAAGAGGCCTGCGACACGTACGAATGGAACAGCATCGTTTATAACGAATCTGGCACTTACACGCAGACACTGACGAGCAGCCACGGTTGCGACTCCATCGTCACCCTGAACCTGACTATTTGGAACAGCACGCAGACTGAATTCACCGATGAGGGATGCGACACGTATGAATGGAACGATTCCGTTTATACAGCCTCCGGCGATTACGTACAGCATTTGCAGACCATCCACGGTTGCGATTCCACCGTAACGCTGCATCTGACCATCCATCCGACTTACGAACTCACCTTCACTGAAACGATTTGCGAAGGTGAAGAATATCGCGGACACGGATTTGTCATTCCCGCCGACCAGACCATCAACATTCCGGAAGGCCATCTTTCCCCAACCAACGAACTGCAAAGCGAGTTCGGATGCGACAGCATCATCCATCTTGAATTGGACATCATCGACACCGGACTGAGAATTGAATCTCTTACGGAAGACTTCTGCGAAGGAAACACTGCAACCTTGTCAGCTGTAACGCCGATGACCAACTATCTATGGAGCAACGGGGAGACTACCTCCGACATCACGGTCCACACGCCGGGTCTTTACACCGTAACCGTAACAGAAGGAAACTGTCAGGCTACCGCCTCCTACACCATCGATATGTGCGAATTCAACCTCTTCCTGCCCAATGCCATCACACCAGGCAAGGGAGACGGTTTGAACGACTACTTCAGCATCAGCGAACGCGACCAGAACCAAATTTACGACTTCAACATCTACATATACAACCGTTGGGGCGAACTGGTATTCCACTCCACAGACAAGAACTTCAAGTGGAACGGGGAAGTCAACGGTCAAACGCCGAACAATATCATTTACAATTATGTCATCCAATGCTCGGATATTCTTGGAAACAAGAAGATATTCAAAGGCAGCATTACGGTATTATAGATAGGGAATAAGTAATAGGTAATAGGGATTAGGGGATAGGGGTTAGGGATTAGGGGATAGGGTTTAGGGGTTAGGGGATAGGGTTTAGGGATTAGGGATTAGGGGATAGATAATAGGTAATAGGTAATAGGGATTAGGGAATAGGGGTTAGGGATAGTATTTAAGTATATTGGATAACAAGTATTTTCTAAATTAATCTTATTAGAAACGAAATGAGAATAGCACTTTTTGCAGCCGTTCCCGAAGAGGTAGGAACACTTGTCAACATTACTAATTTCACTGGTATCGGACGGGAAAACGCCACACTCTCGGCACTTCAATTTATTGAGAAGCACAAGAACGAGAAATTCACCATCCTGAATATCGGGACGGTGGGATCGCACGACAAGAAGGTAGGCACCATCCTGAACATTGATGAAATCATCTCCGCAGGTGCTCCTTTCAACGAAGAACGGATGCTGTTGGCGCATTTTCCTATCTTCCAACCTGAGATAGGACATGGGACGCTGTACTCCTCTGATTGTTTTGTTTCCTCCAGTGTCTTCACTGAACCCTATCTCAACAAAATCGTTTTCGAAGCCAACTGTTTCGATATGGAGTCGTCGGCCGTATTTTCGATTGCACATTTTTACAACATTCCCTTTATATCCTACAAGATAGTATCTGACAATCTTGATGTTGACATTGAAATCTGGCGGGAGCGAGTCCACACGTTGTCCAAACGTTTGGATGCTTTCACTCGGGATATGATTCGTCAATTAGCAGAGAAGGAGCCTATTGAATTTATACATAATTAAATACAAAGACTTACATACCTATGACCAAACGCCTTGTCAAACTCATTGTAGTAGCCGTCTGCTTCTGTTGTTCAGTTCAGGCGCAAGACGAGCAGCCGGTAGCACCGCCAAAGCCCTTCGGTCCTGTTCCGACCGCCGCGCAGATGGCGTGGCAGCAGATGGAGATGAGTTTCCCCGCCTACAACGAGACGTTCCTCCAGACGCTGCAAAGCGCTCTCACCCAGTATGGCCCGATTTACGAGCAGTGGTTTGACGGCGCCAACGGCGAAGGTCCGAACGGCAAGCGGCAAGTTTATGACTGGCCGGCATTCAACGGACAAGTCTATAAGTTGCAGCCCAACGCTGTTATCTTCAGCGACGCTGGTCCGGGCTGCCGCTGGATGGGCAACGAGCAAGGCGTCAACGGGCGCACCTGCTAGTCGCGATTGGACATTGCCGGCTACGAGCCGGGCGCGCTGGCTCCCACGCAGGACACGCTCAACGTGGGCAACTACAATGGGGCGAACTGGATTCCCGCCGAAACGGACGTCTCCATCCGCCCGGGTTGGTTCTACCGAGACAGCGAGAATCCCAAGACACTACAGGAGCTGTTGAAAATCTACTACCCGAGTGTGGGCCGCAACTCCCTGCTGCTCTTGAACGTGCCGCCTGACCAACGCGGACGGATTGCCGCCGAGGACTCTGTCCGACTCGGGGAATTCCGTGCTGCCATGGATGAAATCTTTGCAATTGACTTGGCAAAAAAATCATCTATTGTTTCTGCCAGCAACTATAGATTTCAAGATTCGCAATCCGATAAACTTAAAAAACAATACAGAACGACCAATGCCATCTACGATGACGACTATGACCTCTATTGGGCCACAGATGACAGTGTGCATAGTGCAGAGATCGGATTGGAATATGTGCGTCCGATTACCTTCAACCGCGTGCTGTTGCAGGAGTACATCCCGCTGGGCCAACGCGTGGAGCAGTTCCACATCGAGGTGATGAATGAGGACGGCACGTGGCGTACCATAGCCGAAGAGACCACCATCGGGTACAAGAGAATTGTGCTCACCGAGAAAGTCACGACGAAGAAAGTGCGCATCGTGATTGACAAATCCCGCGCCTGCATCGTGCTGAACAAAATCGGGCTTTATTTGGACACGATTTCGGAATTTGACACGCTATAACCGTTGAGGCAGTGCCCACCGCACGCACCTGCTGCCTGGAAGGCAGTACAGCCCCGAAAAATCGCAATAAAAGCAAACGACTATCCCAAAAACGCAACAGATTTTGTCATTGGCACTTTCTTGAAAGAACAGATGCTTTGTATTTAACAGCTATCTATCAATAAGTTATACTTAAAAATAGCAAGAACGATTTTTTATTTGGGAGAATAGAAAAAAAATGTATTTTTGCGCCCTCTTTAAAGGAGGAGAGATGGCCGAGTGGTCGAAGGCGCACGCCTGGAGAGCGTGTAATCGCCAAAAGCGGTTCCTGGGTTCGAATCCCAGTCTCTCCGCAAAATTTGATCTGTTAGCTCAGTTGGTTTAGAGCGCTTGCTTGACAGGCAAGAGGTCACAAGTTCAAATCTTGTACAGATCACCAAGAAAAAAAAGCACTTACGAAGATTCGTGAGTGCTTTTTTTATGGTATGAACTAACAAATGAACTACCATTTTTTGGGAACTATATACGTGTTGGCACAAAAAAACCTAAAATCCCGCACCAATATAGGCTGGTTCAGGACCAAGCTCTGAAAAGTGGACAATAAAATAGCCCATAGAGGTCTTTTTTGATTCTGGAGCAACATAATCATTGTTTGATAATAAGTTTTAATCCCAACTCATCCGAAAGTTTTTTTTAGCGTACTGATTTTGTGTTTGTTATCCATATTAATATAGACAAACCAGCCATCGACTTCTTTTTGCCACCATTTAAAGCCATTGTCACTTCTCTCTATGCGGCCAACCAAAGGATAGCCTTTAAAGTTAACAGATTTAAACTGTGAAACCCTTTCCAGACCGATTTTCTTCAAGGTTTCCAGCATGGTGTCTTTAGCATTTTTATGGCAAATACACGTGCCGTCTGGGAACGTCACACTGAAACCAATACTTTTCGAGCATGTAAATTTAGGTTCTTCATTCTCACATTTTACTTCTTCAAGTTTTTGTTCATCGAGATCTTCTTCTTCAAGCTTTTCTTCTGCAAGAGGATTCCATTCTTTATCATTTTGGCAAAACACTTTCGTTTGAACACCTTGTTCAGTATTATATTCAATCACAACAGTCATATTTTGATGAAATGCTGCAAACATTGGTTTGACAACCTCGTTAATGGCTGGGATAATTTTTTCCTCAGTGATAATTTGGCATTCAAGTTGTGCGAGAAGTTCTTTCTGCATAGCGGTCAAGTCTCTATTTAGCATAGCTACTAGTCGATTATATTCTTCAATTTTACTCATAATTATGTTTATTAAAAAAGTTTGTCTATTTCATCTTTATATGTTGGGGAATTCACCGGATATCCAGCCGTTTGGCTCGTTTGATTTGCAGGGAAAATCAAATGCTCAATATCATGCTTTATCGCAGAATCAATCAATTTGTATTGCAATTTGGTGCACGGTGAAGGAACAAAAATCGAGCCCTGATTGCCACCACCCTGCGTTTTGTTGAGGTGCGTGATTTCGTGTGCCTTTACATTTTGCGTGCCGTGTTCATCAACACTCAACACTGCTAAAATGTTGGTTGGCAAAGTAATGAAAATCTGAAGAAGTTCAGCACCTTCATAAAAAGCTCTGTTTCTCGGTTCGCTTTTCAGCGACATTTTCGTCATCAGTTTTGATATCTCCACTTGATTGACCTTCCCATTATCATAACAGAAAAGGACGACACCGCCTCCATCTTTGACACTTTTATAAACAGGTAATGAGAATAGCACATCCGCACCAGATTCTTCATTCTTGGTTTTTTTATATGAACAATTGCGATACCACGTGATGTAATATGCAATTTGTTCATCTTTATTTTCAATCTTCGTTTTGGCAAAATCCCGATTCAAGGCATTACGCATTGCTTCTACCATTTCTTCCTGAGTCATTGTTTTTCCTCCCCGCTCAAAAATGTCGAATTGAGCAATAAAGAACGAAATATCATCGCCGCGACGTTGGCGGGTGGAATTGCCGTCGCGCACCCAAAGTTGGTTGCCATTGACCCAAATGGGACGATGTGCTTTTTCAACCGTTATTTTACAATACGTCACGCCTTTTTCTTCAGGAAACTCGACCGTGACGAGCTGCTGTGCCACGCCTTGACACAAGGCACCCAATCGATTTCGAATCAGATTTTGATAGCCATCTACATCAGCTTTGTATGTGAAATTGTCATCCGGATTGTCATTCAGATGTTTAAAATCGTCCTCAATTCCCAACACCTTATGCGTCTTGTCGTGTACCCCGATATAAAGCGTACCGCCTTGCGTATTCATATTTGTGTCTGTGGCGATATCAACGGCATACAAATCGTAGTTTTTTCCTTCTTCAAGTTTAAGTTTCATAATCTCGTTTTTTATTTTAAATATTTGCATTATAATAATTTCCGATTGTTTTTCCCAAAAATACGTCTTGAACAAATTCAGTTTTCTCTATTCCTTTCTCTATTACTTCTCGTCTCGGTATTGTGTTCCTCAACTCTATTTTTTGCAAAATTATGTAAAAGGAAAATACGAAACACACGTCCGCTCACAACTTTGGGAATCATTTTTGAGAACTATAAAAACGCCCGCCAAAGTCGATCTGATGTGAAACGACTTTGGCGGGCGAATATGTTATAAGTTTAAGTTTCGCAAGCTCATCCAGCGAACTGGGAATGGGCATTTCAGCATATTTTCCAGAGAAGCTGAAACTTTGAAAGGTTATTTTATTCGGAAACTTTTCACGGGCAGGAATCAACACATCAAGGTTTCAAGCATCCGATTGGCACCACAAACACGCCATCCTTTCGGCGATAGGCATATTCACCCACAGCCGTCAGCACCATCATAAAAGATGGTTCCAGCATCTTGTTCGTGTCAATCTTCGAGGCCAACGAGAGCAGATTGGCAGCACCTTCCTCTATGTTCGTGTCACCGCCTATCTTCACCTCTATCAGCCCGTACGTGCCATTGTTACGATGCAACACCGTGTCACACTCCAAGCCATTGCTGTCGCGGAAATGATAGACATGTCCATCCAAAGCATCGGCATAGACACGCAGGTCACGCACGGCCATCGTTTCAAACAGGGTTCCAAAGGCCTTCAAGTCTTTAATCAAATCCAACGGCCCTATACGCAAGGCAGCCGTTCCAATGCTCGGATCGACGAAATAGCGGGTGTTGCTCGTCCGAATGGCCGACTTGCTGCGCAGATTCGGATTCCACGCTTCCATATCTTCGATGACGAATATCTTTCTAAGTGCCGTCAGGTATGAGCTTACGGCATTCTCGCTCATACTAGTCGAGTCGTTGGCACTCATATCAGAAACGATGGTCGCAACAGATGCCTGAGTGGCCTGATGGCGTGCATAACTGCGAAGTAAGCGGCGGGTACTCTGCTCATCGCGCGACACGTCGTCCACATCACGTATTTCTTGCGTCGCTACGGCATCTACATAGTTGTAGGCCTGACGCAAAGCCACACGTTCTGACTTCTCCACTGCCTTAGGCCATCCTCCTCGACACAGCAAATAGGCAATGCGATTCAAGTCATTGTGTTCCATACGGCAAGGCGAAAAGCATCCATCGAACAGGTCTCCCAGACTCACCTGCCCACTACTGTCGCCCGACTCCCAAAGGCTCATAGGCCGCATCGTTATCCAGGATGCACGTCCTGTGCCGGTATGTGAATTCTTGTCCCTCTTGGCCGGCACTGCCGAGCCGGTGAATATAAACTGTCCCTCCTCGCCTCTTTGGTCAACCACAAAACGGGCCGCATCCCATAGCTGAGGCGCCAACTGCCACTCGTCAAGCAAGCGCGGTGTGGCACCATCCAGCAGCAAATCAACAGTCGTTTCCGCCAGATGCAAGTTGGCAGATTTAGTTTTCGGATCATTCAAATAGAGAACACTTTTAGAATGTTGCTTCGCTGTGGTTGTCTTGCCACACCATTTTGCACCTTGTATCAGCACCATTCCTGAGGCCTCCAGCTGTTCTTCCAATAACGCATCCGCTATACGCGGTTTATATGCTTGATTTTCCATTACAATTTTGCACATTTATTTTTCGCGTGCAAAAATACATAAATAAATGACACACACAATGTTTTTAAAATTTTAATGGGGAATTTGAGGATGTTTTGATGGGGAATTTGAGGATGTTTTGATGGGGAATTTGAGGATGTTTATGTTTCGTAAACGACTCTATCGGCATCAAATCCCGCACCAATATAGACTGGTTCAGGACCAAGCTCTGAAAAGTGGACAATACCATAGCCCATAGAGGTCTTTTTTGATTCCGGAGCAACATAATCTGGTCTAAATTCAACTCATAAATGCAACTCATAGGAGTAGTCGAAGGAGGTCTAAAAGAAATTTCAGGGTGAACAACGTTGTTCACCCTGAAATTGCCGAAAAATGACTAATTTTGCCTTCGACCAAAAATTTAAAATTATGAGT
>JAZRYT010000181.1:0-19955 GCA_045600905.1 Bacteroidales bacterium
GTACTCTATGAACGGCACATCGACCACCTGCGCTCCGCGCGCGGCGCGATAAAGGATTCCCGTTTGGACGGATTGTGGGAAGGCGAGGCCATAGGAATTGCCAAAGGCAAAGCGGAAGGTCTTGCCAAAGGTCTCGCTGAAGGCGAAGCTAAAGGTGTCGCAAAAGCCAAACTTGCGATGGCGAAGTTGTTGTTGGAACAAAACGTAGATATTGGAATTATTGTTAAGACTACCGGATTGACGGCGGAGGAAATACGAAAGGGAAATTGATAAAAAGAGGTTTCGTGCGAAGCCGCTTTTTTAATGAATAATGAAAAATACGGGGGGTGAAACGCAGAAATTATGGTACAACGGTGGTTGCTTCTTGCAACCTGAAACTATCCCCGTTTGTTTCCGATATTTTTTTATTTTTGCGGCCTTTTGAAAACACTCCATAAACAATGAACGATTATAACACCAAACGCAACAAACTCGTGATTCGTGAGTATGGTCGCAATGTGCAGAAGATGGTGGAAGAGGCCCTCCAGATAGAGGATCGCGAAAAGCGAAATGAGACCGCCCGCGCCATCGTCCGCGTGATGGCCCAACTCAATGAGGTTAAAGACTCCGCCACCGTTACCAAACAGGAATCCCTCGACTATTGGCATAAATTGTGGGACCACTTGTACATTATGTCCGACTATCAATTGGATGTAGATGGTCCGTTCCCAAAACCAGAGCCGGACACTTCCGAAAAAGAAATTATCAAGCCCGATTATAACAAGCATCTGATATCCTATCGCACCTACGGTCGCAATATGGAAAACGTCATCAAGGAAGTCTCCACCTATCCGGAAGAGGAACGCCAACGAATGGCGCAACTCCTTGCCAACGACTTGAAAATGATGTATCTGACCTATAACCGAGATTCCGTTAATGATGCCTTGATTGCCAAACAACTCGCTGAACTGTCTGATGGCGCCCTCATCGTGCCGGAGGATTTCGCTTTTACCGATACCAAATCTCTTCTTCATACCGTCAATAGTAATCCTACCTTTTATGTGACCCCTACTAAAAAGAAGAAAAAGAAGAAGAAAAAGAAGAAAAAAATTGCAACAGAAGAATGAATATAATTGAAGTTCAAAACATTACCAAACGCTATGCCAACCATTTGGCATTGGATAACGTCTCTCTTTCCGTTAAGGAAGGCGTCATCTTCGGCTTGTTAGGCCCTAATGGTGCCGGCAAGACGACGTTGATACGTATGCTCAATCAAATCACTTTCCCGGATTCTGGTACCATTTTGTTCCAAGGCCGTCCTATCCAATCCGAAGATGTCCGCCAAATCGGGTATCTGCCGGAGGAAAGAGGCCTTTACAAGAAGATGAAGGCCGGCGAGCAGGCAATGTATCTCGCGCGCTTGAAAGGACTTGACAAGGAAACGGCATACCACCGTCTGCGCGACAAGTTCAAACAGTACGGCATCCTCGACTGGTGGAACCGCCCCGTGGAGGAACTTTCCAAGGGTATGCAGCAGAAACTGCAGTTCATCATTACCATTCTGCACAAACCATCCTTCTTGATTTTGGACGAACCGTTTAGCGGCTTCGACCCCATCAACGCCAATCTGCTCAAAGAGGAAATCCTTAATCTTAAAAAAGAGGGAACGACGATTATTCTTTCTACGCACAATATGGCTTCCGTGGAGGAAATATGCGATGAAATCGCGTTGATTAACCAGTCACAGAAAATCCTGGAAGGTAACCTTTACGATTTGAAAAAGCAGTTTAAAAAGAATATCTTTTCCGTTGAGGTTCAGGAAGAAACACCGGCATTGCTGGAAATTCTCCAAAACCAATTCGAGATTATTGAGAAAACCGTTTTGCCACATTCCGTTCAATTTGACGTACGTATTTCGGAGGGCAAGCAGACGAATGACTTGCTGTCTGCCGTGATGGAGAACAGCGAAATCCTCGGTTTCCACGAAGTGCTGCCTTCTATGAACGAGATTTTCATCGAACAAGTTGAAACTTTCAATAAAGAACATTCTAATGAAAAATAACAATACTCTACTCATCATTGCCCGCGAATACGTCACGCGCGTGCGCAAAAAGTCGTTCATCCTGTTGACGTTGCTCCTCCCCGTTTTGATTGCGGCCACGATTGTAGTGCCCGTATTGTTGGTGCTGCAGAGCGAGAAATCCCAAAAGGCCGACGTCCTCATTGTGGATGATACTGAAATCTTCATTAACGCCTTTGAACAGAATGAAAATATTACGTTCAGCTATGCGTCCGGCAATATCGAACAGTTGAAGAATGATGCTTTCAACAACGACCAGTATGATTGCGTTTTCCATATTCTCAATAATTCCCAGGGGCTGAAATCCAACCTGTATTACCGCAAGCACATTCCCAACAATCTGCGCTCTAATTTGGAAAGCCAGATGGATGAGATATTCTTTGACAGGATGTTGCAGGATTCCTTGAAAATTGATCCGGAAAGATTTGAAAAACTGCAGGAACTCACCAAATCCGATATCACTACCATTCAGGTGGATGACGAAGGCAACGAGCGTGAGAATATCGCGGAAATGAATGAGGTTATCGGTATGGTGTGTGGTTTTTTCATCTATTTTATCATTGTCATTTTCGCCAGCCAGGTGCTTCGTGGCGTCTTGGAGGAGAAGAGCAACCGCATTGTGGAAGTGCTGATTTCATCCGTGAAGCCGATGCAGTTGTTGGTCGGCAAGATTGTGGGTATCGCACTGGTCGGCATTACGCAGTTCCTGATTTGGGTGCTGCTGACAGTCGGCATTGTCTCCGTGATAGGCATCGCCGTTCCCGACATTATGAATTCCGCACAAAGCACGGAAATGGTATCCGGTGGCGACGTGCAAATGGATCAGGAAATGGCTTCTCCAGACGGACAAGCAGCTGGGCTCAGCATCTTCCAGCAGATCAACGACTATTTCCCGATTTCGTTCACGGAAATACTGTTGAGCTTCTTCTTCTTCTTTGTGGTGGGTTACTTGATATACGCCACGCTGTATGCGGCCACCGGCTCCGTCGTGGATACGGAAAGCGACTCGCAACAATATACATTGCCAGTCACTATCCCGCTGTTTTTGTCCATTGTTTTGATTCCGAACATAGCCAGTGACCCGAACGGGCAGATTGCCTTCTGGTTTTCGATGATACCGCTGACGTCTCCCATTTCGATGATGGTCCGTCTGCCGGCTGGCGTGCCGATGTGGCAATTGCTCACCTCTATGGGAGTGGCAGTGCTGTTTCTGATATTCTGTATCTGGTTTGCCGCCAAAATCTACCGAATGGGCATCCTTATGTACGGCAAGAAGAGCAGCTGGCGCGAAATATTCCGCTGGCTCAAGAAAGCATAAAGAATAAACCGCAGAGGATAATTTGATAAACCGCGGAGATGCGGAGGGGAAATGTTAAAGCGATACTCGGCGGCGAAAATTATCATTGGGTGATACCCTTTTTTATGTAACTTTGCGCGCTTTTTTGCAAACCTACCGACTATGCTTTTCAAACATACCTTTGACCCTGTTCCCGCGCTCCATTTCGTATATGAGCATTTGCAGTTGACTTCCTCCTTAGGACGCCACTTACTCCTTGATTTGCCGTTCTGTACGGAAACGTCCGAGTTGCAGCAGGAATTTGATTTGTTGGCAAAAACCATTGATTTGGTCGGGCAGGATGCTAACCGCACGAAACTGCAGCACATCCGAAACCATCTGCATCAAATAAACGACATCCGCCCCACATTGGAAGCCCTGCTGTCGGGAGATGTTGTTTTAGATGACATCCAATTGTTTGAAATCAAGAAGACGGCCATCCTGACACGCCGCATCGCGCAGGACCTGGCCGCCATCAACTGTCCGCTTTTTCCATTGGAGAATATGGACGCCGTCGTCGCGCTGCTCGACCCCGAGCACACCAACATCCCGCACTTCTACATCTACGCCGCCTACGACCCCGAGTTAGCCAAATGGCGCGAGCGCATCCAAAATGCGCAAAGCGTGCAGGAAGCCGAAGAGTTCCGCTTCCAGGCACAGAAAGTGGAAGACAAAGTGCGAGAGCATCTCACCGCACAACTCCGGCCGTCTGCAGAGGCCATTGCCCACAATCTGGACACGTTAGCCCACTTCGATTTGCTGTTGGCTAAGGCACGCTTGGCGATGGAGTGGCATCTCTGCCGTCCCAACATCGCGGATTATACGGAATTGAACGGCCTCTTTAATCCTGAAGTGGCTGCCGCCCTGTCCGAAAAAGGCCGAGCCTTCCAACCTGTCGATATCCGCTTCAACCGCGAGACCATCCTTGTGACGGGCGCCAATATGGCCGGCAAGTCCGTGCTGCTCAAGACCGTCGCCTTGGCGCAGTACCTGTTCCAGTTCGGCTTTTACGTGCCTGCCGCACAGGCCACGCTCGCCGTGGTGGATGAGGTTATCAGCAGCATCGGCGACAAGCAGTCCGAAATCAGCGGGCTCTCCTCCTTCGCAGTAGAAATCCTCACCATCGACAAGATTATCAAGCAGGGCCGCGCCGGAAGCAAGGTGCTTGCCTTAGTAGATGAGCTTGCCCGCACCACGAACCCCGAGGAGGGCAAACGATTGGTCGGCAACTTCATCCGCCTGACGCAGAAGTTGGGTGTCACCGCATTGGTAACTACGCACTACAGCGGCATTGACACCAGTTGCCGCCGCCTCCGCGTCAAAGGCCTGCAATTGCACGAAAACCAAGCCCTCACCGTCGGCAACATCAGCGACTATATGGACTATTCCTTGGTGGAAACCGATGCGGACGAGGTCCCAATGGAGGCCTTCGCCATAGCCAAACTCTTCGGTGTCGATGAAGAACTGACGAGATGAAAAAGCATTTGGAAATGCTTTTTTATATTGCACCCCTTTTTAAACATCCTAATATGAACAGACTTTCCATCCTATTGCTCATGCTCTTCGCCACTGCCGGCACGCTTTCCGCACAGTACGGCGACAGCGTAGTATATGAAAAAGACAATCAAATCATAACATTTTATGCCGACGGCACTTACAAATATGTGTTTTGGCCGTGCGACATCTGTCCTCGACTGACACCCGGCAATGTGCAAAGTTTCGGAACCTATGAAAAAGATTCCAGCAGCTACTATCTCTTTTCCGATGAATCTTTACGATACCGTCATCGCGGACAACACGCCAGCGAGTCCGTCTGCGACAACGACAGTCTTACCTTCCGTTTCCACATACCACATCCAAACAACAAAGATCGCATAAAGGAAGACTGGATTTTTTTTCAAGTCATCCTGTATTTGATGCCCGACTCCGCCGAATGGGAAGCCCTACGCAATTCGAATGTTGAAAACGATCCGAACATCAAGGCCTTTTATACGGACGATGTCACACTGTCCATACCCAAGCCAACCAAGAAACTTTGGTATTACACCGTGAAGGTATATTCGGTAAGCGACCAAGCGGAAATTCCGCAATTGACCTTGGACTATAATATTAATAATCCTACATCCAATGTTTTCGACATAGATTTGCCGATGGCCACGCCCGAGTTCTTCATATATTCTCGTTTTTACAACAAACGAATCTCTGTCTTGGACAAGGATGCCGTGCTATTGGGCAACAACGTCTTATTGCGCGTCGGAGCATTCAAAGACATTTACTATTCGGAATATGCGTCTCTGCCTAAGAAGTACTGGAAATATGTAAACGGCAGTATCGATGCAAGTCTCAAAAACTCGAGGCGTAACGTCAATCCTTACGATATGTTGCCAGAATGGGGGCAATATGGCGATCTGTCGATTTGCGGGATTCACTTCTCAGAAGAGAATTTGAATAACGTCGTTCTTCGCAGTTATCCTCATAATTTTTGGAATGAGAAGCAGTACGAAGACGCCGGCTTTGATTGTGACAGCTGCAGGAGCGTGTTTGTGGATACGCTTTGCCAACGTTACCTGAAAAATCCCCAAATTGATTACTATATAATTCTGCTGGATAGAATTTGCCAGCAATCGGATGGCTGGATCGGTGAATATATGACGGGAAAAGTTGGAGAGATATTCGAAGCAGCCCCAGACTGTGTCTGCTATTATGCATATAAACATCAAAACAAAGAGGATAATAATAGGAAGTTTGTAGATTACCTTTCGTGGTATCTTTCCGGTAGCGCGGTAAAAACTCCTTCCGTTAAAGTCTATCAAAATGAACTAAAAGCACGCCTTTGGAAACTTATCCCAGAAAAAGAGGTTCGAGAATTTGTATCAAAAAAAATCATTGATAACATTGCCCAATAAGAGAATACTGCTCCCCTATAGAAACCATTGTCACTGTGACTATTTTCAAACAAAACAAACAAATATGAACAGACTTTCCATCCTATTGCTCATGCTCTTCGCCACTGCCGGCACGCTTTCCGCACAGTACGGTGGCTTTGACAAACTGATTCTGCTCCCTCAAAGAGACGAGAATAATGTGAGAAAGGAAAAGGAACTTCATTATAAGTATTCGCCCACTACTGTATTGAAGTTGGCGGAACTCTATTACGACGATTACATCCTAGTGCAAAAGGAGAAAGAACTTCTCTACGAATTGGAGATGCTGGAACAAATGGGATATTCCGATAAGGATACGATTGCAGCCATTCGCGCGTGCTTTCCACTGAAACAGACTTTCCCTCACGGCATAGATAGTGCCATCAAATATTTCACGATGTGGGAGAAACTTACGCAAGACCAAGATATTGAATATCCGAAATTCGAAAAGGTCTATTGGTCATTACGCCAACTTTATCAAAAAAAGGATTCCATACTGGCCCAAGCGCCGCCTAAGTCGCCCAATGACACCAACTATTTGCCTTACTGGTATTTTGCTGTAGATGAAAATCATAGAATGCGAACCGACATCAGTGCAACCGAAATGATTAATCGCTCGCGACTCTATGTGGAATCCTACACGGAACTTTTTACGAACTGGAATGAACCGAATATTTACGACAGCACTTTGCAAAAGGGCCAAGTGTTTATACGAATGGTCTTCGGCTCGTCCTTCGGCTCAACTTGTCTGCTCCGATTAGAGCGCGTGGGCGATGAAATGACGGCCACATTCAAAAGCGGTAAAAATATGTTTGAACCAGAGACCTATTACGGCACAACCAAAAAAATCACGTCAGAGCAGTGGGAACAGTATATGAATGATCTGGCAAATATTGGCTTTCCCCATTATATACACGTAGATGACCTTTTTCAGATGGTCATAGACGGTGATGCCCTATTTATTGAGACAAAGGACGACAGTGGCTACCACGCCTATTTCACCCTGGATCCAAGTCGGGCGTTGAAAAACTTGTTTTGGAAATTGTACAAACTGCCCAAATAGAAAAAAGCCCCTCGAAACAAACTGTTCCGAGGGGCTTTTGAAAGTTGCGGAATGCGATGTTCTATTTTACATATTCATAATAGTAGGTTTCCGTAGTGTTGCCGTCTTCGTCTGTGTGAGTGGCTTTTACAGGATACTTGCCGTCATATTCGTATGTAATTTCTTCCACATACTGAGAGACTATAGGTTCTGTCAGAATAGACAAACCCATCGTATTCGTATGCTCAATTCTGACAATGTTGTTTTTACTCATACTAAAATATGTGCAGCCATAACTTTGTTGCACTATTTGGGATTCAGAACCGAAATCTGCCCAACAGACGGCATAAGGGTTAAGATTGTTGTCGTATGTTAATTGGGAAACATAATTGAGGACTATTTGTCCATCATCCCCATATATGTTTTGCTCAACCTCCACGACATTGTCATCATTCCAAGTCCATAACACTTCCGAATCTCTGCCACCGAGGGATTTGGCGTTCTGCTTCAAGGCCTTGTAGATACCTTGAATTTGTTCTTGAGGGACAAACACACTCATCAATTTTGCGATCACGTCTTCTCCTGTTGCTTTAGCAGCGGGAAAGAATACACGGGAGATCTTCCCATCCTTATGTTCAATAGTAGCTTCGGCAGTCTTTTCACCGGAATGATAAACAAGTTTGGTGAGCAATTTACCCTCATAGAAATAATCAACATACTCGCCAGACACCTTTTCATCCACGCGAACAATACGTTTGCCATCGTATGTAGGTACCAATTCAACATCATCAAAAAACTGACTAATTAAAGAACCTTTAGATATTCTACTCATCAACTTGTTACCGTCCCACAGATACTCTTCATAAAGATCTTTTTGTTCACTGCCGGCTTTTTGATAATAAACGGTGGAAAGTTTCTTTTTCGGGGTATAGACACCCTCTTTGTTACAGGCGCTGAAAAGGAAGGTCAGCGCAACCAATGCTAATAAGATTTTTTTCATATAATTAAGATTTTGCGATTGAACAACTATTCTGTTAAGGGCGGCAAACATACAAAAAATTAGAACGAATCCATTGCCCATTCTTCTTTTCTTTCTTTTGAAAAATTAACAATTATTGTTAAAAACAAATATTTTTAAAAATAATATTGAAATGTATCGGAATTTTGATATTTTTGCCGCGAATTTGAATTGGCTGTATATATGGGTGTGTATATGGGTGTTTACTCGAAAAAAGTTATTTGATTAACAATGTTATTAATAATAAAATTTAACAACGATGAATCAGGATACTATAGAAAAGAAAGAGATTCCCTCGTGGAACGAGATTAGAGAATTTATGTATGAAACTTCCAGGATGATGCGCGAAGCGGTTGAAAGAAGTCAGGTCGAGTATGATAAACGTCAAGTGGAGCGCGCAAAACGTCAGGCGGAGTACGATAAACGTCAGGCGGAGTACGATAAACGTCAAGCAGAGTACCAGGCAGCGCATGAGAAAAGTCGGGCCGAGTATGAGGTACGTCAGGCTAAAGCGGAAAAGCAGATGGAGGAACTTCGCCAACAGATGAAGGAGACAGACCGCAAGCTGAAGGAAGAAGCAACCAGGTATTCGTCCCTGACGGGCCACGTGGTGGAAGGACTGATGGAGCCGTCCGCCTTGGCTTTGTTCCAACAGGCGGGTTTCGATATCAGCAAATGCTGGAAAAATATGAAAGGCAAGCGTAAGGAACTGAATATCGGAATGGAGGTGGATTTGTTCCTGCACGACACCACGGACGCGGTGGCAGTTGAGGTGAAGACAAACTGTACCAAGGGCGATGTGGATTATTTTCTCAAGCAGATGGAAAAATTCGGGGATGTGTTCCAGTCGTATGCCGATACAAATGTGTATTTGGCTATGGCGGCCATCAATTACGATTACGAGGCAGACAAGTATGCGGCGGAGAAAGGAATGTTCGTCATCCGTGTCTGCGAAGACGCGTTCTCCCTTGACCCTGCGAAGAAAGAGGATATGGCCTATTTCTATAAGGGGAAGTGTCACGGAGGACATTGAAAATTAAAGAGACTTCTGAAAACAAAACTTGAAACCCGCCTTGGCGGGTTCACAATACACTGCCAAGGCGGGTTCCTCAAAAATATTTTTGGAAAATGGATGATTTAGCGATTCAGATGGAACATACCTTCCAAGAAGTGAGTGCAATCTTCAAACGTCGGAAACGTGTGCTCTTGGGAAACAATGGCGGGAATGACGTTCATCTTGGTCAACATATACATAGGTTGTGGTTGGATGATGGTCATTAGTACCATAACACCTTTGGTCTGTAAGTCTTTGATAGCGGTTTCCATAGCGTAAAGGCCGGATTGGTCCATAAAACTCACCAATCGCATACGGATGATGACGATTTTGACATCGTCTGGCACATCGTGCATCACCTCTTGGAAACGGGTGATGGAGCCGAAGAAGATAGGTCCGTTCAGACGTTGGATGTAAATCTGATGTTTGATTTCCTCCGTCAGACCTTGTTCGTCAGCCCATGGAAGTTCCTTGTCGAACTGGGTGATTTCGCCAGCATTGTAGCCGCTTTCCACTAAGTCGCTGGCGCGTTTCATAAAGAGTACGCAGGCGATGATCATACCGATGCCGACGGCGATGAGCAAATCGACAAATACGGTGAGGAAAAGCACGGTAAGAAGCACGACGGCGTCGGCTCTCGGAATGTTGGACAGGTCTTTCAGTCCCTTGAAGTCAATGATGCCGATACCGACGGTAATCAAAATGCCGGAAAGTACGGACAGCGGCACGTATTTCACAAAGCGTCCGAGACCGAGCAGGATGGCCAACAGGAACAGGGCGTGGATGATGCCGGACAATCGGGTGCGACCGCCACTCTTGACATTTACCACGGTTCTCATAGTGGCACCGGCTCCGCCAATACCGCAGAATATGCCGGGAAAGAAATTGCCAATACCCTGACCGATAAGCTCTTTATTGCTGTTGTGCTTGGTTTTAGTGATGTTGTCGGCCACTACGGAAGTCAACAACGTGTCAATGGAGCCAAGCCCTGCCAACGTTAAGGCTGGTATGGCGGCTGATTTCAAAATGCTTCCCCAAGCAAGGCCTTTGAGGGAGAATTGGGCAAAGAACGGCAGGGGCATCCCGGATGGGATTTCGCCGATGGTTAATGACGGATTGAAGTCTTTGACAAATACAGAAATCACGGTGACCACAATCAAGGCTACCAATGTGGCGGGCACTTTCTTCGTGATTAACGGGAAAAGGTAAATGATGGCAATCGTGGCCAATCCAAATAGCAGGGCGAACAGGTCGTAACCGCCGATTTTGGAAGGCAGCTGCGTAATCATGTCAATAATCAGCACGGGCGATTTCATACCGAACAGCGGATAAATCTGCTGCAAAATGATGATGATTCCGATACCACTCATAAAACCCGACAGAACAGGGTAGGGAATGTAGCGGATGTATTTCCCGATTTTGAGAAGTCCGAATAGAATTTGGAAAAGACCGCACAACATACCGGCCACGGACATCGTGATGAGTACGGTTTCAATGGATTGGGCGGTTCCGGAAGACCAGATTCCGGAAATCAAAGTCGCCGTGATGACGGTCATCGGACCTGTCGGTCCGCTGATCTGGGAGGGCGTTCCTCCAAATAGTGAGGCGAAAAAGCCAATCATCATCGCACCTACCAGACCGGCCAGTGCGCCGACTGCCCCAATGTTGGGTACGTCTTGTACGTCAATAACGCCAAAAGCTTGAATACCAAATGCTAATGCCAGAGGAAGGGCTACAATACCAGCCGTAATTCCTCCAAAAATGTCTCCTTTTAGATTCGTAGTAGTAAATATTTAAATTAAGGGGCGCAAAAATAGACAAAAATCAGTCATCCCCGACATTGAACTTTATGCCTGCCCTTACGGGTTCTCCCGCAAGTACGTGCATAGTTCTTGGGCCTTCTTGGGACCGATGACGGCGGCGATTTCCGTTTCGCCGGCTTCCCGTATGCGTTTCACAGACTTGAAATTCGTAAGCAGCTTCTTCTTGAGCACGGGTCCGATGCCGGGCGCGTCGTCCAGTATGGAGGCAATACTCGTTTTGGAACGGCGGTTGCGGTGATGGTTGATGCCGAAGTCGTGCACGGCGTCACGCACCTGCTGCAGCAACTTTTGAGCCTCTGACTTCTTGTCGATGTAGATTGGAAATTCATCGCCGACCTTGTAAATGTCTTCCAAACGCTCGGCAATGCCCACGACCATCAGCTTGTCTTCAATGTGCAGAGACTGCAGTGTGCGGTAGGCAGCGTTCAGCTGGCCTTTGCCACCATCGATGACGATGAGGTCTGGCAGGGGCTTCTCCTCTTCCAAAACACGGTGGTAGCGGCGGTAGAGAACCTCCTCCATAGTGGCGAAGTCATCCGCGCCCACCACGGTCTTGATGTTGAAATGGCGGTACTCGCTTTTCGCGGGTTTGCCATCGATGAAGCAGACCATTGCCCCCACGGGGTCGTCACCTTGCGTGTTGGAGTTGTCGAAGCATTCGATGCGGCGCGGTAGCACCTTCATGCCCAAGGCCTGCTGCAAAGCCTGCAATACCCGCTGGCTCCGGCGCTCGGGGTTGACCAAGTCCTGACGTTTTTTCTTTTCCAACATATAGAAGTGTGCGTTGCGCTCGGCGAGATCCAGCAGCTTCTTTTTTTCGCCGCGATGTGGAATTTGGAACTCCCAGCCTTCGGGTACGATGGAAAGCTCAATGGGCACGATGACGGTGGGGAAGAGACCGCCCAAACGCTCCTTCATCTCCAAAATGCCGTCCCACAGCAAATCCTCGCGGTTGCTGTCTAGCTTGTTGTTGATTTCCAAGGTGTGCGCCTGAACGATGGCGCCATCCACGATGCGCAGGAAACTGACGTAGGCGCATTCCTCGTCCTCTTCCATCCCGAATATGTCCATCTTGGTCAGGGTCGGGCTGACCACCACGGACTTGGCGACGTACTCCTGCAAAATCCCGATTTGTCGCTTGATGGCCCCGGCTTTCTCGAACTCCCACTTGTCGGCATAGCGCATCATCTCTTCGCGGAGTTGCCCGATGACTTCCTTGCGCCGGCCGTTGATGATGTCCACGATTTTGCGGATATTCTCCTGATATTGCTCGGCGGTGACAAAGTCGCAGCACGGCGCGTTGCACTTTTTGAGCTGGTACTGCATACAGGGACGGTCGTTGCGAACCAATCGGCGGCAGTTGCGCAGCGGGAACATATTGTTGATGGTCTCCAGCAGCACGTTCATGTGCTTCACGGAAGAATATGGCCCGAAGAGCTGCATTTTGTCTGGCTCGGGATGTCGGGTGGGGAAGATGCGCGGAAACTCCTCCTTGGTGATGGCTATCCACGGATAGGATTTGTCATCTTTGAGCAGGATGTTGTAGTGCGGCTTGAACTCCTTGATCATGCTATTTTCCAGCAGCAGGGCTTCCCATTCGTTGTCAACAACGGTGGTTTGGATGTCACGGATTTTGGAGACGAGCAGTCTGACTTTCGCGGAGTCGTGTTCTTTATTGAAATAGGAGGAGACGCGTCGCTTCAGTCGCTTTGCTTTGCCCACGTAGATGACGGTTCCTTCGTCATCGAAGAAGCGATAAACGCCGGGCTTTTCGGGAAGGCTGCGCAGAATGAGTTTGAGGTTTTCGCGAATCTCCTTCATTGTCAGTGTTTTCTAAGGAGTAAATAGATGAAGTAGGGGGCACCGGCCAAGGCGGTAATGCTTCCCACGGGCAGCTCTGACGGGGCGGCGATGGTGCGCGCCAACGTGTCGGCTACGAGTAGGAAGAAAGCTCCGAAGAGTAACGAGTAGATGAAAAGATGTCGGTTGTCGCTGCCGAAAATCAGGCGGCAGATGTGCGGCACAATCAGTCCGATGAAGCCGATGACGCCGCAGAAGGAGACCACTATGCCGATGAGCAGGGACGATGCGATAAGCGTGATGTAGGTCGTGCGCTGGGCGTTGACCCCCAAACTGATGGCGGACTCGCTGCCCAACTGCAGGATGTTGAGGTCTTTGGCAAAATAGTACAGGACGGCGGTGACGATGACCATCACAGGCAGCAGGCAGGCGATTTCCTGCCACGTGGCGGTGGCTACGCTGCCCATAGTCCAAAAGAAAATTTTCTGCATTTCCTGTTGGTTGACGACCATCAGAAGCGTGATGACGGCGGAAATGAAGAAGTTGAGGGCTATGCCGGTGAGCAGCAGAGTCTGCGTGTTGTGACGCCCTCGCAGCCGGGCGATGCCCATAATGAGCAGCAACGTTAGGATGGCGGTGGCCAACGCCGGCAGCGTGATGCCGAACAGCATAGCGTCCCAGCCGAGAATGATGGCGATGGCCGCTCCCAACGAGGCACCCGACGAGATGCCCAAAATGTACGGGTCGCAGATGGGATTGCGGAAGATGCTCTGAAATACGCAGCCGCATACGGCCAACGAAGCGCCCGCCAACAGACTCATCACAATGCGCGGCAGACGCAACTGCCAGATAACCATATCGTAATATGCCGGCACGATGATGCCTCCCGAAATGTGGAAACGATGCAGGAAACTGCCCCACACCAACTCTCCTGGAACCTCAATGACACCAATGAAAATAGCACCTACGGCACTTGCTAACAATACCGCGCCGAAAAGAAAGGGATACAATATGTGCTTGCTACGTGACATCTTTTTAAAGAGGCCGCGAAAATACTAAATTAATGCGGTAATGTGATAATGTAGATAGTTGAAATGTGATTACTTGCTCTTGAAACTTGAAACCTGAAACAAAATGTTCCCCGCTCCTGCCTCTTCAATTTTTATTTTCAACTTTTATTTGTTTTGTGGTTTTTTTGTATTTTTGCCGCCTCTTTTCAAAACCCCAAACAATGGAGAATCCTACTTTAGAACAGAAAGTCATTTCTATTATAGATCAAATCCGTCCATACCTCCAACAGGATGGTGGCGATATCGAATTCATCGAACTTACAACTGATAATGTCGTGAAGGTGAAATTGCAAGGCGCTTGCGGCTCCTGCCCTCACGCTAAGATGACATTGAAAAACGGTGTAGAACAGACTATCAAACACTATCTTCCCGAAATTGACCACGTGGAAGACATCGTTCTCGGATTCTAAAGCTTGCAGATATGGGATTGAAATGCGGTATCGTCGGATTGACGAATTCAGGAAAAACCACAATGTTCAACTGCATCTCCAATACGAAGGCTGCAGTTACGGATTTTGCCACCAACAAGTCCAATATCGGCGTGTGCGCCGTGCCGGACGAGCGCTTGACGCACATCAACACGTTTATTGAAGCTGAGAAATTGGTCTTCGCTAACTTGGACGTTGTTGATATCCCGGGATTAGCCAAGGGCGGTGCCGGCAATGGTAACAGCCTGTTGGCAGACGTGCGTCTTTGTGACGCGCTCATTCACGTGTTGCGCTGCTTCGACAACCCCGCTATCCCGCACGATGACGGATCTGTGGATCCTGTTCGCGATATTGAAACCGTGAATTTTGAACTACAATGCAAGGATCTCGAACAAATCGACCGTAAAATCACGAAGGTGGAAAAGGCCGCTAAGATTGGCGACAAGACTGCCAAGCACGATTATGAGGTTTTGAAAAAATACAAAGAGCATTTGGAAGGTTTTCAGAATGTCAGCACGATAGATGCAACGGATGATGAACGCTCCGTGGTGGCTGATATGATGTTGCTCACTGAAAAACCTATACTTTACGTCTGCAATGTTAATGACAACGACGCCGTGAATGGCAATGCCTATTCCGACGCCGTGAAAAAATATGTGGAGGAAAACGGTGGACAGATGTTGGTGATTGCCGCCAAGATTGAGTCTGAGATTGCCGAATTGGACAGTGAAGAGGACCGTGAGGCCTTCTTGGCCGATGTCGGTTTGACCGAGCCCGCCGTCAACCAGGTAATCCGTGCGGCCTACAAGATGTTGGATCTGATATCCTTCTTTACCGTCGGTGGCAAGGAAAACCGTGCGTGGACCATTCATCGCGGTATGTTGGCCCCGCAGGCCGCTGGTGTCATCCACAGCGACTTGGAGCGTGGCTTCATCCGTGCCGAAGTCATCAAGTATGAAGATTTGAAAGAGTTAGGCTCCGAACTCAAGTGCAAGGAGGCTGGCAAACTGCACGTCGAAGGCAAGAATTACGAAGTCCAGGATGGTGACATCCTGCATATTCGTTTTAACGTATAACGGACAGTTTCTGATTACTGTTCACATAAAAAGTTGCGATAGTAGCTCAGTTGGCAGAGCGGCGGCTTCCCAAGCCGCAGGTCGCGAGTTCGAACCTCGTCTGTCGCTCAAAAAACGGAAAATGCGCCAAGAGAAAATCCTGGCGCGTTTTTTTATGCTTTTACGGTAAAAAAACAGCATAATGTTTCCAAAGGAAAAATAGTACCGAGTACAGCGTTATCTATTAATTAGTCGTAGAGACGTTACGCACAACATCTCCATTTAAAAAAATGTCGTAATAAATTTCAATAATGTCGTAATAACTGCCTGAGAATTACGGATATTGGAATGTGTCGCTGCGCAATCTTCCGTTTCTACTAGTAAGTTGTAAATTCTTGCTACGCAACAGCAAACCGTCACTTTTCCGCTTGTTTGAATCAATTATTGCTGTATTTTTGCCGCTTCAAAATAGGTATGTCCGCAAATAGAAAACATAGTAAAATCAAGTCGTGTTGGGCCCGCTTCTGCGCGTGGCGTGAGCGTGTGCGTGAACGTCAGCGTGAGGGACGTGCCTATGACATTCTTACTCAAGAGGCTGCGGAAACCCACGAGTGCAAAAATTGCGGACACGCCTTCCATGGCCGTCATTGTCCCAACTGCGGACAGGCCGCCGACACACAGCGCATCACGATGAGGTCGGCACTCCACAACTTGGTGGTCACGCTCATTGGCGGCGACAGCGTTTTCCTGCGCACTTGCGGCAATCTGCTCTACCGACCGGGCCACCTGATTCGCGACTTTCTGTGCGGCAAGCGCACGCGCTATTTCCGTCCCGTGCAAATGCTGCTCTGCTTGGTAACCATCTATGCCCTGCTTTCGCTGATTTTCAAAGACAGCCTGTCAATGAACGACATAGAATCCCTTGAAGTCGCTACTGGGGCTGATGGAGACACGTTTGCCAAGGCCTCACAGATGTTGATGAAGTTCCTTTCCAACACGGTGGCATTTTCCCTGACCTTTGCCTTCGTGGGCGTCTTTCCATTCAAGTGGCTGTTCCGCCGTCGCACGATGGCCTGCCCCGATGGTGAACGAAGAATGCTGAATACGGCCGAGCATTTCTTCACGCTGATATACTTGTCCTGCCTCTTCATCCTGATGGAATTTGTGCTTCTGCCGTTGGACTGGATTCCTGCCACGAAGGGCTGGTCGGCTTCTTTAGGACTTTTGGTCCCGATACTTTTATCCACCTGGACATACAAACAGCTCTATGAAATCAGCTGGTGGAAAAGCCTTTGGCGTAACGTTATAGCGGCTGTGCTCGTCATAATCTTTGTCATCATCCTGATGATTCTCTATTTCGGAATTTACTACGGCGTGGCCGAGGTGGTGAAGTAGGGAATTTTTACCGCCTAACCTCACTCCATCCACGTATCGTGCGCCTCTACGAAAGTCCACTTCCCATTCCGTTTCTCCATAATGGCATAGCCGCCATAGACGATGCGGTAATGGATGACAGCATTATGCGATTTCAAACTATGCCATAATATTTTTCAATCCCACCATACCCCATAATCAGCTTGTTCTCTTTGGTCTTGCGGAGGAAGTTGGCCAAGCGTTTCTGGAACTCTTCGGGGCGGTGACGCGCCGCGTCGATGTAGGCTATGCGGATGCGCTGGTAGGAGGCGGTAAAATGGTTGAAATGCGCCCACGCTTCGGGGTCTTTGCGGATTTCCGACAGGATGTCTTCCGGGAAAACGTAGGGTTCTTGGATGATGGGTAAAACAGACGCTCTGATTTTCGGGTGGATGAGTCCCTGTTGCTCGAGCCAGATGAGGCGCTCAATGTTGGGGCGCGAGTAGCTGCTGCCCTTGCGGCGCGGGGTGAAGCGCCGGGTGTTGTGCGTGCTATCGAGCCGCCCGGCCACACCGTCAATCCAGCCGAAGCAGAGCGCCTCCTCCACGGCGTCATTGTAGGAGATGCTTTCCTCGCCGGAACTTATCGTCGGGAAAACGAAAAGCACTTCCGTTTCCGTCTCGAAGTGCTCGGCGAGCCACTGGCGCCACTCGGCGCGGTTGTTGGTGCGGAAGGTATGCATTATTGTCTGTTGCTTTTTGAATGATGCAAAAATACCTAAAATTTCCAACCGTGTCATCTGGGTTAGGGTTGCTTTTTTATTCCTGTTAGATGAATGGTGTAAAATATGTCATTGTTGCTATACGATTTGTCTGAAGTTAAGAAAAAAAGATTCATGCTTTACGCAGTCTCATAGGCGATTTGTTGACAAATATTCAATAAATTATTGGTCTGTACAATTAATTTTCGTATCTTTGCATTTTTGTATATATCGAATATAGATATGTTCTTCAAACTGATTGAAATAAAGCGCAACGCATGGCTACAAAGCCCCTCATGTCCCATCAAATCGTTGGTTGATTACATGGAGAGTAAGGGTATGTTGCGTGATGCTCAGATTGAAGCCATCAAAACATATCTATTTCTCAAGATTGGTTGTCAGAACAAACCGCTTTGGCGGCTGTTCCACGGCGGTATTCTTTCTTCGCCCGACTCCATTGCCCTCACTGGTGCTGAACGAGAGCTGATTGGCAACAATATTCCTGCGTTGGCTCTGATGCAGTACGCCGCCCTCCCTAACAAGAACGGACGTGCCTTAGCCCCCGAATTAGCTAAAGCAATCAAGAACAACCCCGCAAGTGTGGAATATGAGAAGGCTTTCCGTGACTTGTTCTATGCTGTGGACTATCCCGACTATCTGTTCAGCCTGCCCATGGGAGCAGGCAAGACCTACTTGATGGCCGCCTTCATCTACCTCGACCTGTATTTCGCACAAAACGAACCGTCTAATCCCATCTTTGCCCACAACTTCATGATTCTGGCTCCTTCGGGGCTCAAATCCTCCATCATCCCGTCGCTCAAGAAGATTCAGAATTTCGACCCCTCTTGGGTGCTGCCAGAGCCTGCCGCCTCCAACATCCGCCGAATGATTAAGTTTGAGGTGCTTGATGAGCAGAAGAGTGCCAAGAAGAGTAACCGCATCAAGAATCCCAATGCACAGAAGCTCAATATGCATCTGGCTTCCGAGGGCGAAAACCTCATGGGATTGGTGGCTGTCACCAATGCCGAGAAGGTGATTCTTGACCGACTCGACAAAGATGCCCAATCCTCTTTGCTTAGTAAGGAAGAACTCGAAAAGATGAAGGTTGCCAATGAACTGCGCCATGTCATTGGCCAGATTCCCCATCTTGCCACTTTCGTGGACGAGGTGCACCATGCCGCCGACAGCGAGATCAAGTTGCGTCAGGTGGTAACACATTGGGCCGAGTCGCAGAACTTCAACTGTATGCTGGGCTTCTCCGGCACTCCATATCTGGAGAAGGCCGAGAGGGTTCAGATGACCGACACCATCACCGTCAGCAATACCGACCTTTCCAATGTGGTGTATCATTACCCATTGATTGATGGTATCGGCAACTTTCTCAAATATCCCGACATCCGCACAGCCGATGCCGATGCCGACACTATCATCCAAAACGGACTGACACATTTTCTCGACAAGTTCAAAGACAAGGTCTATCCCGGTGGTCTATGTGCCAAGATAGCCATTTATTGCGGAAAAATCGAGACTTTGGAAGAACGCATCTATCCATTGGTTTCCACCATACTGCAATCGTATCAAATCAATCCTGCCGAGGCCGTGCTGAAATACCACGACGGCAACAAGCAGTATCCTGCTCCCGAAGGAGCCGAAGCCGCTTTTGCCGCACTCGACACCGCCATGTCGCGCATCCGAGTGGTGCTGTTGGTGCAGATTGGCAAAGAGGGTTGGGATTGTCGTAGTCTCACGGGGGTAATTCTTTCGCAGCAAGGCGACTGCCCCAAGAATATGGTACTGCAGACCAGCTGCCGATGCCTCCGACAAGTAGAGCGTGGCAAAGCCGAAGAGTCTGTCATCTGGCTTAACAAGTTCAATGCCGACACCCTCAACGCTCAGCTGTCCAAAACGCAGAACACCTCTGTCAAGGAGCTGAACGCCAAGATGGCCGAAGAACCTATCCAGATTAACCGCTACTCCCGCATGGAGGTACAGAAGGTGCCGCCCATCCAGTTCTATCAGCTCAAGGTGACATACAACACGCTCACCATCGAGGAGTCACCCGACACTCAGCGTCGCTTGGAGGAAGACTGCCTGGTTGAGCGTTCCAGCACTTTGGTTTCGGTGCAAGACTTGGAGGGCAACATCACCCAAACCTACGCCATCAATCCCGACCAAGGCGCTCCGGTTACTTTCCGTGAATGGCTCAACACCATCGCCAAAGAGAGCCTGGGAA
>JAZRYT010000182.1:0-26777 GCA_045600905.1 Bacteroidales bacterium
GGGCCGCAAGTCGGATCGTTGCAGACCATAAATTCCAGGATAGGATAACCGCCGTTGATAGGCAAAAGACAGTCTGCACGGAAAGCGTCACCCAAGGTGGGGGAAGGGTTGGTCAGAGAAACATTGTTGATGTTGATGCCGTTGGTAGCGCCGCTGCCGCCCAAATTGGGAGAGTAACAGTTGTTCAGAGTGCCGTCGTGGGAGGCGATACCGCCGCAGCCGTAGCCGCTGCCTGTCGTGCCATTGAAGTAGCAGTTGTTGAAGACGCCGCCGGCAGCACCACCGGTCAGACCGCCGGAGTAAGCGCCGTGAATAGAACCGGTAGCACCGCAGTTGGTGATGTAGGTGGTAGCACTTCCATTTGGATAAACACCACCGATGAGGGCGCCGTTGTGACCGTCCGCACTGGATAGATTTTGGTTGATGTTGGCATTGATAACCATTATCTTGGAAATGGTCACGTTTCCGCCGGGAGCCACACAGGCTGCCAAACCGCCTTGGAAACCACCCGTTGCGCGGGTGATGGGGTTGATGATGACGAGGGAGTCAATCAGGCAGGGCGTTTTGAGTGCGCCAAAAAGACCGGCTTGGTAGTATAAACCGCCATTCCCGTTGTCACGGCTGCAATACATATTATATATATAGTGCCCGTTGCCGTGGAAAGTGCCGCGGAAGAAGTTGGCGTATGTCTCTTTCGTGGTCGCGGTCTGGTTTCCGCCAATCATCGTCCAGTTGTTGGTCGTGGAGTTGTCAGCGTTCAACCAGATGTCAGATTCCAAATAGATGGTCTTGCCGTTAAATTCATTGCCGGCATTGACAAGTTGGGCCAATCCCGCCAACTCTTCGGGAGAATAGAGGTAGAACTCTGTGGAGTACTCATCGTACCAAGTAACGTCTGCAGTTCCGTCCCAGATGGTCTGGGCTTGCGCGGTCGTATGGAGATTGCATAGACCGACGGTTAACAAAAGCGCAAGCAAAATTGAGTAAATCTTGTGCATATTGTAAAAAAGGACTTCTGGATAATAAATACCTTGTGTATGTCGTTCGTTGTGCGAAGTCCTGAAACACAGGAACTTCATACGCGAGGAGGATAATTGTCTGTGTGATTATTGGATGACGATGTGTTTGCGGCCTATCGTCTTGCCTTCGGCATTCAGAACGCGAATGACGTAGTTGCCGGAAGGAAGATTTGTGCTGATGCTCGTATTGTCGCTGTCCAGTCTGTATTCACCGACCAGTTGTCCGCTGATGGCGAAAAGTTGGGCTGTGCTGCCGGCAATGTCTTTGCCTGCAATGTTGAAATGTCCATTGCAGGGCATCGGATAGAGTACGATGACGGGAACATCGATGTCTTGAACCCCGGTGCTGTCGTCACTGCTGCCACCCAAGGTGGTGAATTGAACCATAGAGTCGGCTCCCCAGACGCCTTCGGAGTTCTGGCCGAATGCAATAGCATAATAATCGGTGTTGGAAAGTAGAGTCGGCCATGTCCAATCGTCAATGCTGTAATGGATGTTGTTGGGGTTCTCCATAATGATGCTCTTTACAGTGTCCAGTGGTACGCTGTTGAACAAATCCACGGTGACCAGACCATCGTAATAAAGCGCTGTTTGATCATTGGGCGTGCAGATTACGCGAGCTGTAGTTTCCGTGATTTCACTGACGGAAATAGAAATGGCTGCAGTACCGCTGCCGCCGGTGGTCAGTGTCGTGACTTCTTCATAAGTGTATGGGTAAGCTGTGCTGTCTGCACCAAACGGGCGGACCATCACCTTGTAGGTTGTGCCTGGCGCGATGTCGCTGTTCCAGACGTGCGTATCCGGCCCCGTAGCGTGAACACCGAACATCGAGATGAGGCCGTCAACACTGCCGGCGAACATTAACCACATGTTGATTTCTTCGTCCGTCATCGCTACGTAATCATATCGTGCGCAGGTCTCGTTAGGCGTGAAAGTGGCAGAGAAGGAGGTCTCTGTCACATTTGAAATGGAAATGCTTACTGCGGGATTCTGAGCAAGCAGGTTGGCAGAAAAAAGGATTGATAATGCAAGTAGTAAATTATTTTTCATAGATGTATTGTTTAGTTTTTTATTGTTGTTATGTCTTGAAAAAATGACGGGTCAAAGATACACAATTTTCATAATTCTTCTTGTGAAAAGCTTAAAATTTATATTTGACAGGTGCGAGAAATCAGATTTTTTTATGTACATTTGCCGCCCTATGAAAAATATCCGAAACTTTTGCATTATTGCACATATCGACCACGGTAAGAGCACTTTAGCTGACCGTCTTTTGCAATTTACTAAAACGGTCAATGACCGAGATTTCCAAAATCAAGTGCTTGATGATATGGATTTGGAACGCGAACGCGGTATCACCATCAAGAGCCACGCCATCCAAATGGAATACATGTATAAGGGAGAAAAGTACATCCTCAACCTTATTGACACGCCGGGCCACGTTGATTTTTCCTACGAGGTTTCCCGCTCCATTGCTGCCTGCGAGGGCGCTTTGCTGTTAGTGGATGCCACACAGGGCGTGCAGGCCCAAACAATCTCCAACCTCTATCAGGCCATTGACAACGATTTGGAAATCATCCCCGTCCTCAATAAAATGGATATGCCCGCCGCTATGCCTTTGGAAGTGAAGGACCAAATTATAGACTTGATTGGCTGCGACGAGTCCGACATTATCGAGGCTTCCGGCAAGACCGGTCAAGGGGTGGAACAAATTCTGGAAGCCATTATCGAAAAGATTCCGGCTCCCCAAGGCGACCCCGATGCTCCGTTGCAAGCCTTGATTTTCGACTCCGTGTTCAACTCCTTCCGCGGCATTATCGCCTATTTCCGTATTTTCAACGGCACCGTCAATGTCGGCGATATGGTCAAATTCGTATCTACCAAACACGAATATGATGCCGATGAAATAGGCGTGCTGAAGATGGACCGCGTGTCCAAACAGTCACTTTCCGCCGGCGATGTGGGCTACCTCATAACAGGCATCAAGACATCTACGGAAGTAAAGGTCGGCGATACCATCACCCACGTGGCGCGCCCATGCGAAACCGCTGTCGAAGGCTTCCAGGAGGTTAAGCCGATGCTGTTTGCCGGTATATACCCGACAGAGGCTGACCAATACGAGGAACTCCGTGCCTCCCTTGAAAAGCTCCAACTCAACGATGCCTCTCTGACCTTCGAGCCGGAATCGTCTGCCGCTTTGGGCTTCGGCTTCCGCTGCGGCTTCCTCGGACTGCTCCACATGGAAATCATAGAGGAACGCCTTGACCGCGAATTCGACCAGGACGTTATCGCCACCGTGCCCAATGTGTCCTATAAGGTGCTGACAACCAAGAAGCAGTGGATGGATGTCTATAATCCTTCCGGTATGCCCGAACCTACGGAAATCGACCACGTCGAGGAACCTTATATCCGTGCGCAAATCATCTCCAAGGACGACTACATCGGCTCCATTATGAAGCTCTGTATCGACAAGCGCGGCATTCTCGTCAACCAACAGTATGTGGCTGCCAACCGTGTGGAACTCACTTTCGATATGCCTCTCGGAGAGATTGTCTTCGACTTCTACGATAAGCTTAAAAGCATTTCCAAAGGATATGCTTCCTTTGACTACCATATCACCGATTTCAAACCCGCTCGACTGGTCAAATTGGATATCCTGCTGAATGGCGATTCGGTGGATGCCCTGTCCGCGTTGATTCACGCCGACAATGCCTACGCTTTCGGCCGCCGTATTTGTGAAAAACTCAAAGAGCTCATTCCTCGCCAACAGTTCGAAATTGCCATCCAGGCGGCTATCGGTTCCAAAATCATTGCCCGTGAGACCGTGAAGGCTGTCCGTAAGGATGTGACGGCGAAGTGCTACGGCGGTGACATCACCCGTAAACGTAAACTTTTGGAAAAACAAAAGAGAGGTAAGAAGCGTATGCGCCAAATCGGTAACGTGGAAGTCCCGCAATCCGCCTTCCTCGCCGTGCTGAAACTGGACTAATGAACAATTAGGGAGTGAAGACGAGTAGATATGTAGATGAGGCAATCACTTTAAACCTGAAACTTTAAACCTGAAACCTTCTCGCTTGCTTATGCAACCCTCTTTTTTATCCCAATTAGCGGAAAAGATTATGGCATCCGGCATATCTTTGAAAGATACGGCCGTGATTTTGCCAAACAAACGGGCACATCGTATGCTGCTCAAAGAGTTAGCTTCTTTGAGCACGGTCCCTGTGTTTGCTCCGACGATTTTCACTATCAATGATTTCGTCTCTTTCCTTTCTCCATTGGAGAATTTGGAAAAAATGGCGCTGATGGTTCAACTCTATCAGAATTATAGGGAGTTGGCCGGAACGGATGCGGATGATTTCACTGCGGCGCTTTCGTGGATGCCGGCCTTTATAGATGATATGTCCGAGACGGACAAACAGATGGACGATGCCGTTCGAATATTGACGGAATTAGCCTATGCCAAGGACTTTGAAATTCCTTTTTCGCACGATGTCATTAGTGCTGAAGGCGAACGCAAGATACGTTTCTACCAGCTCTTGGCAGATTTGTACGTCCAGTTTAAAGAATCGCTTCTAGCAAAAGGAACGGCCTACGAAGGCCTCGTCTATCGCGATTGCGCCGAACATATCGCCGAGTATCAGTCTAAATTGACGTTCCAACATTTTGTTTTTGCCGGTTTTCACGTCCTGAACCCCGCCGAATTGACGGTCGTGAAGTTCGTGAAAGAGCATTTTGATACCCAGTTTTACTTCGACATAGATCCTTTTTATTGCGACTTCAGGAAAAATGAACGTTTCACAACGGCTCATTTCCTCCATAAAATTTGCCAGACCCTTTCCCTAAAGCAAGAAGATGTCCTCTTCAATGAAAAATACTATGAGACGGTTCCTAAAAACGTACAGATAGTCGGAACTTCCAAGGAAATGAACCAGATTTTCTATGCGATTCAATGTCTGGCGAATATTAAAAAAAAGCAGGGGAATCTCGACAATACAGCCCTGGTGTTGGCTGATGAAAATCTATTGGTCCCGCTTTTGTCGGCATACGACATCACGGACGCGAATGTGACGATGGGATATCCTTTTGCCGCAACGCCTGCCTATACACTGTTGGAAACATTGATGGAAATGTATCAGACGGCGCTCAGCTATCGAGGTCGGGGCATCCTTTTCCATCGTCGCGATGTGGTAGCCCTCTTGCTTTGTCCGCTGATTAAGAACTACCTGTTTGAAGACGCGTCCGCTTATTGCCAGCTGCTAGAACGCATTGAGTCAGAAAAACGCTCTCTTTACGGTGTGGATGATTTGAAAGATTTGCCGCTGCCGGCCTTTTGCTCCGAGACAAATGATTTGATAGACTGCATAATAACTTATATCCGAAGCATAGAAGATACTATGCGCGTAAGGGATTTTGTCAATGATAAAGACACCGCTCTGTTGGATATGCTGGTGGAGAATTTAGAAGCCGTGCAAAATCAGATAAGGCCTTTGTCTGATATGGGAATACCATTGACTTTGTCTATTATCCGATATGCTATCTACCAGCAAATCGGCGGACTGACTTTGCCTATCAAGGGCGATGCCACGCGCGGCCTGCAGATTATGGGATTGTTGGAAACCAGAACGTTGGATTTCAAAAACGTCATTATCCTGTCTGCCAATGAAGGCGTGCTGCCTTCGGGTATAGGTTTTAATTCCATCATTCCTTTCGATTTCAAATTTCAAGGCGAGACGCTGGAAAATTATTTGTATAAAGACCAAGTCTATGCCTATCACTTCTTCCGCCTGCTCCAACGCGCTGAGAATGTTGTTCTAATGTACAACAATAATTGTGCGGGCAGTCTGGTGGAAAAAAGCCGCTTCGTCACGCAATTGGAGTTCGAAGTGCGTGAAAGAGGATTGTCGAATATAAAATTTGAATATCCGGCGGTGTCATTTCCTTATCAGGCTTCAGCACCTGACGCTATTTCGGTGAAGAAAACGGATGACATTCTGCAAGTGTTGTATGGATATAAATATTCTGCTTCAGCATTGAAGACGTACATCAACTGTCCGTTGCAGTTCTACTTGAAGCACATTTGTCATATTCAACCTCCAACGACTTTCCAGGAACGTATAGAAAGCAACGTGATAGGAACGGTGGTGCACGCTGTCTTCGAAAAAGTTTTCGATGTGCGCGAAGAGGCAAACCCTGACTTTAATAAGCGGATAGATGATTTTTTAGAGCATCTGGATGATAACTTGCGAAAGATGATTTTGGAAGATGCGGAGATGCAGGAAACGTTGCATTTGCAGGAGAAGGACCTCGGTCACGGCCGTGTCTATTTGGCACTATGTATGGTTAAAAACGATGTCCGCAACTATTTGCAACAGGCCAAAACGGAGTTGCAGGGCGTGACAGTCGTGGGCAATGAAATTGAGCTGTGTTGTACGTTGCCGGTAGGGAAACACAACCTTGTGCTACGTGGTTTCATTGACCGTTTGCAGAAACAAGATGGCCATTTGGTGGTCATTGATTACAAAACCGGTCGAGTTGACGAAGCCTCTCTGAAAGTGGCTATGACGGATATTCCGGCGGTTTTCGATGATCCTAAATATGAGAAATTCATCCAACTGCTCTTTTATGCGCTGTTGTGCAAATATGCGGAAAATGAAACGGTGAAAAAACATAAGGGCTGTGAACCCGTCCAATGCGCCATCATCAGTATTCCGGATGCCAACACTGGTAACGAGTATATTCACAAAGCGATGTTGGCGAAGGATCGCAACAGACGCACTTTGGAAAACCCGACGGAAGCTTTTGAAGAAGAGTATCTCGTGCCCTTGGAAGAAGCCTTGAAAGAGCTTCTGTCTAATATTATTGATAAGGATAAAGACTTTGAACAAACACCTGATTCTGGCCGCTGCGGCTATTGCGATTTCAAGCATCTGTGTAGAAGGTAGATAGACTGGGGGCTCAGACCATTAAATCTTTATTCGCTATTACAGCACCCAAAGGCTTCCTTTTAGCACTTTCTCGTCTCCGAGACGGGTGTGGTATTTGATGACGTAGTTGTAAAGCACGTTTGTGAACAGTTTGCCATTGACTTTCCCGTCCCATTTGAAATGCGGGTCGGTGGAGTAGAAGACGGTGCTTCCCCATTTGTCAACGATGGCGATACTGAAATTAAGGGGAGACATCTGTTGGATGTGTTGTTCAGGAATGAAGAAGTAGTCGTTGAGTCCGTCTGCCCGGCCTGGGGAAATGGCATTGGGTAGGAGCAGGTCGTAGGTGCAAGGTTCAATGGAAACTTGTGCGGACTTGCTGCAGTGCTCTTGGCTTGCAGTGACGGCGTAAAGTCCCGGTGCTGTGATGAAAATAGACTGAAGAGTCTCTCCCGTACTCCACAAATAGTTTTCCATCGGTGTGTTGGCTTCGATGGAGGCACTTCCCGATTCGCAGAAATCCGCCGTGTTGGCTATGATTTCAAGGGTGGTGGGGATGACGATGAGATGGAGTGAAACCACGCTGTCCGCTCCGTAAATGTCTTGAAGAGAGTCGGTGAATGAGACGGATTCCTCAAAGGGAATGCCTAACCAGTAAAACGGAGTCTGGTAATCGCAAAGGGTAGTGTCCAATGACACGGAGTGGTTGCGATGGACGAGAAGGGAGAAATGAATGATGCTGTCGCATCCGGCCGAATTGGTCAACGTGATGATGGCGTCGTTTGTGTCATTGGTGAAAATGACGTCATTGAACGTGTAGGGTAGTTCGTCCTCGGGGATTTCCTCATGAATGGTGCTGGTTGTGTGCTGGCGGACGTTGAGGTGCATGACCACGGCATCATCTACCCCATTGGGATTGATGAGGATGGTGTCGATGGTGCCTGGCTCCGTAAATGTCACGCCGCGCCAATCGAAAGGCAGTTCGTTGTCACAGACGGTTGTGTCAATGTCGTGACGCACAAGGACCTGTATGGTGTCCCGAATGCCATAGAGTTGTTCGAAGGAGATGTCATCCAATCCGAAGTCGTTGCCGCCGCCCGTTGTGTTTTGGTTGATGATGGAGATGGTGGCCTGCGTGTTGTTGCCGCTGTTCCAAACCTGGTAGAAGTTTTGCCAGGTGTTGGTGGACGAATAGCTGGATGGTGCGGAGAAGATGTCGCCGATTTGCACACTGTTGATGCGGAACTGCAGTTGCGCCCAGGGACTTTGCGCCACGGTGGTTACCCACGTGGAGAAGGCGTAATCGGTGTTGGGAATGACGGTTACGGTTTGAGTCCATACTACCGTTCCAGGGTTGGTAGCACCATTGATGATCATGTAGTTTCCATTGCCGGAGGTGTGATCGTGTGCGCCGGAAAATCCTGTGTGATAGTTGTTTGCATTGGTACCGATATAGTATGTCCCTTCAGGCCAAAGGTTCGTTGTATAAGAGTAACTGCTGGTGAATCCAGAATTTCCCTGGGAAAAATTGCCATTTACGACAAGGTTGCTGCTGGCCCCATAGCCTGTGACGATGAAGTACATCGATTGCTGCATCGGCGTGGTCGTGGCAGTGGAAGAATTGGTGCCTTGCACGATGTTCGCAATGTTGGATGAAGGTGACCAAGTGTAGTATTGCGGTCCATTTGCCCATAACTGGACAACAGCACCCTGATTCACGACCTGGTCTTCAATCGTATTTAAAGTGGGAACTTGTGCTTGGATAGCATGAGTGAAAAACGACAACAAGGTCCATAAACAAACCATCGGAAAACTACGTTGAAGAAGTCCTTTGACGTGGGGAAAATGTGTATAATGAGTCATAAGCATCCGATTTATGGTGGTACTATAAAATAACGGCTGCAAATTTATAAAAAAGTTGTCAGGTTAGAGTGGCTAGTTTGTGATTTTTAGAAAATAGATTTGTGCTAATATGTATGAAACTTCCAGAATGATGAGCGAAGTGGCTGAAAGGAATGTTTGTCATACGCGTCTGCGAAGATGTGTTTATCCTTGACCCGGCCAGAAAGGAAAATATGGTCTATTTCTACAAGAGAACGTGCCACGGGAGACAACTTGATGCGTGATCCCGCATCTGTGGCGCGATTTTTATTAACATTTGACACCTCATACTTTTCTTGAAACAGTTTGATTTCAAATCGTTTATTGAATATTTTTGCAAATTTCGCAAGAAGTGTAAAACGAGAAATTGGCTAATGAGAAGATTTTTACAATACATCTTTGTTTTCATGCTCATAATAGGGCCTCAAATGGTATATACCCAAACATACCATATTGGGGATCTTGTGACCAATGAGGATGGAAGCCAGGGCCTCGTTTTCTATGTCAATCCCGATGGCAGCGGAGGATGGATGGTCGCATTGACAGATGCATCGACGGATTGTATTTGGGGGAACAACGTACCTTTAGGTTTGGATTTTGATTCAACGCATGTACTGTTGCAATTGCTGACAAGCGCTTTGGATGGATATGCCAATACGCAGACTTTATACCAGCAGGAAAATCCAAACGATTTCCCTGCTGCGCAGACGGTTGATTTTGCACACGGATGGTATCTGCCTTCCATTGGACAGCTTCTCCATCTTAATTCTGCTCTTGGCTTGTTGGACGACAGATTTTCCATTTATGGTGGACAGACTTTGAACGGAAAGTATTGGAGTAGCACTGAATTTAACACGGAAAAAATATGGTGCTTAGATGCCAGCTTGGGGGAATCTCAATCTCAAGGAAAGGCAATCCAAGATAATAAAACGCTTCATCAGAGGGTCCGTGCCGTGCACGATTTCAGCTGTCGCGAAATCGTTTACGATACGACACTCCTATATAGTTGGAGTACTGGAAATTCAGATCCGTATTTGGTCGCTTCTCCCGCACAAACCACTACCTATTCCGTTACCGCCACGTCTGGATACGGATGCAGCAATACGGCAGAACAAATTGTGATTGTCCAACAGGACAGCTCTCAAACTATATATGATACCATTTGCCAAGGTGAAAACTATGTCGCCTACGGGTTCCATATAGGTGCGGCGGAAATGGAATCTGCTGGGAGCTATACCTTCGATAGAAATATTTATGCCGGCGTTTGCCAAACGGAGATAACTCTTCAGCTTCAGGTCAATCCGGTAGATACCGTATTCGTCGATACGACGATTTGCGAGGGAGATGTTTTTGTGTATAATGACCATTCTTATTCAGAATCAGGATCTTATTTTCAAACATTTACTTCCTCCAATGGATGCGATAGTGTGGTGGTCGTCCGACTTTCAGTTCATCCGGATATTCACATTTCAACAGAATCTCAGACGATTTGTCCGATGGACAGAGAAGTGGTTCTTTTCGCACAGTTTGAAAATGTGACACTGCCTAATACCGTGGAATGGTCGTTTGACAATAGAAATTTCTTACACGAGAATAGAGTCGGGAGTGACTCTTGTGCCTTTAACAATATTCCCATACAGTGCGATGTGTCAGTGCCTTATTGGGTGACGGTGTCTGATGGTGTTTGTGAGGCCACCAGTACTAATGCTGTATATCTTAAAGACACGATTGCACCAATTATTGATGGAACATTGGATACGCTCATTGTGGATGGATGCTCCATCAACGATGTGCCCAATGCGGCTAATACAGCGGCAAAATTGGAACAGATGGGAGTCTCTATTTCTGATAATTGTACTCCCAATGTCTATATGTCAGTGTCTCATTCCGATGTGTCAAGAGGTTCCTGCCCGATTGTGATAGAACGGACCTACCGAGTAATCGACATCTGTCACAATTATAGTCGGACAGTACAAACCATTGTCGTGAATCGGCCGGATAGTTTTCTTTTTTCTGAAATTGACACAGCACGAAATGTTCAATGTTTGGAAGAAGTAGATGGAGACGATATACATTTGCCAACTGTTACTGATTTTTGCGGAACGTCCCTGTTGCCAATACAGTTCACGGTTGACAGCTCTGCTTTTGACGGCTGTGAAGGCGATATCGTCTATCGTTATTCCTATCGCGATTGTGCGGAACATACACGCGATTGGACGTTCACCTATCATATCCAACTGGAAGATTTTGCGATTTCCGAGCAGGATGTGGAAGAGACCGTGGCCTGCCCGTCAGAAATTGTAATGCCCGCGCCGCCCGTTGTTACGAGCAATTGTGGTGATACGCTCGCCCCGACTGGCCCGCAAATCGACAGCTCTGCTTTTAACGGCTGTGAAGGCGATATTGAATATACTTGGACTTACACTGATTGCGCGGAACACACACACGATTGGACGTTTACCTATCACGTGCGGTCAGAAGATTTTGCGATTGCCGAGCAAGATGTGGAAGCGACCGTGGCCTGCCCGTCAGAAATTGTGATGCCTACACCGCCCGTTGTTACGAGCAATTGTGGTGATATGCTCGCCGCGACTGGTCCGCAAATCGACAGCTCTGCTTTTGACGGCTGTGAAGGCGATATTGAATATACTTGGATTTACACTGATTGTGCGGAACACACACACGATTGGAAGTTTACCTATCACGTGCGGTCAGAAGATTTTGCGATTGCCGTGCAGGATGTGGAAGAGACCGTGGCCTGCCCGTCAGAAATTGTGATGCCCACGCTGCCCGTTGTTACGAGCAATTGTGGTGATGTGCTTGTTCCGACTGGCCCGCAAATCGACAGCTCTGCTTTTGACGGCTGTGAAGGCGATATTGAATATACTTGGACTTACACTGATTGTGCGGAACGCACACACGATTGGAAGTTCACCTATCACGTGCAATCAGAAGATTTTGCGATTTCCGAGCAGGATGTGGAAGAGACTGTGGCCTGCCCGTCAGAAATTGTGATGCCCACACCGCCTATAGTCACGAGCAATTGTGGTGACACACTCGCCCCGACTGGCCCGCAAATCGACAGTTCTACTTTTAACGGCTGTGAAGGCGATATTGAATATACTTGGACGTATTCGGATTGTGCGAACCACACTCACGATTGGACGTTCACCTATCACGTGCAAATGCCGAATCATAGTCTGGTTGCACCAGAAGAGGGTGAAACTTCAGTCCCCTGTATCGAGGATGTGGTACGTCCGAGTGCTCCCACGATTCAGGATGTATGTGGTCGTCAAGTGCTTCCCGCATTCCAAGATAGTGTGACCACCCTGAATGCGGATGGCTCGGGAACTGTCATATTTACATTCTCATATTCGGATTGTTCTGGGCAAGAAGTCTTTTGGCATTATACGTATAGAATTATTCCGAATGTGTTCACTCCGCGCGAAAATGTGGAGGTTACAGTGCATTGTCTTTCAGAAGTGCTCGAACCTGAAACACCCGTTGTGACAATTTGCGGACAAAATATAGAACTTTCTTTGTTAGAACAAAATGGACAGATTGTAGGTGGGTGCGGAGACAGTGTCTTTGTTTACCAATATGCTGTTTACGACAGCGTTTATCGCTGGGTTTACACGTATCACGTCGTTCCAGAAGATTTTGTTGTGGTAGAACCTGACGGAATGGATACGTTGGGATGTCCGTCAGCCATTGAAATGCCCACACCGCCAATTGTTGTGAGTCCTTGCGGCGATGTTCTGGTTCCCGTGGGCCCGCAAATCGACAGTTCCGCGTTTGACGGCTGTGAAGGACAAATTGAATACACGTGGACCTATAGCGATTGCGCAGACCATACGCACGATTGGACTTTTACCCATTATATTCAATTGGAAGATTTTGTGATAACAGAACCTGACGGAATGGATACGTTGGGATGTCCGTCGGCAGTAGAAATACCCACACCGCCAATTGTTGTGAGTTCTTGCGGCGATGTTCTGGTTCCCGTGGGCCCGCAAATCGACAGCTCCGCGTTTGACGGCTGTGAAGGACAAATTGAATACATGTGGACCTATAGCGATTGCACAGGCCATACGCACAATTGGAAATTCACCCATTATATTCAATGGGAAGATTTTGTTGTGGTAGAACCTGACGGAATGGATACGTTGGGATGCCCGTCAGCCATTGAAACGCCCACACCGCCAGTGGTTGTGAGTTCCTGCGGCGATGTCCTGGTTCCTGTGGGTCCGCAAATCGACAGTTCCCCGTTTAACGGCTGTGAAGGACAAATTGAGTACACGTGGACCTATAGCGATTGTGTCGGCCATACGCACGACTGGACTTTTACCCATTATATTCAATTGGAAGATTTCGCGATAACAGAACCTGACGGTATGGATACGTTGGGATGTCCGTCGGCAGTAGAAATACCCACACCGCCAGTGGTCGTGAGCTCCTGCGGCGATGTCCTGGTTCCCGTGGGTCCGCAAATCGACAGCTCCTCGTTTGACGGCTGTCAGGGACAAATTGAGTATGCGTGGACCTATAGCGATTGCGCCGGCCATACGCACAACTGGACATTCACTTGTTGGATAGAGAGAAATGATAGTCCGAAGGTTTTGTCGGCAGGTGTCGATAGTGTTTTGTTTGTAGAATGTTTTGCCGACGTACAAGAACCGAATGGGATACCCATTGCCATATCTTCCTGCTCTGATACATTATTAAGCTTACTGGTAAATACGGAGGATGATTTTGACGGGTGCTCCGGCACGCGTGCCTATACCTATCAATATAGCGATTGTGCGGGTAATGTTAGCTTCTGGCATTATACGTATGTGGTTGAAGATACCACAGCACCAGGATTTTTGGTGCCGATAGATTATGACGTGTATAGAAACGGAAACAATGATTATGTGGCTGACACGTCGATAACGGGTACTCCGACGGACCTTTCCGACAATTGCGCGCCGATTGGACATTTGACCGTTTCGTATGTTGATTCCGTTGTGACAGACCACATTTCTTCCATAGATACTATTATTCGAGTGTGGCGTGTGTGGGACGATTGTTACAATCTCACGCAGCAGATTCAAAGAATTTATATTTTCCCAGTTCATCATAATGTTGAGACCCAAACACTTTGTGAAGAAAATTTGCCTTTGGTTTGGAATGGTATCGAATTCTATTCGGATAAAGACACCACGATTACTTTGCAAAACGAAGCGCAGCGAGATAGCCTTGTGACGATGCATTTCAGTGTCCTGTATGGCTCTCATCTGTCATTGGCACAGTCTGCCTGTACAAACTTCGCTTGGCATGACTCGCTTTATTCACAATCTGGAGTATTCACGTTTGAATATCAAAATGAAAGGGGATGTGCCAGCGTTGACACTCTGAAACTCACTGTCCATCAAGTGGCATTCTCAAGTGATACGACGCTGATTTGTGAAAATTCGCTGCCTCAAGTAATGGACGGACACTTTATTCCTGTTGGAGCTGATTCTGTGTTGGCTTTTGTAGATACTCTTCAAACGAGTTTCCAATGTGACTCAATTGTCACCCGTTATTATAGGATTGTCCCTAATCCTACGGTTCATATTGAGGATCATCATATAGACTGCAGCGACACATTGGTTAACATTTCCGCTGTTACAAATGCAGGTTGGATTCAATGGTCCACTGGCTCTGTGATGCAGGAAATAACAGTTGTTTCTCCAGGTAGTTACAGTGTACAGGCCGTTAATGATTATGGATGCGAGGCTGTTGATTCCATCATCCTATATTGGCAGGAACACCCTGTTGCCGCAATCAATATTCCGGATATGTGTGCTGGCAGTACGAACGTGTTTGATATTGATTATGATTCCCAGGCTTCCATCGTGCTTCATTCAAATGTGTCTTCGTTGGAAGTGAACGATACGATTTTCCTGCCAGACGGAACGGATTGTGATCCCTACGGGTGCTCATATCGTTCACCTGTGACGTTTACAGATTTCTCACCGAATGCGCGAATTAACAGTGTGAATGATATCTACTATCTGAGATTGAATATGGAACATTCGTATTGTGGTGACATCTACATCAATTTGACGTGCCCGAATGGACAAAAGGCTGACATTTTGAAATTTGGAGGTGATGCCAATTCTTCTTGTGCTAATGCTATCTCACAAGCTAGTAGAGAATGGACTAATGGAAACAATGTGCTTGGGACCACCGATTTCGGTATTCCCAATACCAATGATCGTTTTTTATTCAAATGTTTGAGTGCATTGAATCCCTATGGAACAGGGTGGAATTATTGCTGGTCGAATAATACCAATCAAAATTATACGTATGCCTCTGGAGCGGGAAGCTTGATTTATCGAGCTTCTAATGCACATAATGGTAGATTGGACTCTTCTAATGTCGCTCAACGTACGCAGTTCTATCATCCGAACCAATCTTTCGATGCACTTGTCGGTTGTCCGATGAATGGAGATTGGTATATAGAGGTGATAGATGGATATTCTGTTGATAATGGATATATCTTCGGTTGGGAACTGGCATTAGCTCCAGAACTCCATCCGCAGAATGTTTTCGCGTTGGATACTTTTGATGTGGATGGCCCGTGGATTTCTGTGACCAATCATTCGACATTTACGATCACACCTCCTGCGACTTTGACAAACGATACTGTGGTCTCGTATGTTGTTACTTTGTATGATTCTGCGGGATGCGCTTTCGATACGACAATATTTGTCAATATTTGGGTGCCGCGTGATACGCTGATTGAATCCTCGATTTGTGCCGGTGATTTGTTTAATGCGTTTGGTTTCAATTTCCAGACTGATTTGAATACGCGAGATACACTTTTGTCCCGACAAATTCAGACCATTCATGGTTGCGACAGCACCATTTACGTGCAATTGAACATTCTTCCGATTTATCATCATTATGATACTATTTCTGTCCCTGCCAACCAGTTGCCTTATACGTATAGAGGTACGGTTATTCCTCAAGGACGTGTCCTGCCCGTTAACATAGATACGACATATTCAAGTGCTGATTTCTGTGACAGTCTGCTGACCACTACTGTTTTCATTATTCAGAATGATACGGTTCGCCTGGATAGCATTGTCTGTAGTACAGAACTGCCTTTGGTATGGAAGGGTGTGACGTTTATGACGGATAGCATAGTTGTAGTTTCGGAACCACAAGCAACGGGTGCGGACAGCGTTTTTGTTTTGTCAGTACACGTCGTGCCCAATCCGATACTTAGTGTTGATGTCGCGGAAAGTCTTTGTGCGGGCGACACGCTGACTGTCTCCATCGGTTATCAGGATAATGACAATATCGTTTTGATGCATTCCGAATCCTCGCATTTTGAGACACAGAAAATCTTTCTGCCCGATGGAATGTCCTGCCAACCGTACGGAACCTATTATCGTTCTTACGCCCATTTCTCTGATTTTATTGAAGGCGGACACATCTTATCCGCCGATGATATTCGTTATCTGCGTCTCAAAATGGAGCATTCTGCTGTAGAAGATTTGCGTGTCACGCTGTTTTGTCCTAACGGTCAATCCTGCAAAATTGTTCCCGATGAGGATTATGACGGCTGGGGATCAGTGCCTCACAACTATTTCCGAATTAACTTCGGACTTGCGAATCGAATAGTGGGACAGCTGAGTTGCGACAGCACATTGAACCCTATCGGCGAGCCATGGAATTACGTCTGGTCAAACAATACGTCGCAAGGTTATCAGTATGCGGGAGGTACGTATGGATATTGTTACGAGCCGAACAATATTCATTTGCAAAACAATCCATATTGGGACGATAGTAACGGTTTGGGACTCCGCTCCTACGTTATGGATTCCAGCAATGTGGCTGATATGTCGCAAATATACCATCCGTTGCAGAGCTTCAACACGTTGGTGGGTTGCCCGCTCAATGGAGACTGGTACATTCAAATTCAGGATTTGCAAGAAGAAGACAACGGCTATCTGGTAGAGTGGGAACTGGCGCTGTCTCCAGAACTTTTGCGCAGAACAAATTCGCATATTGCGTCCATCCATTTGAACGGCCTTTGGGCTGAAAACACGTCAGGCACTAACTATAGAATTACTCCGCCCGCCGATTTGGCAAATGATACAGTTGTTTCATATACTGTAATGGTGACTGATTCAGCGGGTTGCGTGTATGATACTTCTTTTGACGTACACTTCTTCGTAGGCAATGATATCACTGTTTATGATACGATTTTCCGTTATGAGCTGCCCTATACGTTTAATGGCCGCACATTCCCCATTGGAAGTGCTGAGGATACAACGGTGTATTTCTTCTATACGAATATTCACGGTTGCGACAGTACGATAACATATCATCTGCATATTTTTACTTGCGACACGGTTCGGCAGAATCTGATTGTTTGTGAGTCGGAACTGCCTTATACTTATGACGGTGTCGTGTTTGAAAATGCTGGTACGTTGTCAATTAATCATCCAAATACTAACGGATGTGACACTACTTTTATTTATACCCTCATTGTTAATAGCAATTCGTATAGCGACGTTAGTGTTGAAATCACAGAAAATGAACTTCCTTATACATTTTTGAATACTACTTTTAATAATGACACGGCAGATGCGATTTTCATTTTGGAAAATGAGGCCGGATGCGATAGCATTGTCACATTCACATTGGTGGTACATCGTAACAATCAGATGGAATCAGATACTACACTTTGCGATTACGAATTGCCGCTTCAGTGGAATGGTCGGAATTTGTTTATGGAAGGAACTTATACTGAAACCTTGCAGGATATGTATGGCGCGGATAGCATACTCGTCATACATTTACACGTGATACATACAGATTTGGAAATAGTGTCCAATACGAATGATTTCTGCGAGGAAAATAGCGCTGTCCTGGAAGTTGTTACCTCTATGCCCGATTATGAATGGAGCACAGGTGACATTTCCAAAAGCATTGTTGTTACATCATCCGGAACCTATTCTGTTACAGCTACTGAAGAGCATTGTGTGTCGGAAGCCCATTTTATGGTGGAGTCTTGTGACTTTGAGATTTTCCTACCGAACGCGATTACGCCGGGCTATCATGATGGGCTGAATGACTACTTCTCTATACACGAGGCTTATTATTCCCAGATTTCAGATATAAACTTCAGTATCATCATAGCCAACAGATGGGGAGAAATAATATTCTCATCCAAAGACAAGCGTTTCCGTTGGAATGGCGAAGTTAAGGGTACAATCTATACGAATGTAATTTACAACTATGTGATCCGCTATCACACGCTAAATGGAGATGAAAAGATCATCAAGGGAAGCATTACGGTACTGTGATGAGGTAATAGGTAATAAGGAACAAGTAATAGGTATTTAAGTTTTGCAAGTTGATTTTAAAATGTTCGGATGCTGCGGACACTGAAAGTGGTTGTTTTTTCATTTATGTTGATACCACCGGTGTCGTCAATGTTGTAAACCTTACTATGGTCGTATTCGGTAGAGGACCAATACCAAAAAGCATTATTGAAACTACTGACTCCTATTTGTTGCAATGTGTTATTGATGGTGGGTATTTGGGCATAGAGGACATTCAATTGGCCAGCTGCGGGGAGGTACCATCCGTTATTGAAATCCACGGCGTATGCGGCTGGATAATCACTGCTGTTTCCAGCATTCCGAATGATTTGAGTGTTGTGATATCCGTCAAAATCTTTGAGCACATTTCTAAAAACAGAAATGTTTGTGAGTCCGGCAATGTCTGTTCCTTGGTTGCTCCAAGCTATTCCATTTCTTTGGTTTAGGCTGACAATCCAACCGTGTTGTCCGGTTTCATCCACGTAAAACACAATGCCGGCTGCTGTTTTGCCTGCCGTGTCAAAAGCCGTGGGCTTGATAATGCTGCTGTCGGTGCAGAAGATATCACCCACAGCAACGGCCGGAATGTCGCAGGCGGTAGCGATGAATGTGGTGTGGTCGCTGATGGTGCGAAGTGTGAGGCTTTGCCCGTCACAAAGAACGTTCGTGTCGGTGACAATGGACAGATTTGGCGTGCCTACGACGAGGAGGGCTAAAACGCGCGTGCTGTCACATCCTGCTTGAGTCTGGTAGTCCTGTTGGAAGGTAAAATAGCCGACGCTGTCCTGTCGAGGAAGGCTGAACCCGTTTCCATGGTAGCTGTTTCCTGAACAGATGGTGTCTGAGAAATAAATGTTGGAAGAAGATTGCGGGTAGATATCCAAAGGAACAGAACCGCTGCCGCAGCCGTTGGCACCATCTACGCTGATGGATGATGGAGAAGGCGCTGTCGGACTGAAATACAAAGTTATGGAGGAAGTCCCCTGGCCATTGACGATATTCACGCCCTCAGGAATTATCCAATTGAAGGTGTTTAAAGATTCCGCATTTTGAAGTTGGAAGGTTGCCGTCTCTCGCGTACAGGGATGTGTGTCTCCTGTGATGATGTTGGGGAGATTGAAGGAAGGATTTACGGTAAGGTGCAGTATGACGATGCTGTCGCAGCCGCTTTGTGTGTCCGTATAAGTGAGTGTGTCTGTCACGATTCCGGCTGAAAGATTTTCAAGATTAAAGCCATTGGCATTGTAGGTGTCTCCAGCACAGGCCATGTCGTAAAGGTGGTAATATTTTTGTTGTACTGTAAGATGCAGCGTATAGGTGAATTCACCTCCGCAAGTACTATAATCGAAGAAATTGTTTTGAAAAAGAAATGTGCCAACTTCGTTTTGAACGGGAAGTTTGAAGAAGTTCGCATTGTAGGACTCTCCTTCGCAGATGGTGTCGTGAAAAGTACTGTCTGCGGTGGGTAAGTCATCGCTGGAAATGAAAGCACTCAGGGTGAATACGCAGCCGGTTGCGGAGGTGATCTGGCAGGTGGCCGTAAATCCGCTGTCGGAAACGGTATAGGTGGCCTGCTCTCCGATGCTGCCGTTGTCCCAAGTATAACTCTCAAAATTCGATGGAGCCTGTAGCGTGATAGTGCTTCCTGTACATTCGGTGATGGTTAGGCGGTTGGAAATGCATTCTGCGGTGAAATAGGCGTATCCGAAGTGCCCGTGGTAATCGCAGTCGTATGTGACGAATTGCAGCTTGACGGTTCGTCCGATATAGTCTGACAAGTTGATGCCCACATTGGTCCATGGACGCCAGCGTACTACGGAGTTGTTGTAGGTGGCTGTCCTAAAATTGGAAATGTTGGCGCTGGACGTCACGTCGTATTCGGCGCAGCTTTCTGTGATTTCCCCGTCTTCGTTAAGAACGCGTACTACAAAGCGGGGCTGTGAAAGGAACGGATGGTTGGGGTCTTGGAAGACAACGGCAAATTTTAAGGATAGGATGGCGTGTTCCGCATCAACTTGGAAAGTGTAGGTGATGGCTTCGGCTTCGCCGCCCACCATCTCGTTGCCCAACTTGATGACTCTAGATTCTCCCGGCGGAAGTAGCGGCAGTTGGTCGTTTGTGCGTGGGTCAGAGCCCTGCTCTGAAATGATACTGTGCCGACCAGGAACTATGCCTGTGTTGGCAAAAGGATCGCCAAATGTGCCATATTGGCATTCCACCCCCTCCGCATTCAAATCCGTGAAAACAGGACACTGCGCTTGAGCTGCGCTGATAAAGCACAACAACAAGAAGAGAGTCAGTATGCGGGGAGAGGAGGTGGGCAAGGTTTAAGGTTTAAAGTTTAAGGTTTAAAGTTCCAAGTTTGACTGCGTAGCTCATTATCGCATTAGTCAAAGTCCAGTTTCATTACGGAATCGCGTTTCACTTCGTTGCAGCCGGACGGGTCGCCGATGTAGGCGGCGGGGATGGTGAAGTCGAAGCCCGGTTTGGACCAACGATTTTCGGCGGTAACGATGGCGTGGTACGGCAGATTGGGGTCGCTATAGACTTTCTGCATAAAGAGTCCGAACACGGGCAGTGCGGTGCGTGCGCCTTGCCCGAGAGCTGTGCTGCGGAAGTGTGCGGAACGGTCTTCACAACCTACCCATACGCCGCAGGTGAGGAGCGGGGAGTAACCCACGAACCAACCGTCAGATTGGTTGTCGGTGGTACCGGTTTTGCCGCCCAACGGGAAGTCGAGTTTGTATTGGCCTCTCAAGCGGCCTCCGGTACCGTAATCCACGACGCCTTGCATCAAACGTACCGTCTTGAACGCGGTGATTTGGTCGATGGCTTCGTTGGTTTTGGGAACGTTGTTATAGATGACGTTGCCGTCTTTGTCGCAAATCTTGGTGATGAAGATAGGCTCCACATAGACACCTTGGTTGGGGAAGCAGTTGATGGCTCCGACTTGTTCGTAAAGCGTAAGCTCACACGCGCCCAAGCAGATGGCTGGCACTTCCGGGATGTCAGAAGTCATACCCATTGCACGTACCAATTCTACAACGGCATGCGGACCGTAGCGTTTCATAATATAGGCGGATACCTGGTTCAGAGATTGTGCGAGTGCTTCGCGCAAGGGCAGCATTTGCCCCTCTTTATAGGCACCGGAATTGCGAGGTGTCCAAGTCTCTCCTGTTTCTGTCTCAATGGTGACTGGCACGTTGGGAACCATCGTGCAGGGGTCGAATTCGCCACTTTGCATGGCCACGGTATAGACGTACGGCTTGAAAGTGGAACCCACTTGACGGCGGGAAAGCTTGACGTGGTCGAATTGGAAATGCTCGTAGTCTGTGCCGCCGACGTATGCCTTGACGTGGCCGGTGTGCGCCTCCACGCACATCAGACCGCATTGCAGAAATGATTTGATGTAGCGGATGGAGTCAAACGGCGTCATCACGGTGTCTTTAGGCCCGTTGTAGGAATAAACCGTCATTTTCACTTTCTTGTTGAACGCCGCGCGAATCTGGTCGTCCGTGGCACCTGCGTCTTTCATACGGTCATAGCGCTCCGACTGCTTGACGGCAGCCCAAAGTATGTTGTTGGTCTGCTCTTCTGAAAGATTGACGAAAGGCGCGTTCTTGGCTCCTTTGATGTGATTGAAGAACATCGGCTGCAAATAGTCGCAGACGTGTTCTTTGACAGCTTCTTCTGCGTATTTCTGCATTCGTGAATCGATGGTGGTGTATATTTTCAAACCATCACAGTAAATGTCATATTGGGAACCGTCGGGCTTGGGATTGTTGCGACACCATTCTTTCAGGAAAATACGGAGATATTCTCTGAAATAGGTGGCCAGTCCGGCATAGTGCGCCTGCGATTTGAATTTGGAAAGGTCAATGGGGAGTTCTTGAAGGGAGTCTCTGTCATCTTTGCTGAGGTAGCCGTATTTGTGCATCTGTCCGAGTACGACGTTGCGTCGTGTGATGGAAGCCTGGTAATGGCGGCGCGGACTGTATTGGGTCGGAGCTTTCAGCATGCCCACGAGTAGTGCGGCTTCTTGCGCGTTGATTTCGGAAGGTTTCTTGTCAAAATAGGTGCGCGCGGCAGATTTGATGCCGACGGCATTGTTCCCGAAATCCACGGTGTTGAAGTACATAGCCAGAATTTCGTCTTTGGAATATTTACGCTCCAGTTTGGATGCCACCACCCATTCTTTGAACTTGGTCAACACCAACTTCAGTTTGCCCGCTCCAGGGTCACGGGGGAAGAGGTTCTTGGCCAACTGCTGCGAAATGGTACTGCCACCGCCCTTGTGATGGAAGGTGAGCACACCGCCTGCGACTCTGAACAGAGCTTTTAAATCCACACCCGAATGTTTGTAGAAACGGGAATCCTCGGTGGCGATTAATGCGTCTTTCAACGATTGGGACAAATCGTTGTATTTGCAGTTGGAGCGGTTCTCCAAATAGTAGGTGCCTAGCAGCTCTCCATCTTCGGAAAGAATCTCAGTCGCAAGATTGGCCGCCGGATTTTCCAATTCCGTAAAGGAGGGCATATAGCCGACCCATCCTAAAGAGATGAGGATGAAAAGGAGAATAATGATGCCGGCGAAGACACCGTATGCTATCCAAAAAGGCTTAATCCATTTGGAACGTTTCGTTGAACCCGAATGGGAAGTCTTTCTATTGGCCTTCTGGTAATTGGTATTCACGTTGTACATAGTAAATTTATACAAATAATCAAGGCCGCGAATATACAAAAAATAACGCAGTAAGATGTTGTTACTTACTGCGTTTATGAACAGGTGAAAGTCAATGAAAATTTGGCTGTTGGCTATTAGCATAGGGGAGCCTTCTCTCTACTTCTCGACCTTTCTACTTCTCTACTCTCAAACTTTGACTGTTGATTTTTAAACCTTTAACTTTAAACTTTCGCCTTTAAGTATGGCACTTGATATCTTAAGTGACTTACCTGAAACTTGAAACCTGCAACTTGAAACTACAGCTGCCAATTTATCGGTTCTTTCCCCATCTGTCTGAGCAACTCGTTGGTTTTGGAGAAATGCTTGCATCCGAAGAATCCTCTGAATGCAGAAAGGGGTGACGGGTGGGCGGCCGTCAGCACAAAATGCTTGTTGGGGTCAATCAGCGCGCGTTTGTTGATGGCGTAGTTTCCCCAAAGGAGGAAGACGAGTCCTTCGCGGCGCTCGGACAGCCGTTGGATGGCGCAGTCCGTGAACGTTTCCCAGCCACGGCCCTGGTGCGCGCCTGCCGCGTGCTCGCGCACGGTGAGCGTCGCGTTCAGCAAAAGCACACCCTGCTCGGTCCACTTCTGCAGGTTGCCGCTCTGCGGGATGACAAAGCCTACATCGTCCTGCAATTCCTTGAAGATGTTGATGAGCGACTTTGGAAACGGCACGCCGTCTTGCACGGAAAAACAAAGCCCGTGCGCCTGTCCGACCTCGTGGTACGGGTCCTGCCCGATAATTACCACTTTCACCTTGTCGAACGGTGTGCTGTTGAATGCATTGAAAATGCAGGGACCAGGAGGAAAAACACGGTAATGTTGCTTCTCTTCCTGCAGGAATGCTTTCAGTTGCGCAAAATAAGGGGCTTGAAACTGGTCCCATAAGACCTCTTTCCAGGTGGCTTCTATTTGAGGGTTGACTGCCATAAGTTGTTTTATTGGATGATGATTTTTTGGGAAATTTTGCCTGTAGAAGTTCCTACTTGCAAGATGTACGTACCGGCGGATAGGTCGTTTAAATTTATAGAGGAACGCTCGCTTTCGACACGTCCGTTTTTGAGCAAACGACCGTAAATGTCGTAAATGGAAAAGTTACTTTGCTGCAGTAGATTGTCGGATGACAATTGAATGGTGAACTGTCCGTTGGAGGGATTGGGATATACGGACAGGGAAGTCCCGTTTGGATGTTCTTGCACTCCGACGCCAGGCAGATGCGGTCCGCGAATGCCGATAATGGCCGCCTGCGCGGAATTGAAAGAATAAGGTCCCGGACTCATATCCGATAAGAGGAAGTAGCCGTTGTGCGTGCCGTTCCATCCCCAGTTGACGTGGAAATAGCCGTCTTCGCTGTACCCGTCGCAGGTGAACGCGTGGCCGCCCTGGTTGCCGGTGCCGCCGTAACAGAAAGGTTGCAGACTGTCCAACTCCGTCTTCATCGTTTGGAGCCATTCGTCGTCGGACAGTTCGTGACGCTCGATGTAGCGTACGTCTGACTCGTACCTGAAGTAGTTGGTGAGGGCGGAAACCATATTGTTGGTGTTGGCCATACTGCCGATGCTGCCGTAGGTCATGTGCGCGCCAATGCCGCAGTGGTACAGCAAGGTGGCGATGGCGCTGACTTGTACGGAATCAGATGCCCACGTCAGTTTGTTGGGCATATTCGCGTAGTCGTAGGTCGTGTTGCCGAAATTGGCGGAAAGATAGCCGTAGTCGCCATAGCCGTTGCCGTAAGCGGCAAAATTGCAGTTGTAGCCGTAACTGCCTTGCCCGGTTTCGGGATATTCCCAGTATTTCATAATCTGGCCCATCACCACCGCGATACATCCTACTAATGCGTGGCCGTTCTGCCCGTTCGGGTCGGCGGGACAAAGTTCGTTGTAGTATCCCGTTTGCGCCCAAGTAGTCTGGATGAGCGGCTCTACCAACACCGTGTCCTTGGTGTCGCCCTTTTGTGTAAGATATCGGTTCCAACTATCGGCTGCCAGCTGACTGTCGGTATGTGGACTGGCTAATACCGACATCATCTCATCGGCATAATCCTGCAGGAGTCCTTGCATACTTTCTGGGATGTGCTGGATGTCGAAATTGCCTTCGGTGGAAAAAGCCAAAACGGGCTTGGCTCTGTCATCGCCGCTGACAATGACGAAGCCATTATCCACATTGAAGATGTAGAAGCAGTTGACTGAATTTTTGGAATCGGAAGTTTTCTGCCACGTGGTTACTAAGGTCGGGGTGGCTGATTTGCTGTTGGGGCTCATCTGCTGAAAGAAGTTTGCCGCAACTTTGCCGGCGGTAGTGGTGTCAACAGGTGTGGCATTGAGGTGGACGCAGATGACGCTGAGACAAAATAGGAAAGATAGTTTGAGCTTTATCATTGTGGAGAATGTTGGTAGATTTAAAAAAGATAGCGCACGATGCGGTGCGCTATCTGTATTGTTTTTTTAGTGTTTGAAATGTCTTACACCCGTGAATATCATCGAAATGCCTAACTCGTTGCAAGCCTTGATGGAGTCATCGTCGCGAACGGAACCGCCGGGTTGGATGATGGCGGTGACGCCATATTCGGCAGCCATCTTCACCACATCGTCAAAGGGGAAGAAGGCGTCGGAGGCGAGGCACAAGCCCTTGGTGAAACCTTTGCCATTGGCTTCTTCAAAAGCGATATGGGCGGCGCCCACGCGGTTCATCTGGCCTGCACCGATGCCGGCAATCTTGCCGTCGGCAGCCACCGTGATGGCGTTGGAACGGACGTGCTTGCAGATCTTCATAGCTAAGTAGAGGTCTTTCAATTCCTGCTCGGTAGGTTTCTTTTCCGTGACGACATTCATCGCGTAATCCTCTGTGGATTTGTTGTCGATAGTCTGCTGGAGCATACCGCCGCGCACGCTGATGAACATTTTGTCGTCCTGTTGGTCGGTGGTGGCATCGAACGTCATCAGACGGATGTTTTTCTTCGTAGCCAGATGGTCGAAGGCCTCTTGGGTGAAGCTCGGGGCTAGGATGATTTCCAGGAACACGGGTTTCATAGCTTCAGCCGTGGCGAGGTCGATTTCGCGGTTGGAGGCGACGATGCCGCCGAAGATGGAAACGGGGTCGGCTTCGTATGCGCGCTGCCAAGCTTCCAATGCGTTGGCACCCAAACCTACGCCGCACGGATTTTTGTGCTTCACGGCAACCATAGCGGGTTCTTTGAATTCCTTCAGAATTTGCAAGGTGGCATCAGCGTCTTGGATGTTGTTGTAGGAAAGTTCCTTGCCGTGCAGCTGCTCTGCCCAGGCGATGGAGTAGCCCTGCTTTTTACCAGCATAGAAAGTGGCTTCCTGATGCGGGTTTTCGCCGTAGCGCAGACTCTGTTTGCGGGTGAAGGTGAGGGAGATGTTCTCGGGCTCTTTTTCACCGGCCTGTTCGGTGAGGTAGGTGGAAATGTAGGTGTCGTATTGGGCGGTGTGGCGGAAAACCTTTGCAGCCAGGCGGCGGCGGGTTTCAAACGTGGTGTTGCCGTTGGCGCGCACTTCAGCCAGCACGGTGTCGTAATCGGCGGAATCCACCACCACGGTTACGAACTTGTGGTTCTTGGCAGCACTTCTCAGCATAGTCGGGCCGCCGATGTCGATATTCTCGATAGCGTCTTCGTAGGAGACACCCGGTTTTTCAATGGTCTGTTTGAAGGGGTAGAGGTTCACAACAATCATATCAATCGGTTCGATGCCGTTGTCGCGCATTTCCTGCTGGTGTTTCTCGTTATCGCGGATGGCGAGCAGGCCGCCGTGTACTTTGGGATGGAGGGTTTTCACGCGGCCGTCCATAATTTCCGGGAAGCCGGTAACCTCGCTGATGCCGATGGTTTGGAGACCGGCGGC
>JAZRYT010000183.1:0-15160 GCA_045600905.1 Bacteroidales bacterium
ACGCCTCACTTTTGAGGCTTCAGCACACAGACAAGAACCGCTTGCCTCTCTTGGCAAAGTTCGTAGAGGAAAAACGCACCCCTAAAGCGCTGCTGATTCTTTGGGGATACTTTCTTATTTCATTTATAGAGGAAAAGTACGAAAATAATGGTGAAAATATAAGGTTTAAAGTTCAAGTTTAAGGTTTAAAGCAACTATCTATGTTATAGATTCATAACTTTATTTCTTAACAATTTCACTTCTTAAATTATTTCGTACTTTTGCCGCTCTTCAAAACCATAATCAAAAATGTTTACAACCTACTCAGCATCAGCCGGTTCCGGTAAAACCACGCATTTGGTGGCAGACTATATAGCCCTCTGCTTCAAAAACGACAGCCGACATATCGACCGGGTACTGAATGAAAACAAACACGAACTCGGCATATTCCAACGCATTTTGGCCATCACCTTCACCAACAACGCAGCGGCGGAGATGAAGGACCGTATAGTGCAGACCCTGAATGAGTTTGCCTTCAATCCCAAAACAAAACTCAGCGGACGCGCGTCCGCCATCTACGGCATTATCGTTCACAACCTCTTTGGCGATGAAACGCCGGAAGAAACACAATTGGAGGCTTTTATGCAAAGCGAGTCTTTGGAATTGCTGAGAAGCATCATCTACGATTACGCCCGCTTCACGCTGACCACCATCGACAGCTTCTTCCAACGTGTCATCCGCTCGGCAGCCCTCTCCCTTAATCTCAACCTCAACTACTCCGTGCAAGTCGATCTCAACGAGTTTTACATTCAGGCTATCGACCAATTGCTGAATGAGTTATCTGCCGATTCCAAACTGGCCACTCGTCTGATTTTTATGCTTGACAACAGTATGGAAGACGCTGGAAACCTCAACGTGGATAGAGAACTGCAAGGCGTGCTCGAAATCCTCTATTCCGATGCGGAAAAGAACTATGACTATCTTGAAAAACTCAAATTATTAGATACAGAAGAGTTTAAGAAAATCATTCGCCAATGGCGTCAGAACATCAGCCTGATTCCAGAAAAACTGAAAGCCGAAATCGGGCCAATCGCGCAGTTGGGCGAAAGCCACATCCAAAGACTAAACGGTCTGTCTTTTCAAAAACCGACCTTGGGCAAATGGTTTACCAAAGTAATGGAAGACCCCATCGGCAATTACGTAGCCGACATCGACACTTTCCGTAGAGACGATGACGGCAGTTTCTTCCGCAAAAAAAAGCTTTCGCCTGACAAACAGCTGTTAGCCGATGAGGTAATGCCCGACATCATCCTTTGCTTTAACCAGATACGTGATATTCAAACACCTCTTCGCCAACAGTATCTGGATAGTGTGATTCAAAAAAAACACGCCGACAAACTGCTGCTACTTTTTGACCTCCAAGATAAAATGAACAGCATTAAGGAACAAAACAACTTCTTTATCTTGGGTGAAACGAATACGCTGATTTACAATAATATAAAAGACAAAGACATTCCCGAGCTTTTTGACCAAATCAAATTCGACCATTTTTTCATCGATGAATTTCAAGATACCTCGAAAATGCAGTGGGACGACCTGAAACCGCTGATTGCCAACCGCGCGTTGTCGCAAGGCGGACAAGTCACCCTCTTCGGTGATGTCAAACAGGCCATTTACAGATTCCGCAACGGGGATTCCGATTTGTTTTACAATCTTATTGATTATGAAAGATTTAAAAAACGCGGCGATTTTCCAAGCGTAGGCGAAAAAGGATATTGCAACAAGGTTCTCAAAGAGAATTTCCGCTCCACGCAATCCGTCATTGCCTTTAACAACGACTTTTTCAAATTCTACAGTGAAGCTATCGGGCAGACGGAATATTACAAAGACGTGGAACAAAACATTCACAGTCAGGAGCCAGGCTTGGTGCAAGTGTTTGTGCAACAAGACAAAATGGACAAGGCGCTGCAGCGCGATATGTTTTCAGAGCATCTCGAGTTAGAAGCTTATATTAATGAGAACGAAGACATTAAAGTGGAGGATGCGGAGGTTTTGCGCGCCGTGCAAAACGCTCTCGACCGAGGTTATGAACCAGGGGACATCGCCATTCTCTACTCCGGAAACGGCAAGTGTACCCGTATGGCCAACATCCTGATGGAACTAAACTACCCGGTGGTGACCGAAAAGTCACTGGTGCTGAACGCCTCTCCAGCCGTCAACCTCATCATTTACACCATGAAATATCTCCTGCACCCCAACGACCTCGTGGCGCAGACAACCATATTGTACTATCTCTCAAAATCGCACAACCGACAATCCGAAATAGGCAGAAAGCTGCTCACACTTTCACATTCCAATTTCAATGACGTGGTCAAAGAGGTGGTGGGCGAGCCCATTCCGGCCAAAGAATGGCTGCCGCAACCGCTCTTCCTTTTGGTAAAGGAGATTATTCGTTTTTATAAATTGGAAGACAAGCAGGACCCGTTTATAGTTGACTTTGAGAACATTGTACACAATTATCTGCAGAGTCGAAATGGTGAACTGGCAAGTTTCCTGCTTTGGTGGCAGCAACTTTTAGATACAGATTCGATGTTCACCCTGACCTTGCCGACAGATATGAACACCATCAAACTATGCACTATCCACAAATCCAAAGGATTGGAATATCCCGTTGTCATTCTGCCATTTACCAGCACCAGCAATCGGTTGAAACCCGTATGGACCGACATAGTGGACGGACAAGTTGCCTATGTAAACCTTGATGCCACCAACTGCATAGGTTCCTCTTTTGAGGAGATTTACAACAACGAATCCAAAAATCGGGAGACGGACATGCTCAACCTGCTGTATGTTGCCCACACGCGCGCCAGCGAGGTCCTTTATGTCATCACTTCCAACACTAAAAGCGAAAACTCCTACGGTAACAATCTGTTCCACTTTGTGTCCGATAACACTCGCGAAGGCATCACTTTTGTGCAGGACGAGAAGGACAACCGCGTGTTTTACGCGGGAAACAAGGATTGGAAAAACAAGTCCAAACGTAAAACCTTGAAAGTGCCTATCACGCCACCGGTAACAACATCCTCGTTTGACATCTCTAAGATAACGGATTTGATAGAGACGCAGGAAGCCGTCAACGAGCAGGCGCTGACGGGTACTTTTGTGCACGATTTTCTATCCAGGCAGTTGGATTTCCCGCAAAGCGAAGAAGCAGTGGAAATGCTCTTGAAGGATGTAGAGGAAGAAAAACGCGACCGCTTGCGCGATGCTTTCCGACATATTTTGAACGATGCCGAACTGAAGCCCTATTTTGCGCCCGGTGTGCAGACTTTGAATGAGACCACGATTCTCGACACCGACGGCAATTCCTACCGCCCCGACCGTATTGTCTTTGTCGGTTACAAAGTGATGGTCATCGACTACAAAACCGGACAGCCCTATCCCAAATATCAAAAACAGATTGACCAATACTGCGCATTGCTGCGAAAAATGGGGTACGCCAATGTTGAAGGTCGGTTGCTGTATGTATAAACCCAAAAGGTGTTTAGGACATAACAAAAAAGAAGAACTCCGCATAATGCGGAATGAAATATATGCCCGCCACGGGTATGTCTTTTCGGATGAAAAACTACAGGATTTCTTTCAGAGTCTGCCTTGGTACCAGCCAATCACAGACAACAGCAAAGTACAACTTTCGCCGTTGGAGGTGTTCAATATTCAAATTATAAAACAAACAGAAAAAAGTGTTGAATAATTTTCAACTTTAGACAATATCTTCTTTCAGTCTTTCAGCATTTTCTGCAACTTGGAGCGCTTGGAGAACCTCTTCGATATCGCCGTTCATAAAATTGGCGAGGTTGTACATCGTGAAGTTGATACGGTGGTCCGTGACGCGATTTTGCGGATAGTTATAGGTTCTGATCTTAGCGGAGCGGTCGCCAGTGGAAACCATCGTCTTACGTTTGGAAGCGATTTCGTCCAAATACTTTTTGTATTCACGTTCGAACAAACGGGTACGGAGAATACGCATAGCTTTTTCCAGATTCTTGATCTGGTTCTTTTCATCTTGGATAGAGACCACGATGCCCGTAGGGATGTGAGTCAGACGCACGGCGGAATATGTCGTGTTGACGCACTGTCCGCCAGGACCGGAGGCGCAGAATGTTTCCTTCTTGATATCGCTTTGTTTGAGGTCAACGTCAAATTCGTCGGCTTCGGGCAGCACCACCACTGAAGACGCGGAAGTGTGTACACGGCCCTGTGACTCGGTTTGCGGCACGCGCTGTACGCGGTGCACACCAGATTCGTATTTCATAATGCCGTAAGCGCCATCGCCATTCACGGCAAACACGATTTCCTTGTAACCGCCCACGGTGCCTTCCGTCATTGAGATAACTTCAATCTTGAAGCCTTTCTTGTCGCAATAATGTTGGTACATACGGAAGAGGTCGCCGGCAAAGATGCTGGCCTCGTCGCCACCAGAACCGGCACGGATTTCCATCTGGGCATTTTTGCTGTCCTGCGGGTCTTGAGGAAGCAACAACAAACGGATGTCTTCTTCCAATTTGTCTTTTTCTTCTACAAATCCATCCAACTCCATCTTAGCCATCTCGCGGAACTCTTCGTCCTTCTCGTTGGCAATAATATCTTTGGCATTGGCAATGTTGCCAATCACATCTTTATATCTTTTGTATGCTTCAACGACAGCCTGCAAATCCTTATAGTCTTTGCTCATCTTGATGAACTTCTTCATATCCGACATCGCGTCAGGTTGCGTGATTTCTTCTCCGATTTGCAGCCAGCGTTGATAAATCTGCTCTAATTTCTCCAATAAATCATTCATATACGGGTGTTTTCAAAACGGCCGCAAAAATACAAAAATAATGCGATAATATGGGAGTACGATGATGCGGAATTGTGATCGGTAGAGACGGTGCACTGCACCGTCTCTACTGTGTTGGAACCCCTATTCATCCAGTACCAATCGGAATCCGACAAAATCCAATCGCATAATTTCCTGTATTTGGCCACGGGCGGAAACACGACATTTGTCGTAACCACTTGTTGCACAACCGCCTCTGACAATGTGGAAAATAGACTCGGTGGGACCATATTGATCTAAGAGGCCGCCTTTAGGATTGACAACATTGCCACTTTCGCTCAATTCATAAAAGTCCGGATAATCGGAGCACCACTCACGAACATTGCCAGACATATCGTATAATCCCAATTCATTCGGTTCCTTCATTCCAACAGGAGACAATTTTTTGTTGCTATTATCCATATACCAGGCCACATCTTCTATTTTGTCGCTACCGCTATATTTTTTTTGCCGGGACAATTGGCCGCCACGTGCCGCGTATTCCCATTCAGCCTCTGTTGGAAGACGATAATGCTTGCCTGTCATAGCATTCAATTTGTTGATAAAATTTATAGCATCCCAATAATTCACGTATTCCACAGGTTTGTTGTCACCTTTGTCGGCAGAAGGATTCTCACCCATCACAGCTTTCCATAAAGCCTGTGTAACCTCATACTTGGCAATTTTAAAATCACTCAAAGTCACAAGATGAGCGGGAATTTCATCATTCAGACATTCATCCGCTTGAGAGTAAGTGCAACCCATAGTAAATGAGCCGCCTGCTACAAAAACCATTTCGATTTCCGGAAGTTGTGCCATAGTAAATGTTGTGGTTAACAACATCATCACGAGAGAAAAAATACACCTTTTCATAAGAAAGAAATTTAAAATTAGAATGGGGCAAACATACATAAAAAAAATGTTTTTATGCCGGTTGAATATAAATTTGATTTTTTATAGAGGAAAGATAAAAAAAATTCTACTCTTCTACCCATCTACTGCTTCTACTCTCATCACAGCTCACAAATCACAGTTCGCACCTAAAAAAATGTATTTTTGCGACTTCAAAAAACTGACCATAGATGACAGAGCAACGTGACATCCTACAAACCCCGATTGAATTTCTAAAGGGAGTCGGCCCCAAGCGGGCGGAAGTCCTTCAGAAAGAGTTTGATATTCGCACGTTTCAGGATTTACTGTACTACTATCCATACCGTCATGTTGACAAGTCTCACGTGTATCACGTTGCTGACATTGTGGAAGATGGCAGTTACATCCAATTGCGCGGGCGCATCACGGGAGCGCAGATTGTAGGACAGCAGCGTGCCAAACGGCTCACCGCGCAATTCGAAGACGAGACCGGCAGTATTGATCTGGTTTGGTTCAACGGCATCAAATGGGTGCAGGAAATGCTGCAGTCCAAACGGGAATTCATCATTTTCGGTAAACCAACTGTTTTTAACGGACGTTGGAATATGACGCATCCCGAGATGATTGATCCGAATGCCCAAAACGATTCGCCCATCCCAATGCGCTTTATGCCGCTGTACAACACCTCCGACTTGGCCAAGAAGAAAACCTTGGACTCCAAGGCAATTGCCAAGCTTACCGCTAACTTGCTACCTGTTGTAAAAGACATCATCCCGGAAACGCTCCCCGATGATATGTTAAATAATCTAAAACTGATGCCTTTAAAGGAGGCATTGGTCAACATCCACTATCCGGCAAGCAACGAGCAGTTGTCGCGTGCCGCCCTCCGACTCAAATTCGACGAGCTGTTTTTCACTCAGCTCAAGATGCTACTCACGAAGCAAATCAACACCCAACGCATAAAAGGGCATATCTTCAGCAAGGTGGATTACTATTTTAACACTTTTTATAAGAACCACCTGCCCTTTGAGCTGACCAACGCGCAGAAGCGCGTCATCAAGGAAATACGTGCCGACTTAGGCAGCGGGCGGCAGATGAACCGACTGCTGCAAGGCGATGTGGGTAGCGGCAAGACCATCATCGCACTATTCATTATGCTGATAGCCAAAGACAACGGCTATCAGGCCTGCCTGATGGCACCTACGGAAATTTTGGCCACCCAGCACTATGAGAAAATCAGCAAGCAAGTTGCTCCGTTAGGCTTGCGCGTGGAATTTCTGTCTGGCTCGACCAAGACGGCCAAACGTCGGCAGATTCACGAGGGTCTGCGCAACGGCGATGTAGATATCCTCATCGGCACGCACGCGCTGATAGAGGATGACGTCGTGTTCCAGAACCTCGGACTCGTGGTCATTGACGAGCAGCACCGCTTTGGCGTGGAACAGCGTGCCAAGCTGTGGCGCAAAAACATCATGCCGCCGCACGTCTTAGTGATGACGGCCACCCCGATTCCGCGTACCTTGGCGATGACCCTTTACGGCGACCTCGACGTATCGGTCATTGACGAACTGCCCCAAGGTCGAAAGCCCATCGTGACCAAACACCTTTATGAAAAAGACCGATTGGCGTTGTTCGGCTTTATGCAGAAACAGATTGCACAAGGCCGACAGGTCTTTATGGTTTATCCGCTGATTAAGGAATCCGAAAAAATGGATTTATTGGATTTGATGGCTGGCTACGAAGCCATCGAGCGCGCCTTTCCGCCGCCCGCCTACAGCATCGGCGTGGTACACGGCAAGATGAAACCCGAAGACAAGGATGCCGAAATGCAGCGCTTTTCCAAAAACCAATCGCAGATACTGCTTTCCACCACCGTCATTGAGGTGGGCATTGATGTGCCCAACGCCACCGTGATGGTCATTGAAAATGCCGAGCGTTTCGGGCTGTCGCAGCTGCACCAGCTGCGCGGGCGAGTGGGACGCGGCGGCAACCAGTCCTACTGCATCCTTATGTCCAAATATGAGCTAAGCAGTGAGGGACGCAAACGCCTAGACGCGATGGTGAGCACCAACGATGGTTTTGAAATCGCCAACTTCGACCTACAGTTGCGCGGCCCGGGCGACATACAAGGCACGCAGCAAAGCGGAATGTTGGATTTTAAAATCGCCGACATCGTGAAAGACGAGAAGCTCGTGGCTTACACGCGCAATCTGGCCTCCCAGGTTTTGGATAACGACCCGGGACTGCGCCGACCTGAGCACAGACGCTTGGCCGAAAACGTAGCCAAACTCTTCAAAGGCGAAATCAACTGGAGCATAATCAGCTAACGTACAACCCCGCACCATCCCCGCACATCCTACAAATTTTCCACATTCAATTCATCCAGCAGTTCCCGTCCGCGCTCATTGAGCAACGGACATAGTAAGTACTGCAAAACGACGCCCGATAGTCTGCCGTTCATCGCGTAATAACTTAAAGTGACGAAAAAATAGTCGGCATAAGTTTCCATATCCACAGCCTCATTGATGTGATAACAACGTAATCCTTTTTGCACCACATTTTCAAAAATGCTTTTAAACGGAGCATCTGTTGAACAGAATTTTCCGTTATCCATATCATACTGGAAATAAACCTTTTCCTTCTGTGCGAAACGTTGAAATTCCCACACAAACAGCACCAGTTCCTCAACCGAATGATTGCAATGCAAACGCTGCTCGGTAAATCGCTCCACAAACTGTCGGTGGCAAATCTGAAGGGCCTGCTGGATAGAGTTTTCGCGGCTTCTATATCTATTGTAAAAAGTTTTACGGCCAATTCCCATCAAATCAGCAATTTCCTCAATGGTGTGGTCAAAGCCGTTTTGAAGATAGAAGGAGTACAAATCCTCAACCTTTTCCTCTTTGCGCGAAATCTTTTTACGCTCCAACATTCTATTACAAATTTGTATTATTCGCCATTATTCATTGCTCATTAATGACACCACGCTACGTTCATCCAATCCTCTGACATCTACCGCTTTCTCCACTTTGCCATCGTGAATATAAACGTAAGTTGGAAATGCTCCCAGCACCAATTCTATGGCCTCCACCGGTCCGATAACCGAAAAGCGATAGCCATTGGTCTCTGTTTCGTCCTTGAATTTCTGAATGGACTTTTCGCCACCCCAAATGAAGAAAATCACTTTGGAAGAATCCAACTGGTTGTTTTGGACAATAGTGTTGAGCTTGCGCGCACTGAGTTTGCAATATTGGCAACTCGACGAGAAAAAGCCGAGAAGATAGTCTCCTTGCTGAATATTCAAAGACTGAGCGACTGAATCCTGCAAAAACTGCGTCATCTTTTTGTCGTCAATCTTCACTTCCTGACGGCTGAATGCCAAATAGACGTTATCCATTGGGAAGCAGGCGAACGGTACGGCGAAGGATGCCACCAACAATACGATGCCTACAGCCACTTTGCCTCTGAAGTAATAATCATCTTCTTTCCGAATAAGTAGCATAAGCGCCATTGTCACGATGTTTTTTATTATGGAAACCACGGGGTTCAGTTGCACGATATCGCCCATACAGTGACAATTGGCATCGTGACGGAATATGGCCACATAGACGAGCAGCAATGTGAAACCAAACAACATCGCCATTGTCAGCCACCAGGCCTGTTTGTACAGAATCTTGGAAATAAGAAGTCCGCCTAATAGCAGCTCGGCCATAATTACCAAACGCGCCACAATGGAAGAGAGAATGAATCCAAAGATGTTGAAACTATAGATGTAGATTTCAAAATTGTCTAACGAAAGCAATTTGAAAATGGCGGTTGTAATAAAAAACTCGCCTATTAAAATACGAAGAATCAGTTTGATAATGCGAATAGATTTGTTCATAATGTAAAATTTTATTCTAAAATGCCTTTGGGAATGGCATTTATAAGTTTCTGCGTGTAATCGGTTTGCGGATGATGGCAAATATCATCGGCATCTCCTTGTTCCACAATATGTCCCGACTGCATTACAACAATTCTGTCGGACATAAATTTCACAACGGATAGGTCGTGGGAAATGAAGATGTATGTGAAATGGTATTCCTGTTTGAGTTCGTTAAGGAGGTTGAGCACTTGGGCCTGCACAGAGACATCAAGGGCGGAAACAGACTCATCGCAGATGATGAATCGGGGGTTGACTGCCAGGGCGCGCGCAATGGAAATACGCTGGCGCTGTCCGCCGGAGAACTCGTGTGGATATCTGTAAAAGTGCGATTCATTGAGGTTTACACGTTCCAAAAGAGCTAAAGCCTTCTGCTTGCGTTCCTTGTCGTTTTGGCCGATGTTATGCACACGCATCGGCTCCATCAGCGCATCACCAATGGTAAGTCGCTGATTCAACGATGAGTATGGATCTTGCAAGATGATTTGCAAATCTTTACGCATCTTGCGCATATCACTGCTCGACAATGCCATCAGGTTGGTGCCTTTGTAAAAGACGCTGCCGGAGGTAGGTTCTATCAACCGTATCATCGAACGCCCGAGCGTGGTTTTGCCGCAACCCGACTCACCGACCAGACCTAACGTCTCGCCTTCATAAATTTCCAAATTAATATCTTGTAACGCATTGACATATTGTCTTTTTTCAAACAACTTGCGTTTGCGAATAGGATAGAGCTTGTTGAGATTTTGGATTGTAATAAGTGGTTTCTCCGCATACAGTTTTTGATGGAAGTCGTTTCTTTCCTCCGGTGTTATCACCAAGTTGTCAATCACCTGTTGGAGTCCTTGCTGCTGGTGTTCCATAAAATGGCTCACTGTAGGCAGCTCACGCAGGCGCGTGGTCATCGATGGCCGGCAAGCCAAAAGCCCCTGTGTGTAAGGATGTTGCGGATGCAAAAACAAATCGCGGATATTGCCTTGCTCTACCACTTGGCCTTTATACAGAACGAGGACCTTGTCGGCAATTTCCGCCACCACGCCCAAATCGTGCGTGATGAACAACACACTCATTCCGTGTTTTTGTTGTAGTTTGCGAATCAGCTCGAGAATGCCTTTTTGCACGGTAACGTCGAGGGCAGTGGTCGGCTCGTCGGCAATCAGCAGGTCTGGTTGGCAGCTCATCGCCATCGCGATCATCACACGTTGCTTTTGTCCACCGGAAAGTTCGTGCGGATAGGAGTCGAAAATCTGCTCTGGGCGGGGCAGCATCACCTCTTTGAAAAGCTCAATGACGTGGGCGCGGGCTTGCTCCTTGCTCATCGATGTGTGCAGCATTATCTGCTCCGTAATCTGTCTGCCGCATTTCAGCACAGGATTCAGCGAGGTCATCGGTTCTTGGAAAATCATCGCAATCTTGTTGCCACGCAAATGCTGCATTGTCTTTTCAGACGCATTCAGCAGTGAAACCTCCTGTTCAGTCTCCGAGCCGGTCCGTTCGTGAAAGATGATTCTGCCAGTTGGATAACGGGAGATTTTCGGATTCAGCAACTGCATCACGGAGAGCGCAGTCACGGACTTTCCAGACCCCGACTCACCCACAATGCCCAAAGTTTCCCCTTTGGCCAAATCCACATTGACGTGATGCAAGATGGATTTCCAATTACCATCCTGCTTCAAATCCAATGACAAATCCTCAATTTCTAACAGTTTTTTCATAAGGGCGCAAAAATACAAAAAATGGTTTCAAGTTTCAGAATTCAAATTTCAAGGTTTAATAAAGACGTCTTCCTATCTACCGAATCACTTTATTATCTAATTATCACATTACCGCATTATCACATTATCGCATTGCCTCATTATTTTTGTACCTTTGCCGCCGTTTTAGAAAAAATCTTTTTATGAAAAAAGTTATTCTCCTTCTTGTATTTATGGGTTCGCTTTTGGCTTTCGGACAAATCAATCCGCCCAATTACAAAAAAATCAAGAAAGCCATTTCCAATAAAAAGTCTGAACTCTATTATCCTGTTTTAATGGAAAGATACCTCCAAGGGGACTCAACTTTTACTCCAAATGAGCTTGAATGCCTATATTACGGATTTGTCTTTCAAAAGAATTACCAGCCATACAGCACCATCGATGCCGAATTGAGAGACTATTTGAAAAGCAAGCCTACATTGAATGACGAAGAGTGCAAATTGGCTTTGGTGATGGCGAAGAAGGTTTTAGAGAAAAACCCATTCCGCACCAGCGCCATCAACACCGTAATATATTGTTACGACCAATTGGATAGTATGGAGTTGATACACAAATACAACCAGATGCTTCGAATGACCGCCATCGCCATCATCAATTCCGGCAACGGGAAATCGGCGGAAACAGCTTTCTACGTCAATGAGGTCAGTCACGAGTATTTGCTGACTTCTCTCTTTGACCTGCTTCCTAAGGGGCAATCCCTTGAAAGCAAAAACAAGCACGTTTACGACAAATTGGAACTCCACGAGAATCAATATGGCTTGGATGTGCTCTATTTCAACATTGATGCATTTTATAGAAAAGGATTATAACAATGCGATATTTCGTGTATTTAGCCTATAATGGAAATCCATTTTTCGGTTGGCAGATTCAACCGGACCACATTTCCGTGCAAGAGGTTTTGGAAAAGAGTCTCTCTATGCTGCTGCATTGCGAGCACATCGCCCTTACCGGTTGCGGACGGACAGACACCGGCGTACACGCCTCCGACTACTATGCCCACTTCGACCACGATTCCGTCCTCACTCCCTCCGATTGTCAACGACTCACCAACCAATGGAACAACTTTCTGCAGAAAGACATCGCCATCTACAAAATTTTTCCAGTGCAGGAGCGCGCACACGCACGTTTTGATGCGCAGGATAGAACCTACAAATACTACGTGGCCACGCGCAAAAATCCTTATAACCACCCCTTCCGTTATTTCAGCTTCCGCAAACTGGATGTTGACAAAATGAACGAAGCCGCCGCACTGCTATTGAAAAACGAAGATTTCACCAGCTTTTCAAAAGTCCATACGCAAGTCAACAACTTCATTTGCCATATCCACTATGCCCGTTGGGAAAAGGAGGGAGAAGATTTGGTTTTCACCATCACCGCGAATCGATTTTTGCGTAATATGGTGCGTGCCATCGTGGGCACTTTGCTGGATATTGGTTATGGAAAACTAAGTGTTGATGATTTTCAAAATATTATTAATCAAAAAGATAGATGCAAAGCTGGCACTTCTGTTCCTGCTTGCGCACTATTTTTGACAGAAGTACGTTATAATTGGCCTCAGATTTTAACAGATATTCAAGACAATGAGCAATAAAATACAAATCTTACGAGAAAAGGGATTGAACATTTTCACTTTTTCTCCCTTGATTATTATCCTTTTCCTCCCACTGCTGATAAGCACTTTCAGCGGTTGCCATCCGCACGGTTACGATGACACCGACAAATTGAAATTTTCCACAGACACCCTGATGTTTGATACGGTGTTCACGACTATCGGTTCCATCACGCGCAACTTCACAGTGTATAATCCCAGTTCCGACCCTGTGAATTTAGATATCTATTTGGCTGGAAACAGCCAATCCTACTATAGCATTAATGTAAACGGCAAAGCCGGATACGAGTTTCACGATGTGGAAATTCCCGCGCACGACAGCATATTCGTCTTTGTCAAAGTTAACATCAACCCGACGAACCAGAACACGCCGTATTTGGTTACTGATTCCGTGCTGTTCTGTAGTGATAGCCGTCGGCAGGCAGTACAGTTGGTGGCGTTCGGGCAGGACGCGCATTTCATCATCCCAGACCATAACAACGGCTCAATGCCTTACAAAGTCGTGGCGCACGAACACGAAAACGTACACTGGACCAATGACAAACCGTGGGTGGTTTACGGTTGGGCTGTGGTCAATTCCCTCGGCTCCCTGACTATTGACCCGGGCACACGTGTCTATTTCCACAACGGCGGCGGACTCTGGGTCTTCCGTTACGGACATATCAACGTCAATGGCACAGTGGATGAGCCTGTGCTCTTCCGCGGCGACCGCCTCGAGTCGTTTTATGACTCCGACTACGCCCAATGGGACCGCATTTGGATTAACGAAGGCAATACCGACAACGTCATCAACAACGCCATCATCACCAATGCCGCCATCGGTTTGGAGGTTTCCACCTTGGAAGAATATTTAGGAAACAAAACCATTGTCAACAACTCAGTCATCCATAACAACAGTTCTTACGGTGTGCTCGGCTGGACTGCCAACTTGGAGATGAACAACTGCCAAATCAGCAACAACGGTGGCTACAGCTTGCTGATGCAGGTCGGCAACTACAAGCTCAATCACGTGACAGTGGGCAACTACTACTCTGGCACGCCCACACGAAAAAATCCGGCCGTTGTAATTGGCAACAATTATGAAACCCAGCAGATGAACGCCGCCGGCGAGGTTGAATACATCCGAGTCATCGGCGACACCAAATTGGAATGCAACAACTGTATTTTCTACGGTAACGCCGACAATGAGTTCGCCGTGTCCAAAACCAACGATGCAGCACTCGATTATACGTTGCGCAACTGCATTGTCAAGCGAGACTCGCTTAACGAGCATTATATCAACTGTCTCAATGTGGATCCCAAATTCGTTTCCAACTACGGTCAGGATTACAACCTCAAAGTCGAGTCTCCCGCCATCGACAAAGGCATTGGCAATTTGGGCATCACCACTGACATCCTCGGACGTCTGCGCAATGGAGCTCCCGACCTCGGCGCATTCGAATACTACCCCGTCGAAACCCGACGAAGATAAGAAATAGCAAATCGAGTTTTGTACTATTTTTTGTGTGGTTCGCATCCTCTGCGTTTTCTGCGTCCTCCGCGGTCAAATTAACGCTAAGGAGCAAAGAACGCAAAGATTTTTTCATACTCTGCGGTTAACCTCGCGTCGGAGGCGCTGTTTTACTCCCAAACAAGTATTCGTTTTTTAACTATTAATTGTTAATTTTCAAAGTCACATTTCATAACAATCTAAAATAAAGCATAATAAAATTTTTTATTTTCATTTGATCAAATACAAATTTCCACTATCTTTGCCTCAGTTTTTAAAACAGTGAGAAATTTTAACAATGAAAAGAAAATTAAAAAAAAATAATTATTTTTGCGGCTCCAAAAAAGGTGAAACCATGATACCGGAAAAATATGTCAGATTCGACTGGGCAGCCAAGAACCTGCTGCGCGACAAGGCCAACTTCTGTGTGCTCGAAGGGTTGATAACCGTATTATTGAACGAGAAAATCAAAATTGAGGAAATCCTCGAAAGCGAGGCCAACCAGGAGTACGACGTTGACAAGTTCAACCGCGTCGATATCAAGGCCAAGAACTCCAAGGACGAAATCATCATCGTGGAGGTTCAGCAGTCGAGCGAAACCGAGTTCTTGAAGCGCATCCTCTACAGCGTCTCCAAGAACATCGCGGAGCACATCGCCCTCGGCAACGAATACCAGGAT
>JAZRYT010000184.1:0-3943 GCA_045600905.1 Bacteroidales bacterium
TCAAGTCTTTTCGTTTCTCAAAGTTCACCTCTACGAAATACTCAAACGACTCTCCAAGATGTTGTACAGCTCTTGACTTGCCGACCTGGCGTGCGCCTCGAAGCAGCAAAGGCTTGTGCCGTAATGAGTTTTTCCACTCTAACAGTTCCGCGTCTATTTTCCGCCTATAGTACATAACCTGCCATTTTATTGATTTTCGGTGCAAAGTTAAAGAATAATTAAAAAACCGAGACGAATAATAGCAGGAAATTATAAAAAACCGAGAGGAATAATAGTTCTGATTTATAAAAAACCGAAACGAAAAGGGGTGCATGACAGGTGCAGTTTTCTATAATAGTAATGCGCAAAATACTGCATCGTTTTAACATTTTTTATCTTTTCCCCCATACTATCCTTTCATTTGTAGCGCAATGTCTCAGCCAACAAAGCGCACCGCCACAACACTTGCAGCGGTCTTACTTTCCCCACAGAGCGCATCTCGCTTTGCTAAACAACCACTCTGCCATAGTTTTACTCAAGCGTTTCTCAAGCATCAATACTTACAAAATTCGTATTTTTTGCTTCACTTGCTTTACGTTTCTTTTAACCGAATGAATATCATTCCTCTAAACAGTGAAGCAAAGGAGTGAAGCAAGCGTGAAGCAACTCTTTGCTTCACTCCTTCTATACGCCTATAGTCATTGCGTAGCAGTTAGCCTTTTTCAAGCCGATTATCCCTCATTCTTGACCGATGCCACCTTCGGTCATAACCGAAGCCACCTTCGGCCATGGCCGATGCAGCGTTCGGTCAATAAAACAAACTTCTCTGGCTCTTAATTTGCCTACGCGATACGTTCATCTATATGCTGCGTACACAATCCCCAATGTGTGACAAAAAGAACTCAAAGTGTAATGAAAAAGAATCACAGTGTTACAACCTTTAGGCATATTTGTCCGCGGCCTTTACAAATGACGGCCGAGAGCTAATAAATCCCGGCCGCTTTTGAAACATTCTACTTAAATGGTTTATCGGATCAGCTGTTTGTTTCTCCACTTATAAGTTTTGAGCAGTTCTTCATACCTTTTTTCATTTGTCAAAATAGATTGATAGGAGTCGCAAAATATCACGCTATTATGTTAATGGTTAACCACGAGCGAGGATGTGAAGATCTGCTGAGAGTAGGCGTGGGACTTTTTAGGCTTTTTATATATGGTGACATCAAACGTTTCGGGGCCATAATTTGGAATATAGCTATATTCCCAATTACTGGTAAAGGTAAAAGAGAAACTTGTCGTGCTGTTCTTTGTGCTTGTTACATAACAAGATCCACTATTTCCCCATTTCCGACTTTTAACTACGACCTTAACATCCTCGTCTATACCACCAATATTACCACTACATAAAAATTGATGGCGATACTGATTACTAGATTTCTCAACATTCTTGCATTCTATGGAAATCTCAACTTCCAGTTCACTTACATCTTCCTCTTCCTCACCGAATAAATCTTCGCAGCTGGTAAAAGACAAAACGGTCAGGAATGCGAGCAGCGAAATACATATCTTTTTCAGCATATCTATTGAATCTTTAATCAAGGTAAATTCGTTATTCATTAAAACGAGATGCTCATTTTCAGGCCAGCATTGAACTCATTCTTCATTCCTATGGAATACTCGGGATGGTTGTATGCCATTTCAGGAGCAAAGCCCAGCGATACGTCGTCACCCAAATCTACTACGGCATAGCCATTCTCGAAGTTTATTCGCTTCGCCGACCTGACTGCATCGATAATCGATGAGACGCCGTTGTATGCACTTGTTGCAGCACCTCCAATCATTAAAATCGCACCGAGAATTATGCCAGCGTCTGAATCAGAACTGAGGACGATACTCGACCCGATGCCCGTTGCCAGATAGCCGCCAACTGACCAAGCCAAATCGCTCCATCCCTTGCTGTTTTCACCGTTGTAGAACTGACCAGCTCCAGGCAGGACGAACGAAAGCAGGCCAGCCACTGCCGGTGATTTCTCGCTTGCGGAATGATATGTTTGCTGATTGGTACTTTGGCTCATGTTTCCCGAACCAGTGTTCATAAACTGTGCGGATGCACTTGTGCTGGCCATAAAGACAATGGCAATCATCAAAATAACTTTTTTCATAATGTGATTGAATTAAGTGGTTAATAATAAATTAGTATAAGAAATCCATTCTCCAAACGTTTGCAACGGCTGTCGCACTGCCTCTCTGCGAGACAAAGTATATTTGCTTCCCATCTTTGCTCCATGCAGGACTGAGGTCATCGGCTGCATGATAGGTGAGCTGTGCAAACTGCGAACCGTTCATGCGACATACAAAAATATCGGTGTTGGGATAGACAAAGTTAGGTGCTTGCAGGAAACTGCTTCCCACAAACAGTATCCATTCTCCGTCAGGCGATAGAATAGGAGTGGTAAAACTACGCTGAGCGTCCGACACGATACACTCCTCAATGCCAGAATTATAGTCAATCTTCCATATTTCGCCCCGGCCTTCAGCGTTCGTACGTGTACAGAGCACAGCATTCGTATTTGGAATAGGATAGGGATTCATGCCCGATGCAAAGCTTGATAAGAAATTGTTCTGCACATTATAACTCCAAATGCTGAGCGAATTCTGTTCCTGCCTTGAAAAGAAAATCTGGCTCATATCGCTGGAATAGACCGGCGAATAGTCTTTGTTACCGTTGGTAATCTGGCGACAGACATATCCATTTTCGGCATCTGTCTGAAACACTTGATTGTTGCTTCCGTTAGCCTCACTGAAGCAGATTACCTTCCCGTCTGGCGAATAGGCAAAATCAAGCACTGCCGAGCGGTTTGTGCGCTGCATAGAACTGCCTTGGATATCCAAACGCTTGATGAAAATGTTTGTCGTATTGTTGCGAAACGACAGATATGCCAATTTTTTGCCCTCTTTGTCGATGTCAATGATTCTGTTCGACAGCCAATTGATAGACCCACCTTTTCTTCTTTCCACCATTGGCATGCAGACATAATCGTTTTCGCTGGTGATGCACGAAAAGTTCAACCCTGTTTCTTCGGGAACAGCCACAACTGAATAGTCAACTGTCTGCGCTTTTGTCACAAGAGCCATGCCAAACGTGGCAAACAATAAAATAGCCTTTTTCATTCTTACAATAAAGTGCCTACAATCCCCAACTCGGCAACAATTTTGAATTTGCACATAAAAAAAGCGCGGGATTCTGCCTCTTGCCTATCCCGCTTATCCGGCCTTCGCATTGCCCTCCTGCTAAGGATAAGCAATGTCGGAACCCACGCTGATAATATATACTTCCCATTTACCCACAGACGGGCTCCGAAAACGGAGCCAGCTGCGGGTTGGTAGCATGAATAACTTACCAAAATGGGCGTCTTCCATTGCCTTATCTTGCAGCAGGATTATTGAAGTTGCGAAGTTCGATAAGCCGCAGATAAAGCGTCAAGTGAACGCCTTTCCAAAATGTCTGTCTCACCCCATCTTCTTCGTTAGCGAAGACAACAACGTGAGTTCGGGGGCAAAGATAATGTATTGAATGAAATGTACCAAATAAAAAAGCAAAAAATACGATATTTTATGCTTTTATATTCTCTGAACAGAATGAGTATCATCCATCTAAACAGTGGAGCAAACGATTGAAGCAAGCGTGAGTCAACTCTTTGCTTCAATCCCAGTGAACGCCTATAGCTATTGCTTCGCAACAAGCCTTTTTCGTACCAATAATTCCACATTTTTAACCGATGCTACGTTCTGTCAATAAAACAAACTTCTCTGGCTCTTAATTTGCCTACGCGATACGTTCATCCAGATGCTGCGTACACTATCCCCAAAGTGTGGCAAAAAAGCAATCTTTGTTTGTGTCTTTTCACTACAAATCAGAATTTGCGCATTTTGTTTTTTACAATTTTCAGGTACGGAAAAGACCGCT
>JAZRYT010000185.1:0-30974 GCA_045600905.1 Bacteroidales bacterium
ACTACACGCCTTCCTGCTGGAGACCGAGCAACCTCACTGTCAGCAACATCACGGCTACCTCCGTTGATCTCAGCTGGACACCGAACAACTCTGAAAGCGAATGGTTGATTGAATACAAGAAAAACACCGAAACAACTTGGATCAGCGAACCTGCCTATACGAGCACCTACACTCTATACGGTTTGGATTCCAATGCCACCTATAGCTTCCGTGTGAAAGCCGTGTGCAGCAGCACGGATGAGAGCGACTTTACCTCCGAAGTTACAGCAACCACCCTGCCTTGCTCCAATGCCTGCGTATATGTTTTCAATATGAACGACAGCTATGGCGATGGCTGGAACGGCAATACCATTAACATCTTATCCAACAACGCTCAAGTTGCAACAGTCACCTTAGGTAGCGGTTCTTCTTCCACCTATACCTACTACGAATGCGACAATGCAGAAGTAGCCTTCACGTGGACCACCGGCAGTTATTCTGACGAGACCTCCTTTACGATTGCCGATGCCGATGGTAACACTCTCTTTACCTGCGGCGATGGAAGCACCCTGGCCAACAACGCTATATTCTTCACCCACACCTGCGGCACCATCACCTGTCCTACCCCCAACGCTCTGACTGCAACCGCAGCCTCAACATCTTCCGTCACTCTCTCTTGGACGGAAAATGGCACAGCTTCCCAATGGAACATCGAATACGGTCCTGCCGGTTTCACTCAGGGTTCCGGTACAACAGTTATTGCTACTTCCAACCCGTTTGAAGTCACGGGCTTGAATGCTTCTACCAACTACAGTTTCTACGTACAGGCTGACTGCGGTGATGGCGATGTTAGTGCTTGGAGTTCCGTGTGCAATGCAGCTACCGAATGCGATGTTACCACACTGCCATACGTTGAAAACTTCGATTCCTATTCTGGAACCACCTATTCTACGGCAGGTCCTGCTCCAGCTTGTTGGGTAACCACCACAACCAACACTTCCTACCCTGCTCCACACATAACCAGTAGTGGTGCCTATTGGTATCCGCACAGCGGTACAAACTGTATGGTATTCACCTGCGGTTCCTCTGGTGCTGATGCTTACGCAGTACTTCCCACATTTGACCAACCGCTCAATACACTGCATTTGAACTTCTGGCGTCAGATGGAAAGCACTTCTTCCGGTACACTCACCGTTGGCTATGTGACATCTTCTGTTAACACATCCTCCTTCGTCACCGTGGCAACCATTCCGTCTCTAAGCTCTGGTGATACCATCTCTGTTGACTTCACAGGTTCTAACATTCCAGCCACAGGCAACATCGCCTTCCATTGGAATTACAGCAGCAGCTACTACTCCTGCTGTATTGACGATATTAACGTGACATTAGCTGACAACCCTGGTCCTGGCACCACCTGCGACGCTCCTACCAATGTGGCAGCTTCCAACATCGCCCAAACCTCCGCAACCATCACTTGGACGCCTGGTGGCGACGAAACTTCCTGGAACCTCCAATACAAGGCAGCTGCAGATGCTAACTGGTCCAGCAACATTACGGTTAACAACACACCTTCCTACGCGCTCACCGGTTTGACGGCCAACACCGCTTACCAAGTTCGCGTACAGGCTGTTTGCGACGCAAGTAACGTCTCCGACTGGGCTAACGGCACCTTCACCACACTCAACCAAGACGAACCTACCTGTCCTGCTCCTACCAACGTGGAAGCTAACAACATCACGAAGAACTCCGCAGTCATCACCTGGAGCCAAGAACCGAACACTGCTTCCGCTTGGACCGTTCTGTACAAACAGACAGTAGCTTCCGCTTGGGAATCAGCTTCTGCCAACGCGATGACTTATACTTTGTCTGGCCTCAACCCTGAAACGCAATACGACGTTCAGGTGATGGCTAACTGCGACAACGATATGCAGAGTGCCGCTTCTGAAACCATCCACTTCACCACCCAACCTGACGGTGTGAACAACTACGATTTGGATAACAGCATCAGCGTTTATCCGAACCCGACCAATGGACAATGTACAATTAACAATGAACAATGTACAATTAACAGTGTTGACGTTTATGATGTTTATGGCAAACTCATCAGCACGACGAAGGTGGAAGACACCCACGTCACGCTCGACATCAACACGTATGCCGACGGCGTTTATTTCGCACGCATCCTTACCGACAAGGGCGTTGTGACCAAACGCATCGTGAAGAAATAATGTACAATTGACAATTTACAATTAACAATTAAGGGCTTCGTGCGAGAATTCGTGCGAAGCCCTTTTTAGTTTAAGGTTTAAGGTTTAAGGTTTAAGGTTTAAAAAGATAGGTACTAAACTCCCTATTACCTATTACCTATTCCTTATTCCCTGTTCATCGTTTTCCGTATTTTTTCTTCAAGATCTTTAATGCCAAATCCCACTTCGTGATAGAGGTTCGGGATGTCGCCTTGAGCTATAAAGTTGTCAGGAACAGCTACGTGATACAATTTATTCGGGAGTTGATTATCGGCAATAAATTCCGCCACAGCGGAGAAGAGTCCGCCCTTTTCAGTACCATCTTCGACTGTAATCCAAATAGGATATTGTGCCGACAATTGTCGCAGCAAATCCTCATCCAACGGTTTCAGGAAGCGCACATCCACGTGACCCAGTGAATGGTCTTGGGACTGCAGATTGTCCAATGCGGCAGACACATTGTTACCCAACGGCCCGAGCGAGAGCACCAATATGCGTTCACCATTGCGCAAGACGCGTGCTTTCCCGATAGGAAGGTCTTCGGGCGAATTGCGCCAATCGACGAGCACGCCGCGACCGCGCGGGTAGCGAATGACGAAGGGAATACCTCCGTTTTTGGCGTGATGGTATGCTGTAAGCATCATATTGCGCAACTCATGTTCGTTCAAAGGAGATGCCACAATCAGGTCGGGGACGGCCCGCAAGAAGGCCAAGTCGAAGACGCCCTGATGGGTGGCGCCATCTTCTCCCACGATTCCAGCACGGTCAATGCAGAATACGACGGGCAGTTTTTGCAACGCCACATCGTGAATCACCTGGTCATAGCCGCGTTGGAGGAAGGAAGAATAGATATTGCAAAACGGGATATAGCCTTCGGCGGCCAAACCCGCAGCGAACGTCACCGCGTGCTGCTCGGCAATGCCGACATCAAAAACGCGGTTGGGAAACTCCTTGTCCATAATCGTCAGAGAACAACCCGTTGCCATTGCCGGCGTAATACCTAGGACTTTTTCATCCTCACGTGCCAATTCCAATATCGTATGACCAAAGACATCCTGATATTTCGGGGGCATTCCTTCCGTTTTCGACTTGATTTGACAACCGGTATCCGGGTCAAATTTTCCGGGAGCATGATAAGTGGTTTGGTTCTGTTCCGCCATTTCCAAGCCTTTGCCTTTGATGGTCAACACGTGAAACAACTTCAGTCCCGGTAGTTTTTTCAAATCTCGTAATGTTTTCACCAAAGCGACAACATCGTGTCCGTCTGCGGGGCCAAAATACCGGTATCCAAGACTTTGGAACCAGTTACTTCCGCCAAGAAGATAGCCTTTCAGTCCATTTCCCATCTTACTGAAAAAGTTGGTGATTTTATTGGACTGGCGTGTTTTGAAGGTGAAAATATTCCAAATGCGGTTTTTGAATCGGTTGTATGCCGGCGATGTGGTAATGGAGAGCAGATATTTGCTCATCGCGCCAGTACTGCGGTCGATGGAAATCTTGTTGTCATTAAGAATGACGAGCATATTTACGTCGCGGTAGGCGGCCTGATTCATTGCCTCAAAGGCCATACCGCCACCGATGGCACCGTCACCGATAACGGCTATGTGGCTGCGTTGGGCATCGCCATCCATTTTGGCGGCCATAGCCATCCCTAAAACGGCCGAAACGGATGTGGATGAATGTCCGGTACCAAATGCGTCATATTCGCTCTCCTCGCGCCTCGGAAAGCCGCTTATGCCGTGATAGCATCTATTGGTGGCAAACTGCTCCTTACGCCCTGTAAGAATCTTATGGGCGTAAGCCTGATGCCCGACATCCCAAACCAACTTATCGGTTGGGGTATCAAACACGTAGTGAATGGCCACTGTCAATTCCACAACGCCGAGGCTGGAGCCTAAATGTCCGGGGTGCTGCGCTGTCTCTTCAATAATGAATTGACGCAGTTCCTCGCAAAGAGCCGGGAGTTCTTCCACCGACAATTTGCGCAAATCGTCCGGCGTATGAATTTTGTCAAGATATTTCATTTTATTGAGCAATAACCTGCTGGTAAAAGTCTAATATTTTTTCTGTTATCAAATCATTATTGTGATAAACAGAGATAAAGTCGCGCGCATTTTCGCCGATAATACTGCAGATGTCGGGCGTAGCGATACACTTGTCAATAACGGCCAAAAATTCCTCCGGCGTATCGGCAATGAAAAGGTGCTTGCCGTTCTCCACATCCAGTCCCTGCGCGCCAACGCTCGTAGTGACGACAACCTTCCCGAGTGCCATTGCCTCAACAATTTTGATGCGAATGCCGCTGCCGGACAAAAGGGGAACCATCATCATATCGTGATTGAGCATAAAATCATTGGCAGAAGGAACTGCACCGACCACCTGCACATTAGGGTCTTTTCGTTGGTAAAGTTTGTCAGAAATCCCGTGACCGGCTATTGTAAATGTCAACTCGGGATGATTTTGATGAATTTCAGGCCATATATCCTCCAAAAACCATTCTATTCCCTCCATATTGGGAGACCAATTCATACTACCAATATGGAACAGTTTGGGCTGTTCGGAAGGGATATATTCATCTTCCACCTCATAATTGTCCATATCCAGTCCGAAAGGAATAACCGTTCCGGCTTTTTCAGCTACTGTTGAACAGAAATAGTCATAATCAGGTTGAGAAATGGTCATATAGCCATCTACATCGTTAAGGATGCGTTTTTCCACTTTTTTCAACTGTCTTGCATTAGCCCCAAAGATAAATTTTTTCAAAGGCCATTTTTCATTATTGGAAAGGCGTTCCCATATCTGGTGTTCAATATTGTGCATACGAATCACAATTCTAGCATCAGAATATTTTCGGATGACGGGAATATATGGAGTAACGTATATGGATTCAAGGTGGACAATGTCGAAAGATTCGTGTTGCAGAATCTGTATCAGTTTGGACACCATAGATTTGGAATAGAAACGGCTAATTTGATAGGATTTCCTTTTGAAAACGGCTTTTATGGCATCTTTAAAATTAGGAGTAGTATCAATGAAGATAGACTCAAAATGGGTATTTTGCAAATAATCCATTGGGAAAGCATCAACTTTCACAGGATGTTTGAGTGTTTCCACAACCAAAACACGAACATCTTGTCCGCTTTTTAGCAGACCATCCGTAATATTGTGCATAGCTATACATCCTCCATCTACCTTAGGAAGAGGCGGTTTATGACAAAGTTGAAGAATCTTCATTGCTTTTTTTAGAGAAATGTTTAAAATTTTGAATTTTTTCTAAGAATTTGGAATATGTATCTGGCGACAAGACAGCGGAATCTGTAGTGGCGTGAAAAGTCAGAAAGACGCATATAGGTATCAAGAGAAACGAGGACAAACCCATCCCGAACCAGACAGGCCACAAACTACTTTTGGCAATTTTCTCTCCCAATATAGACAGAGCGAAATATAGGGTGAAAAACACAACGGTAAAAACCAACGGGATTCCGATACCTCCTTTGCGAATAATAGACCCCAGTGGTGCACCAATAAAGAAGAAAAGCACGCAAGCCAAAGAAAGAGTGAACTTCCTGAAAAATTCAATTTGGAAACCCCACAGATAATGCGTTCGAAAATCAATATCCTGATAAGAAAAACGAACTGAATACACAAAAGAACGGGAGGCGTTATCGGCAAAAGCAAGAATCTTAGACATTTGCTCATGGGGTAAGGCATCCAGATCGCATTTTACAGCCTTTGAAAGCGTATCGAAAACGAGAGAATCATTTTTAATAAAAAGATTGAAATAGAAAAGGTTTCCGAAAAACACATCGGACGCGCCGTGTGCCAATTCCGCAATTTCGCCTTTTAGAGAATCTATTCGATCATTCAACTGATTGATGGACATTGTGGTAGAATGGCCTTCATACAAACTAGCGTCAACTTTGTCAATAGCAAAATCCGACATATCGAAACGCTTATACTGCTTATCGAAGGTAGCTCTGGTCAAAGGGTGTCGGCCAGAAACACCACCGGTTCGGGCATAGCTGTTTTCATCCCAAAATGAACCATTATACAGCGTAAAGACAAGATAATGTTTGTCAGGTGTGACTTTCATCGTACCACTTTGAGCATAAGTCAAGGAGGTATTCCCCGCGTGCCTTGAGTGGTCATAAATCATTACATCTTTGATAGTTTCGCCATCTGCCATTTTTTTACCAACGCGGATGGAGTAGTTATCAAAGCCATTATAAAAGACACCTTCTTCTATATTGAGGGCTGGTTTTTGCTCCTGAATATCAAACAGCAACATCCTCAATTTGACAGTGGCTTTTGGGATCACTTCATTAGAAAAGACAAAAGCGATAAAAGCAATAATAATGGAAAGCACACAAAGAGGACGCATCATCTGATGAAGCGAAATACCAGCCGACTTAAGAGCTACGATTTCATAACGTTCACCCATATTGCCAAAAGTCATCAGCGAAGCCAAAAGCACGGCCAATGGAAAGGCCATAGAGGTTAACGTGAGGGAGGCATAAAAGAGCAATTTCAACAGCATACTGATTTCCAATCCTTTACCAACCAATTCATCAACCCATTTCCAAAGGAACTGCATAAGCAGAACGAACAACGCCACAAAAAAGGTTAGGACAAAAGGACCGAGGAAATTCTTACAGAGGTATCTGTTGACGATTTTCACTGTAGCAGGAGCTATTAGTAATCACCAAGAGTGACAGGAAGTTGAGCCAAAGCGGCATCAGCCTGTTCATCATTAGGAGCAGAACCGTGCCATTTATGAGTACCCATCATAAAGTCAACACCTTGACCCATTTCAGTCTTCATAATAATGGCGATGGGTTTGCCATTATGGGCAAGTGTTTTAGCTAAATTAAGAGTTTGAATGCATTTCTTCATATCATTGCCGTCCATTTCCAAAACCATCCAACCGAAGGCTTCAAATTTGGTACGTAGTTTGCCAAAATTCAACACGACATCGGTAGGTCCATCGATTTGTTTACCATTATTATCTACGGTAACGATGATATTATCAACATTTTTAGCAGCGGCAAACATAAGGGCTTCCCAAATTTGTCCTTCTTCAAGTTCACCATCACCAGTGAGAGCATACACCAGATGTTGATCATTATTAGCCATTTTAGCCAAAGCAGCACCTAAGGCCACAGAAACACCTTGGCCAAGGGAACCAGAAGCAACACGAATTCCGGGAAGGCCTTCGACAGGAGTAGGATGACCCTGAAGACGAGTCGGCATTTTACGGAAAGTTGCAAGTTCATCAACAGGAAAATAGCCTCTACGAGCCATCACACTGTATAAAACTGGAGAAATGTGTCCATTAGAAAGGAAAAACATATCCTCACCAACACCTTCTTTCGTAAAGTTTGCAGGATTGATATCCATAATATCAAAATAAAGTGCCGTCAAAAAATCGGCACATCCCAAGGAGCCACCCGGATGTCCGGATTTTGCGCCGTGGACCATACGAATAATATCTCTTCTTACTTGGGTTGCTATATCTTGTAATTCTTTGATTTCCATCACAATAAAATTAAATGTTACAACTCAACTGCAGCAGAAATTCTAGCTGCAATTTCTTTAAATTCATCCTCAGACAATTGAACACGGTCAGCTTTAAAATTCAAATCGCCGACACCATTAATAGGAACGAGGTGAATATGATTATGGGGCACGTCAATGCCAATAACAGCCACACCGATACGATTGCAAGGGACAGCAGTTTTGATACCAGCCGCAACCTTTTTAGCAAAAACCATCATTTTACCAAGTAGTTCATCGGGCAAATCGAAAATATAATCGTTTTGCTTTTTGGTAATCACCAAAGTGTGGCCTTTAGCAATTGGAGAAATGTCTAAAAAAGCAAAGAAATCATCATTCTCCGCAATCTTATAACAAGGAATTTCGCCTTTAACTATTTTCGTAAAAATTGTTTCTTCCATAAAGTTCAAAAATTATCTAGAAATATCTAAAATTTCAAATTCCATACATCCAGCTGGAGCTTGAACCGTAACGTGATCACCTTTCGAATTACCAATCAAAGCCTTAGCAATAGGACTGGAAACCGAAATTTTACCAGCTTTAAAATCTGATTCTGATTCAGGTACAATGGTATAAGTCATAGTGGCATTATTCTTAATGTTTTTAATTTTCACAATAGAATATATCAAGACTTTAGACACATCGATTTTAGATTCATCAAGGACTCTAGCTTTAGCAATAAGATTGCGCAAATTGGCAATTTTAAGTTCGAGAAGACCTTGGGCTTCTTTTGCAGCATCGTATTCAGCATTTTCGGACAAATCACCTTTATCGCGTGCCTCAGCAATGGCTTGGGAAATCTTAGGTCTTTCTACAGATTCAAGTTGGTTAAGTTCTCTTTTAAGGGCATCAAGACCTTCTTGAGAATAATATTTTACATCTTCCATAATTGTCGTCTATTAATATAAAATAGATGAGACTTCGCGAAGTCTCTTCTATTTGATGTTTATAAAGGTTATTAAATATTATAATGTGATTTTAATACCCATATAGTGATTACCTCTCCACTTATTGGTAAATCTATAAGCATAATCAATATAGATTCTGGAACCCTTGTTACCCTTAGCCAAAGGAATAACAGCGGTAGCACCAACAGAAGGACCAGCAAAGAAAGAGTCTGTGTTGAAGAGAAGAGCAGTAAGTTGCTCTACACCTTCATCATTGTATTCTCTTTTCTGAGAAAGGTTTTCAAGAGAATAACCAGCACGGACCATGAAATAATTCATAAAACCATATTCAAGACCAAGAGCAAAGATGTCTCTAGAATAAGAATTAGCGATAAAAGATCCAGCAAGGGTAAGTCTGTGTTTAGCATCATCACGTGTAAGACCTTCTTCAGCCAATTCTTCTTTAGTCATACTAGCATATTCACCACCGAACCACAAGAAGTCGTATGAAAGGCCGATTGCCAAAAGGGAAGGCATTTCATACTCGGCGGAACGAATATCAAGAGTTTGTTCAACATCAGAACCGGAGAAGAAACCGTGATTAGAAAGACCATCACCCTTGTAGGACATAGGGAGACCGATGTTCTTCAAGGAAACACCGATTTTAAAGTTTTCATACTTACCTGCAATATATTGAACACCAGCATCCAAAGCGAAACCAGTAGCACTCAAGTCAGCGATTTTTTCATTGATAATTTTCAAAGAAACACCACCTTTGATGAAGTTATTAAAGGATTTAGCATAATGAAGGGCAATGTTCATCAGGGAAGGGCTGAAAGTACCCAAACCACCTTCAGGTTGATTGACAGTAGTAACTTGAATATCTCCAAAACCCATAGAGGAAAAAGACAAAGCAAGAGTACCAAAGTCACGTTCTCCCTTACCGAGGTGTTGCGCAAAAGAAAGGGCATTAATATTAATACCACAATTAGAGCCAACAAGATATTGAGTACGGTTGAAAGAGAATTCCGTCTTCTTAACAAAAGTAAGACCGGCAACATTAGAATATACAGATTCGAGGCCTCTAATTTCAGCGATACCAGCGTTAGCCATACCATTGGAACGAGCCCACGGGTCTATCAACAAATGGGATGCACCTGCCTGACCAGAACGGTCGCGGTTACCTGCCAACACATTATAAGAGGTGCTGACAGATATTAGAGCGACTAAAGTGCAAATTATTAATGATTTATATATACTTTTCATATTCTTTGTTTTTTACAATATTAATAATTTTAGAAACCATTTAAGTCGGTAGGACGCATTGCACAGAAGAATTTAAGGGTTCTCTCGCCAATTCCATCGGCTTTAACGTGGATAATGTAAACACCACCAGCGATAGGAATGTTAGCGTGGTTCTTAAGATCCCATTGTACGTATGAAGTAGCTGCATCACCCTTGGTAAGTGTTCTAATAAGAGTACCATTAACGGTATAGATAGAAATAGTACATTTAGCAGGTAAATTAACAATACGTACATAGTTTTCAAGAGCAGTATGCTCATACTGCGAGAATCCATAATAAGGATTAGGAACAATATTGATTTCATCCAACAAAGTCTGTACTTCCTCAGGTTGTTCAACCTTTGTAGTAGTAAGGTTCTTTGTTGTAAATTGATACATAGGATAACCACTATTCAAAGATGAGTTAGAAGATTGTTCAGGGCTGTCATACCAACGAGAGGAATATCTCATATAAGGACGAGATACACGAATCTTGATAGTAGCATCAGTACTCAACCATTCTTCTTCGCGATTAACGACAGGCATAGGGATGCTAGTCCACATTACGTTGTTAAAGAGTTGCATCTTTCTACGCATTCTATCGTTATCGGAATAATTAGTCATAGAGGTGAAAGAATTAAACTTAGCACTTAACCATTCACCAGCATCGTATGCACCGCAATCAAAATAAGCCAAAGAAGTGCCAGGGATTGTACCACCATGACCTTGAGTTACAGTACCGCCATCATTAAAGTTACGTTTTCTAGATGATGTTCTGTAAGGCATACTACATGTATTACCGGAACTACCGACAACGTAGATGTAATGACGACCACCGTTCAAAGGCTCTCCGTAAGTAATGCCATAGGCATCTCTAAATGAATTGAAGAGAGTTTGAGACATAGCAAGAGGTTTACCTGTTTCTTCGTCATAGATGTAATCACCTGTTTGTAAATCTTTATAAAAAGCATATACAGATGTAGGATTGAAAATCATATCATTACCATTGTTGAATGTATCAAGAGAGTTTTCAGCAAACATAATATTCAAACGCTCACCTGTTTCAACATTGATAGCATAACCAGGGAACCAGCCGAAACCAGTAGAGCCCATATAGTTAGCATCATCTGGATTATAACTAATACCTGCATCAGGAGAACAAGCATTTCCATTCTTATCTACAGAAGGACAATGTTTAGGTTCATGGCGGACGTTATTATATGTTTCACCATTAAATTCCTGTGTAACTTGGAAATTCTGATCTTCGGGTGCAGCACCAGCTTCAAGAACAATTGCACGAGTCCAAAGGCTCTTGTCTGATGTTAAGACAACATCAACAGAGTAAAGGTTCGTCAAAGTTTGGTTATAACCAGGGTTACTAGGAACTGCATTCATTTTAGTGAAATCGAAATAGGAACAAGCAGGAGAACCATTTCTTGGAGCAAAATATTGGTCATCAGGAAGAATATATTTTGCTTGAGGACCACCGTCATAGGGAGAAGAAAGGACGTATGGAGACCAAGTTCCATCCACAACCTTTTCAAAAAGTTGGTTCGGATCTTTGAACGCTCTAGTTCTTTCATCATCATCCAAAACACCGGCAACTACAATTTGGCACATATCTTCAGTTCTCCACATGTTATAGTCAATTTCAGCACCAACTTGACCCTGACCTTCACCCCAATCATGCCATTTACCGGAAGACTGTTGACCAGCATGAATCCAGTTAGCTGGATAATCACCTTCAATATCAGGAAGACCTGTCAACCAAGCAACTCCGTCCCCACCAAACTCAATAGAAGAACCAACTAAGTCAACTTGTCCATAACAATGTAAATTAGCAAAACTATAGCCAGCGGAAGTATTAGCGACATATTCGTCAAGATCTTGCTGATAAATTTTGAAATTATCATTTTGAATAGAAATAGAAATACCAAGATCCAAGAAAAGCTCTTCATTTGTCATACTGATCGGCATAGAAGCAGTAGTAACTCTATTAATATTGAGTTCTGCAAGCTCTTCATCAGTAACGTCATCAGAAATAATCAATTGCCATTCTGTACTATCATTAACATCTTCACTAAGAGAGTTAGGTAAAAACTTAATATAATAGTCGTATGGTTTAACTTGAAGAGGGTCAACAACTTTAATGCTCAAAGGACCATAGTTGTTCTTGTATTGGACATTGTTGAAAACACCATTTGCAAGGATTTGCTCTCTAGATTCATCAGTCATATCCAAGAACAGACCACCATTGCCCTGACCTTCCAAACGGGTAATCATGGGCTGGTCACCATAGACAGAGTTGGTGAGATTTTCGACTGATTTATGAGGAGTACCGCTATAGACTTTGATATTACGACGACCAGCGAGATAAGGAGTAGGTTGACCATCCATATGATCTGCATCCAAAGCGAATTTCTTATATTCGTTGTAACCGTAAGCTACAACCAAGAAATAGTATTCTTTATGATTAACAAGACCTTTGTTTGTACCAGTGGCAAACTTATCTTCAGTAACAGCGAAAGAATGGAAAATACCGTTATTTGTACCGTTTACCATTTCGGTTGCGACTGAAGTACCAATAGCTTCATTGTATATCCAGTTAACTAATTGTGAAGCCTCATTTTGAATATCGCATTGACCAATCAAAATAGCCTTGCTTGCATCACCCAAGTCAGTAACGCTAACAGAACCATCCTTCAATTGATAAATCTGATAACCTTCAAAATGGTAACAACGTTGGTCATGAGAAAGTGTATCTTCGTACTGTACAGGAACTAAATGTTCACTAACAATTGTATCGGGTTCGCCAGTAGCTGTATAAGAAAAAGTAGTATCAGGCTCGTTGATATAAGTAGAAGTAATCAAAGACTTTGTAATTTGAGGATCTAACTCTACGTATGTTTCGTGCCAGTTATTGCTGTTTCTATCTTCGTTAGAGATATAGAGAACCAATTCATTTTCGAGTTCGCGAATAGTAACATCAGGAGCATCAGGGCCATCCAAAGTCTTAAAGCAGTTTTCAAACAAAGATTGGCACTTATCATCAGCCATTTTCAGCAATTCAACAGAAGCTTGAGCGCCACCTTGTGAAGCACGTGCCCAAGGAATACCAACGGTAATATAGTTAACAGAACCCGGTTTCAAGGTGAAAGGACCAGCAGATTGCATGAAACGACGGTCATAAGGAGCGTTACCTACATTAGCTTCAGTCCATCCATCAGGACCATATTGTGAAGGGTTAGGATCTACACCCATTGTACCCCAGTTACAGACGTCAGACATAGCGGGGAACATGAAATCACATTCTGGGCCATTACCGCCGTTTGATGTATGCGCATTACCACCATATCTCATCTTGGAGTTATCATTCCAGATACCTTGCAAGAGGTTATAATATTCGAAAGCAACGCTAGGGTCACCGGTAGGGCCGGACTTGTTATCATGATATACGAAACGACGCATACCGAAACGTTCGTTATCAATAATTGAGTCACCGAAGTTCACACCATTGATAGCCATTTGGTCAAGTTCATATTGGCTCTTGAGGAATTTATCGCAATAGCCAGGGAAAGAAGCGCTATCAGCATGGAATTTAGGATTATCTCTGCCATCAGGATCCATATAAGGTCCTTGGAAGAAGTCAACGCCAACAGCGGGCGGTTGGTCGCCGTAAGCTTCAACTTGACCAGTACCATCAACGTTGGAACCGTTGTAGCAGTAACCAAGACCACGAGCAACATCACAACCAACATAGTCATCCTTAGCATAACCCAAATCAGGGTCAACCCATTGGGAGAAGAAAGTATTGGTAAGCGTATAAGTTGAACGGTTGATAATTTCGTAAGAATAGAATGTCATGTTGTTAAGGTCATCATTCGTAGAGAAACCGAATGCCTGGCCACGGATTTCAAGACCGATAGGGCTACCTTCACTTTCGGTGTGGGCACCTGCGTTATCGTTGAAAATCCAGAACAAAGTTTCGTCTCCCTTCAAGACGTGGTCGGCATAAATCATACCGTTGGAGTTTTGCCAATCGGGACCATAATAAGCAAGATCTTCGGGAGTACGAGGAAGGGCGTGTTGTGCTGCTAAAGCGATATTGTCTTCGGTCCAAGGGCAAAGATCGTTATTAATATCATAGTAAGGATAATCACCGTTTTCAGGATCATACACACCATTATTATTAACATCTTTGAAAGGAGCAAGGTATTGGGAATAACCAGCATCGCCGTGAGCAGGCCAATCACGAATGCTAGAAGGCATCACATAACCAGAAGTATTGTAGCTGGAGATATGATTATCAACTTCAGCACGGGAAATTTTGAAGTGTTTATCGAATTTAATACATTCAGACTGTGTTGTACTAGCACCTTGGATTTTCAGAGGGCCAGTCCAATAGTCATCACCACGTTGTCTAAAACGAACAGCAGCCAATTTCAACTGACCGTTGGCATCTTTACCACCGATCCACAAACCGGCACTAAACATGGAAGTTTTGCCAGATCCTTTCGGGATCTCGTATTCAGCAACTTCCTTGAACCACATAGTACCACCGGTTTCAATGTAGGCGCGAACGTTATTCACCGTAAGTTCATTGGAACTACTTGCGGGAAGGCAGGTAGCAGATTCCGCTTTCGGTGAGGAAGATTTACGAACCTCTCCCGGGTGTTTTTCAGCGTGTACTGAACCCGCGACCATACAGGCCAAAAGGAGGGTCAAGCAGAAAATTTTGTTACTATTTTTCATATATCTATCTTTTTTATTTCAAACGATTAGAAACCAAATGTAATACCTAAGCTAGCACGGATTGGGCGGCTGTAGTTATACGGGTTTTGAACGCGCATTTGGTAGTAATTAATAAAGGAAGGAACATAAATCTGGGATTGGATGGATTGTTGATATTCAGCTGCGGAAAGATAACCATCATCATCAGGGTTGCCAGTGTAGTCATATACGCTGATCACGTTCTTGAAGTTGAAGAGGTTTTGGATATCCAAGTAAATAGTCAAGTAACCGATTTTTGCAGATTTAGCATTACCATCTTTATCTTTAGCGTTCTTGTTCATATTGAAGACGAAAGTCTTGTCAATACGAAGGTCGCATTGGAATTGCCAAGGAGTATCAGAGCCGTTGATAGAACCTGACAAACGAGAAGAAGTACCATCAACAATTGTTGAGAACGGTGTGCTGGAACGAGTATAAGGAGTACCAGAAGCAGCAGAGAAAAGAAGGGAAACACCAGTATTGGCAAGCCAATTGATAGTTTTAACAGTTTCTTTTCCGTCAACCATAACTTTCTTTTCAGATTTAGGACCATTATAGTTGATACCATCGTCATAACGATAATCCAAATTGACACCAATTCTATGTCTTTGGTCAAAAGAAAGACGAGTCAGGGTTCTCAAGTTAGGTTGGCCAGCAGCCAAGATGCTCAACTGGGAAGTGGTGCTAGAACCAGTACCCTTAGCATATTGAAGTGTGTAGTTTGCAGAAAGAGTGACGTTCTTTGTTCTGTTCATTCTATAAGCGAATGTGAAACCTTGAACGGTACCGAAGTCAATATTCTGATAAGAATAATAGGTGTTCGGATAAGCACCAGAGAAGCGGTAAGCTTGGATTTGGTTACGTTTTTCAGAATAGTAAGCGCTAATGCTGATAGAGGATTTAGCACCAATCTTCTGACGGAAACCGATTTCGTAGTCGATACTCTGTTGCGGTTTTGTATTCGGGTTGTTTACGATATCATTTGCGGAATTACGTTTGGAAATGAAGAGGTAGTCAACCGGAGAAATCTGCAAGTTTGTAGGACGGGAAGTAATAATGTTATAGTGAGCGTAGAACAAAGAGTTATCAGAAACAGGGAAAGAGAAGGAGATACGAGGCATTACAGACCATTGAGCTTTATAATCTGTGAAAGCACCGGATTCTACTTTCGTAATACCGCTGATTAATTCATTATCTTCATTGAAAAGCGGGTTTTTGAGGATCGGGCCGTTAACGTTCAAAGAAAGATCATGTTCAGGGTCAGTAACTTCTTGACCAGCTGCGTTGTACCAAGTGTCACCACTACGATAACCAACGATAGAGGTAGAATTGAATTTATCACCTGCGATATCTTCAGAACTCATATAAGTATCATTACCGGAATAGTAAACAACCCAATCATCTTGAGCGTTACCCGTGAATGCGATGTTTCCATTCAAATCACGAAGGTCTTTAACAGAATAAGCTTCGCGGAACAAATACGGGTCTTTCAACACCTGTTGGTTAGCATCGAAACGGTCAACACGCAAACCGACGTTGAAAAGAAGGGAATTGATGGAGAATTTATCTTGAATGTAGAATGCCATATAGATAGGTTCGTAAGCACCGATGTTATACGTTCTTTGACCATTGGAAGTAGCATTGAAGAAATCTTCGATAGTTGTTTTCTTATTGTTTTTCTTTCCAGTGAAGTCATAACCATAGTAGCTTACCAATGGATTGGAACCAGAGGATGTACCGAGGAGCAATTCTTCAGCAGAGAACATATCGATATTGAAAGTGCTAGGATCATAGCTATCTACGTCAATCCAGTCGCTACCATTAGGATCCAAGCCTAAAGAGGTACGCAAGTTTCTATCGAATACGGATTGGTCGTCCAAGCTGATGAGACGATTATAGTCAACAATGAAAGATTGGCCGTCGTCAGAAAGGTTGACGATAGGATTGTCTTTATCCAACTCACCGATATGGGAGTTAGCTTCTGTTCTCATCAAAGTCCACAAAGAAGAAGGAGAAACGCCGTAACCACGGTATGTCAATTTTTCCAATTCGTAACCGAATTTCAATTCGTGGTCTTTCAAGTTCATAGAGATACTAGCTTTAACACCAATTTGTTCGGTTTCGTTTTTATTATAGGCACTCATAATCGTACCAGGGGAATAGTACATAGAGTAGATAAGGTCTGGAGAGTCACCATTGCGAAGACCGCCGAAACTTCTATAAAGGTCGAGGTCATAAGGAATGGTTACACCGTAATAGTTGTTTACGTCTTCTGTTGGGAATTGATCCAAAACATTTAAGTTATACTGAGCAAGAATCGGGTTAACGTTATAGTTCGGGTTAATTTTGAAAGAAACGATGGAATCGTACCAACCTGTAAATACGTTAGCGTTGTAGATGTCCATTGTATCGCCATTCAAATTAACAGTAACCTTATCAGCATATTCATAACTTCTAACCTTAGTGGAATTGAATTGGCCGATATAGCCATATTCGAACAATCTGTCTTGATGATCAGGATCGTAGGAAGAACCATTAACGCGAGTATAGTTCACATTGATATCATACATAATGTTTCTCAAGGTAGCATCACCAGTGGTATCGGTAAAGACGCGGTGATTCAAACGAGCGTTCAAACGCATAGTACCTTGTTTTACGATCGGATTTTTAGCGTTGTTGAAGAGTGCGGAAGTTGAGCCCCATGATTTCTGTTTGATATATTCGTAAGAACCACCGAGAGAGAGTCTCATATTGTGGCTTTTACCCAATGTGAAGTCAAATTTAAGTTGTCCGAGGTAATCCCAAGTACCAGCATTCTTTTTCACGCGTTGTTTATGGAAAGATTCGCTTGTCAAATAACAAGCTTCTTGATAGTTAACACCATATTCCGTAGGGCTATAGCGAAGAGGATTAGCGATGATAGCATCGACAACGTCATCATTAGCGACCCAATAGCCACCGCGAAGAGGACGGTTGTCGTGGTCGTAAGAAACTTCACCACTGAAGAGGAAGCCGATACGGGTAGGATCTTTCTTTTTATCCTTACCTTTCAAGATGGGGCCGGAGAGGGAGACAGCACCTAAGAAGTTGTTGTAACCATCGATAGAACCTCTTAATTCAACAGAACCGTGGAAATCCTTGGGAGCTGATTTAGTAGTAATGACGGTAAAGGATGTACCATCACCATATTCAGCGGGGATACCACCTTGGATCAACTGAGCTTCTTCGATAGAAGCCATAGAGACGCCGCCGCTACCGCGAACGCGGACACCATCGACGATAGTCTGTTGACCATCAGGACGGTTACCACGAACGGAGGTCATATCACCATCAACGCTAGCCACACCTTCGAGGTTAGCCAATGCGCTAGTAACGGAACGACCGGGCGTTGTCTTAAGGTTTTCACCACTAATACGCGTCGAGGACGTCGTATTATCTTTGTCAAAGACAGGTGGTTCATACGTTACGACCACCTCATCCAAGTCGCTTGCACAGTCAATGCTAAAGTCGACAAACATTACCTGACTGGATGCGACCTTTACGTCGGTTTTTCGCTGAGATTTCTTACAGGTCATCTGAGCATCTGCTACAAGATCGTAAGTTCCCGGTTCGACACCGAACAATGAATACTCACCCTTGTCATCAGCCATAGCCAAGTTCACAGTCTTGTCACCAACTTGAAGCATAACCCTGGTATATGCCAAAGGCTCGCCTGATTGGTCAGTGACTTTACCTTTAATGGTAGAATTCTGCGCAAATGCCAAGCTTGTGAAAAGAATGATCACTCCGAGTGTTGAGAGTAATTTTTTAATCATAGCCATTAATTTATATTAAACATTAAATTATTTTACCTAATATATTTGGGGCGGCTAAATTAAAAAAAAAAACCTTAGCCTCAACCACCAAAAAACAATTTATTTAAAATATCTAATAACCAATCAATTAAACCTCTTTTTCAAGATTTCAGAATAAATCACACCCTTATAAATCTCCTCCTCTTCAAGCGTAAGTTTGTACTCCTTTTCTTCTTCATTTTCAAATGCTTGCGGTTGATTGTCAACCTCGTTTTGTGGATATCCTGACGCAATATTTTCTTCTGCATCCAAAGTCTCGTATGTGAAATATTCTTGCCCATTTGGAACATTTGCACGACTTTGTTGCAAATCGTTATTCGCTTTCGGTTCATTTTCTTCATCCAAAAAATCATCCGGCATGGGAGTTTTCACTCTGGGTGCGGGTTCTTTCGATTCTTTTACAGCTTTGATAATAATGGGAAGACCCCATATCAGCAATAAGAGAACAGTTGTCAATATTCCTTTCATAATAATATATTAATTGTATATATAATATAGATGTAACATATCTTTACTTTTCAATGTCTTCAATGATATTTTCCTCTTTCGCTTTTGCTATACTGACATTCAAGTCAAAACCAATCAACAAAACCAAAGAGCTCCAGTTTATCCATAGTAAAATTGCAAACAAAGCACCCAAAGAACCATAAATCAAGTTATAATTAGTAAAATTTGAAAAATACACATTCAATATCCACAATATCAACACCATTAATATTGTACAAATAGAAGAACCGGCGGAGAAAAATCTATAATTTTTCTTATTAACGGGCGCTAAATAATACAAAATGCTAACTAGAAAATATAATGCGGCAAATATCAATAGCCATTTAACACCGTGAATCAAATAAAAATATATTTCAGAAGGGGCCGCTATGTGACTTTGAATATGATTGAGCAGGACAGAAGAAAAAATCAACAGGCCCAACACTATGACAATGATGAAAAAAGCTGTCATCATTATTACAAAACTCAATAAAAGCTGCTTAAGAAAACTACGCTTTTGCTCATTGAAATAAGAGATGTTCAAAGCTGCCAGTAATCCATTGCAACACAACATTGCGAAATAGACTCCAAAGACCAACATCAAAGAAGACAATGTTCCATTTTGCTGAGTAATAACCTGCGTGATGATGTCACCAACTGCTGGCCAAGCATAAACCGGGACTATTGACTGGAACAAAGTCAACAACGTATGTTGCACATTATCACCTAGATACGCAATAATGGAAAAAAGTGCGATAATCATTGGTATCAATGCAATGAAAATCCTATAGGTCAAGGCCGCGGCACGCTGGAAAAGGATTCCTTTTCCTAGAGATTGGAAAAAATAATCCATTACATTGTACAACGGTATATGCTGAAAACCAGGCAAAACCACGGTTTGAGATTTCACAATTAGTTTCCCTAAAAGGGGTACCCTCTGCAGATCCTGCCCCCATTCTTTGAATTTATCTCTTATTTTATTAATATTCAACAACATTTATTCAGGAATGGATAGATTAAACAAAACATTGACTTTCCCTTCTGGCGCTTTCACATCGGATGCGGAATCTAAAACAATACGGGATGCGGGAATATTCTGGGACTCTAAATAATTTACAAGCTGATTGAAAACATTTTCCTTCGGGCACTCCTTTGGCGTTTCGTCGCTGAGAATTTCATATCCGCAACCAACTTGAACGGACAACTGCATTTCCGATTTCTCAAGCAATACTTTGGCCATATCATTTAACTGATAGCGATCTTCCATCGACAATTGAGGTTGATCAACAGCTAACTGTATGGGTTTAAATGTGTTATCACCCGCTATATGAGACACAAAGTCTATCGGAGAAGCTGCAATTTTAACTATAAGATTGACAAAAGTCTTCCATATTATTTTCTTGAATGAAAATTCAGGCGAAGATATATCCCCAGTTACAGGGAGGTCCATTTTCACGTGGCCCTTCCTATCCGTAAGAACATACATAGCCGCCTTCATCGGAATGTTGGCTGCAGCAGGCTTAATATTTTTTTGCTTATCTCCAAAAGTAGGTTTGAAAATATCCAAACTGTTTTCACTTTTCAGCCAATTTGATTTAATAACATCATCACTCTTGAAAGACAGCAAACCATTCGTGATCGGATAGGCCAAATAATAACTAGAATAAGGAGAAAATTCCTTAATGGCCAGATTTTCAATCGCCAACTGCAATTTTGCATTGCTTAAATCCATAGGATTGACATTCCCGCTACATTTCAAAGTCCCAGACTGACCCAAGGAGGCATCGAGAGAAAGTTGAGCGGAAGCACCACTTTGAAGATTCTGCACGACCAAATTAATGTTTTTAACTGGGAATGACATTTTATCATACAAAGTATGATCGTTATAAGTAATTCTACCATTTGTAACCGTCAAATTATCAATTAGATAATTCAGCGGTTTTGATTGTACGGTATCATTTTTCGTATCTTCAGTCTTTGACTTGGGTTTCATTAAGCGGGACAATGTATTTCCATCCCTAAAATTGTCATAATGAAAATCGAGATTTGATAGTAGAACATTTTTAAGATGGAAGTCCATATTTTGTAGATTAGCCTTATCAACATCAGCAGAAAAACGAGCAAAAGAAAGCAGAGGAGTTTTATCCGCATTGTCAACTTTAACATTTTCCAAAGCAAAATTTCCACTGACATCCATATCTAAAATATGCTGTAGCGAACCTTTTGCCAAAATATTTCCGTTTAAAACTCCTTTCAGATTATCAAAATTAAAAGACTGTACCAAATAAGGTTGAATCGCATTAATCTGAAATTTAGACATTTGCAATTTCAGATTATATTTTCCCTGCTGAATGTCATATAGCAAATTCAGTCCCAATTTACCACCTTCATCAAAATCCAAATCCAAGTTGATGTCTGAATCACCACCAGAGAAGCGCAGTTGTGGTACAGTAATAGCAATATCTTTCAATCCGAAATGGCTGCCCACCTGCGCATCTTTGTATTGTATGTCGCTATTGCTGATTTTAATATTTCTTAAATCTATTGTCCACTGGGAGGGCGTAGTGTCTTTTTCTTCTTTATCAGGTTTATTGGTATATAATTCAATAACATCTGTAAAGTTAAAACGGTTTCCATTTTGAATAACAGTGGCATCCAGTCCATCCAATCCGATTTCAGTAAGACGCACAGTTTTTTTCAACAACATCGGTAAGGACGCATTGACTTTCAATTGGTTGAAAGATAAAAATGGTGTTTTGGCATCTTCCTCCAAAACGATGAGTTTGTCTATCAAGACTGAGCCATTGAAAATATTAACGCGAACTTTTTCAATAGTAGCTTTTCGATGACATAGTTCCACACTATGTTTTTCGGCATAGTTTTTGGCAATAGGTCCTGCCAAACAGGAGAGCAAAACCAAAAGCAGCAAGATGGATCCTACAATTATGAGTGGGATTTTAAGCCATTTTGTCATAGATTTTTAGAAAATTTAAGACTTAGATCAAGACTAGCGATATGGTGTGTGAACGCGCCGATGGAAACAAAGTCAACGCCTGTGACCGCATAATCACGAAGTGTTTCTTTGACGATTCCGCCAGAAGCTTCCGTTTCATATTGATGATTTACTAATTTCACGCCCTCCACAATTTGGTCTGGGGTGAAGTTATCAAACATAATGCGATGCACACCGCCGTGAGCCATAACGCGTTTGACATCCTCAAGATTTCTGGTTTCGATTTCGATTTTCAAATCCAAGCCATTATCTTTCTGATACTTATTAGCGGCATCAATGGCATTTTCAATTCCGCCGGCAAAATCAATATGGTTATCTTTCAACATCATCATATCAAACAATCCGAAACGATGGTTGGTAGCGCCACCCACTTTCACCGCATATTTTTCAAAAATGCGCATGTTCGGCGTAGTCTTTCTCGTATCGAGTAAAGTAACTCCCGTATCTTTCACCATTTCAACATATTGATGTGTTGTAGTGGCAATACCGCTCATACGCTGCATAAAATTCAAAATATTACGTTCCGCTGTAAGCATACTGCAAGCCGGGCCTGTGAGTTTGAACACGATATCGCCTTTTTTAATAGGATCTCCATCATGCATATAAAGATCCATCTCAATTTTCTCATCGACCTGACGAATCACCTCGCGGGCGACATCCACGCCACAAAGAATGCCATCTTCTTTCACCAATAATTTCATTTCACCCATTTCATCCTTAGAGATGCAGGATAAAGAGGAGTGATCGCCGTTGCCAACATCCTCGCGCAACGACATTGCTATGAGTTTTTGAACTTGTTCGTTGATTATCATTTGTTTACAATAATTTCAGGAGTTTCGATAATATTGCTCTGATGCAGAGCGCGGTCCACCAATTGACAACGTAACTTGACAGTGTCGTATGGGGAAAAATAATTATTAATATAGGTTAATATTGTGATTTCGCCTTCAATAGATTCCGGCACGTTTTCACTCAAATAGGGAATGCGGGCGTGCAACGGCGTTGGAAGTTCAACAAGAATCCAATTGCCATTTTGTTTTTCATAGTAATCAATGAAAAAATTGTAGTAATAAGTAGAATCCATAGAAAAGACTCCTGTGGTATCCGCATTTGACAATCCAATATCGCCATCACCGTCATGGAAATAGACAACCAAATTGGCTTGGTCATCCTTACCTGTTCCATTATCTACTTTTTCTATGCTAACAAACTCAATATAAGGAACTTCCGAAAATTTTTCGGGTCTTTTGCACATACAAAGCAGTATGGCGCAGAGCAATATTAGTCCGAATTTTTTCATTTGCAAAAAAGGTAGAGACGCGAAGTATCGCGTCTCTACTATATTTGTTAATTATTGAACATTCACGCCATTAACGAAATCGATAGATTTCTGAATCAGTTCGTGCATATAGGTGTCATTCTCAACAAAGGGAACGAATGTTCTGTAAGCGGCAACAAATTCTTCGATGAACGGAGAAGATTTGAGCGGGCGACGGAATTCCAAAGCCTGAGCAGCGTTGAACAATTCGATACCGAGAATTTTTTCCACGTTATTAACGACGAGATAGCATTTGGTAGCTGCATTGGCACCCATACTTACATGGTCTTCCTGACCTTGTGAGGACTCGATAGAGTCGGTAGAACACGGCATTGTGAATGCTTTATTTTGGTTCACAATGGAAGCGGCAGCATATTGAGGAATCATAAAGCCAGAATTCAGGCCAGGATTCTTAACCAAGAAGGAAGGAAGTTCGCGTTTGCCTGCTATCAATTGGTAGATACGTCTTTCTGAGATATTACCAAGTTCTGCCATAGCGATAGACAGGAAATCCAAAACCAAAGCCAGCGGTTGGCCGTGGAAATTACCGGCAGATACAACGATATCTTCATCCGGGAAAACGGTAGGATTATCTGTTACGGAGTTGATTTCTGTTTCTACCACATCCTGAACATGTTGGATAGAATCCTTGGTGGCGCCGTGAACTTGCGGAATGCAGCGGAAAGAGTAAGGATCCTGGACATGTTCTTTATGGCGTTTGATGAGTTCGGAGCCTTGGAGGAGTTCTTGGAAATGGGTTGCGGTGATGATTTGTCCGGCGTGTGGGCGAACCAAATGTACATTCAAATTGAACGGTTCAATGCGGCCGTCGAAAGCATCCAAGGAAACAGCACCGATGATATCAGCCAACCAGGAAAGTTTTTTAGCCTTGATCAGCAACCAAACAGCGTAGGAGCTCATAAACTGTGTGCCGTTTAACAAAGCGAGACCTTCTTTGGATTGCAATGTGATGGGTTCCCAACCGAATTTTTCATTGATAACGGAAGACGCATATTTTTTACCGCGATAATAGACTTCACCCATATTGATAAGCGGAAGGCTGAGATGTGCCAGAGGAGCCAAATCTCCGGAAGCGCCCAGAGAACCTTGTTGATATACAACAGGATATACACCTTTGTTATAGAAATCCACCAAACGTTGAATGGTAGCCAACTGAACACCGGAATGGCCGTATGACAAAGATTGGATTTTCATTAAGAGCATCAAACGAACGATTTCCTGTGGAACTTCATTACCCACACCGCAAGCGTGCGAGATTACAAGATTACGTTGTAAAGTAGAGAGGTCTTCTTTGGAAATGCTTCTATTGCAAAGAGAGCCGAAACCCGTAGTAACGCCGTAGATAGGCTCTTTTTCCGTATCCGTCTTCTTATCCAAATAGGCACGACACTTTTGCACCGCGTCGATAGCTTCTTGTGACAATTCAATTTTTTGATTGCGGTCGATAATTTTGGCAACCTTTTCGATACTTAAGAACTTTGTAGAAATCTGATGTCTTTTCATATTGAGATATTTTAATGTTAAATAATCTATGGTATAGCATTTTAATCCTATTCGCATTCAGGCGATAAGCCTAAAAACCCTAAATTTAAAAGCTGGCAAACATACACAAAATTTCGATTTTTTAGGTACAAAAACAATAAAAAAGAGGCTTTGGATTGAAATATTGTGTAAAAGCATTATTCATTGTTCCTACATCATTCTTCAATAATCCTGAACCTTTCTACCTTTTACTCTTTCACACCTTTACGCTTCAATAAAATTTAATGCATATACCCTGTTTTTTAATATTTATAAATGTAAGGAATCAAAATTTTTATGTACGTTTGCCGCCTCAAAAATCGGGACTATGTTGTTAGACACATTATGTACTGTTACGTGGAAAGTCAACCCCGTTGCTTTTCATTTGGGTTCAATAGAAGTTCGGTGGTACGGGATTTTACTCGCCACGGGGTTTTTATTAGCCTATTATACTCTCCAACAGATTTTTAAGACAGAAAAACTTTCCCAAAAACTTCTAGACAAGATATCCATTTGGACTATCATTTGGACGATTGTAGGTTTGCGATTGGGGCATTTTCTTTTCTATGAGCCTGAGCAATTTATTACAAATCCGTTAGAGATACTCCTTCCCTTTCGGGACGGGCATTTTGTCGGATATCAAGGTTTGGCCAGCCATGGCGCTGTCATTGCAATCATCCTATTTCTAATATATTACACTTGGAAGCATAAAATCAATTTCCTTTGGTTATTGGATCGTTTGGGCATTGCCATTCCGATTGCAGCTTCGTTTGTCCGAATTGGAAATTTGATGAACCACGAAATTGTAGGCAGCATTACGGATGTGTCTTGGGGATTCGACTTCATTTACGGAGGTTTGGGAATCGCGGGCACATTCCGTCATCCGGCGCAAATATATGAATCGGCTGTCTATTTGCTGGTATTCATAGGATTAGCCATCTATTACTTCAAATTTGCAAAGGGCAGGGTGGCTGCCGGCCGCGCATCGGGTATAACACTGTTTGTCATTTTCACCGCGCGCTTCATCATTGAGTTCTTCAAAGAAGTACAAGTCGCCAGCGAAATGGGACACACGCTCAACAACGGACAAATACTCAGCATCCCCATAGCCCTCGCCGGCCTCGGGCTGATTATCTATTCCTTGGTCAAACCCAATTACCCGGAATGCCCTTATAAAGAAGAAACTACAACAAAAAAATAAAACAATTATCACGTATATTAACTTATTAAAAAACACAAAAATGAAAAGATTTTTTCCCATTCTATTGGTTTTGGTTTTCGCTCTCTCGGCTTGTAGCGATACCACAGGTTATGCAGGTAAATATACCGGCACTTTCACTTTTATTAAGGACAGCAAAACCAAAGAAGGTTCTGTAAGAATGACCAACAATCCGCTTGCACAAAACGGCTTGCTCCTTTACGGTATTCTTCCTTTAACCTCTACCTCCACCACAGGCTCTTACCAAGCTTCTTCTGAAAATGGAGAATTTATCGGTCAAATCCTCGAAACCATAATCGGTAACAGCAACTACATCAACACGGCCGAAGAAGCAGTGAAAAACATCAAAATTGATGCTACTTTTACTGGAAACACTCTGAATATGGACGTTTATTACGAAATCCAAATTCTCAACTCCCTGCAGACAAGAGTAGAAATCATCAAATTTACCGGTTCAAAATAACATCTCCATATCAAAAGGGGAGTGTATGAAAGCACTCCTCTTTTTTTACTATCTTCCTATGAAATTCCGTTGGCTTATTATTCTTAGTTGTCTGATTTCCTGCACTTTATCAAAAGCGCAAGATACAACTACATCCAATGGATTTACAACATTCTATTACCCTTCAGGAGTAAAATCAAGTGAGGGGACACTCGTCAATGGTAAGCCCGACGGATGGTGGAGATCCTACGATGAAGATGGGAACCTCCTTTCAGAAGGAAACCGCAAAAATTTTCAATTGGATAGTCTTTGGACTTTTTATCAAAAAGGAAATAAATATCTGACTATCAACTATATTAATGGAAAGAAAAATGGAGAACAGATTCTCTATACTTCCCAAGACTATACAAAAACAAATTGGCATTTGGACACGATAATAGGTGCCGTACGCACATACGACACCGCTGGATGGCTCAAAAAAATCGTCCCCTACGTGGATGGAAAGCCGCACGGTATGGCAAAAGAATTCAACAGTGACGGTTTGGTTATCGTCATTACAAAATATTATCACGGTGTGATGAGCCGCAGCGAGCGCATCAATCGTACAGATAAAAACGGCTACAAACAAGGAAGTTGGAAATACTTCTGGGACAATGGGAACCTTAAACTGGAAGCCTCCTACCTAAATGATAAAAAACACGGTTTCTTCAAATTTTATGATGAAAACGGAAACTTCCTCTATGTTGAAAAATACACGAACGATTTACTAGAAGAAAACGCTAAGGAAACCAAACAATTAGATAAGAGAATGGCCTATCATTCAAACGGAAAACCTTCCATTATTGCCACCTATTATAACGATAAGCCAGAAGGTATTCGTCGGGAATTCGATACCGCAGGGAAAGTCATTAAGGGATATGTTTTTGAAAACGGGTGGTTGAGATATGAAGGCATTACCGATATGAACGGTCTTCGCCAAGGAACATGGAAAGAATACTACCAAACCGGTGAGCTTCGTTCAAAAGGCAAATACAAAAATTCCAAACCAGTAGGTGAATGGAAATTCTATTTTACTGATAAGACTGTGGAAATCAGTGGGGATTACAACCAAAAAGGGCAGAAACACGGCGAGTGGGTTTGGTTTTATCCTTCAGGCGATACTATGACTATTGCCTACTATGAAGATGGAGATTTGGATGGCAACTATGCCGAATATGATGAAGAGGGAACGCCTCTCGTACAAGGAGAATATGTGGCCGGCTACGAGGAAGGGACCTGGTACTATCGGAATGGAACAGCTGTTGAAACAGGGAAATACGAAGGAGGGAAGCGAACAGGTCTTTGGACCACCACCTTCGACAATGATAAAATAGCTTTTAAAATCCACTACGAAGATGATGTCCGGGACGGAAAATACACGGCTTATTGGGAAAATGGAAACATCAAGACTATAGGAAAATATGTGAACGGCCTTCAAGATGGGGCTTGGATACAATACGATGAGGAAGGCGCACAATTTTTAACGACTTTGTTTAAAGAAGGGAAAGAAATCAAATGGAATAATTACAACATAAAGTGATTTTTTTGAGGCCTGAATTTTAAACCTTTTGTTTTTTCAATAGTCGGTTGGACTTTTTATGAATTTTTCTGCTTCGGAAATGGAGCAAATGCAGAACGAATACTTCGCTTATGATAAAGAGAATCTGGTTGTTATTATTGAGTTGTTTGTTTTTATGTAACATAGAAGCACAGAATAATCCTATTGAACAAAAAGACACGACCAAGCCTGTCAACAATGACCTTGAGATTTTCGCAAAATCAGAAATAAAAAAGATGGATTCTCTTTTGAATGTCTGGTACGTGAAAAACGAGCTTTCCAATAAGAATTCCATTCTTTCCAAGCTCAAAGACGACACAACGAAATATGACAACAATGACTCTTTGATTTTCAAACGTCTTTCAGCGATTGTCACCGAAGTTCCCCTTGCTTATAATGACAAAGTAAAGCGCTTTATTGAGCTTTATTCCGTTCAACGTCAAAGATCTTCATCCATAATTCTCACGCACGCGCAATATTATTATCCTTGGATGAAAGCCATTTTCGACAAATACGATGTTCCAGAAGAACTAGTATATGTCACCATCATTGAATCAGCATTAAATCCATTGGCCGTATCACCTGTTGGAGCAACAGGAATCTGGCAGTTTATGTATGGAACCGGCAAACTATATGGTCTTGAAGTAGATACATACATTGATGACCGTCGCGACCCCTACAAGGCAACAGATGCCGCAGCCAGACATTTACGTGACCTATATAATATTTTCAATGATTGGGGATTAGCTATTTCCGCGTATAACTGCGGGCCGGGCAACGTTCGGAAGGCCATCCAACGTTCTGGAGGCAAAACAGATTTTTGGGGCGTGTGTCCTTATTTACCGAAAGAGACACAAAACTACTTTCCCGCCTATATTGGTGCTTTGTATATGATGACCTACCACAATCTGTATGGAATTCAACCGACCACACTCTCCATACCCACCAATGTTGACACAGTAATGGTCAGCAAAGAACTTCATTTCGAACAGATTTCCAATGTGTTAGGAATTAGTATAGATGAAATAAAGACATTAAATCCCCAATATAAGAAATACATCATTCCAGCATTCAAAGAACAATATCCTTTAAGACTCCGTTCCAATGACATCATACGTTTCATTGCAATGAAAGACTCTATTGAAAAGTATCATTACGATGAGTATTTCAATACAACAAAGGATTTGAATAAAATTTCTACTACGACAACGACCAATGGAGATGTAGTTGTTCAAACGACACCCAATAAATATCACACCGTCAGAAAAGGAGAAACATTAGGCAGAATCGCCTCAAAATATGGTCTTAGCGTGTCCAAACTAAAATCAATGAACCATTTACGAAGCAATTACTTACGTGTAGGACAACGATTGCTTGTAAAAAAGGGAACTACGATTACTAAACCCGCACCAACTGTTGCAACAGATAGTACAAATGTTAATGATTCGACAGCCGTTACGTCGGCAGATACTACAGCAGTTGATAAGAAAGAAACCGTTTCTACCACACCTACAAAGCCTCAAACACCGGTAAAAGAAACCATATATGTTGTTAAGAAAGGTGACACACTCTCGTCCATTGGTAGAAAATATGGTAAAACGGCTACAGAGTTGGCCAAATATAACCATATATCTAACGTCAATAATTTACAGATTGGACAAAAGATAAAGATACCGAGATAGACGGGTTGGTTTACTTCTTACTTTGACTTACATTCAATTCATCACTGAGCTTAATTCGGGTTATCAAGATAATCATCTATAGACCTGTAGATTTCATCGTCATCGTATCCTGCTTTCAGAAGTAGTTCTTTAGCTTTAACATAGGCCATTTGAGCCTTGATGGATAATTTAATTTCCCTATAAAGGTCTCCAAGATAGTAATAGATGGTGCCTAAGGACATATCATCAAAAGAGTAATATTGGATTCTATTTAGAAAAAAGGATATCAAATCATAGGCTTTCCCAGCACGAATATAACTATCTGTCAAGCTTTTACAAATGGCAGGATGACCTGGCTCTAGATTAAAGATCTTGATTGTAGTAGCAACACTTTTTTTGTCATTCAACCCCAATTGTGCATCGAGAATATACATCTGAGTATTAAAATCATCAGGTAAAATTTTGTCCGCTTTCCTAAAATATTTCAGGGCAGATACATAGTCTTTTCGCTGAAAATAAATAACTCCCAACATACGGGCTGCATCAGATTTAAGATTATTATCTTTATACAGCGTGAAAGATTTTTTGACACGCGGAACAGCCAAATCAGGTTTTTCAGCATAGATATAGGCATAGGCAACATTATAGTGGCAATCCGCATATTGAGGATTCAATTCCAATGACTTCAGAAAAAAAGGAATAGACTTTTCATAAGCTTGATTCAATAGATGATAATAACCTAAGCAAAATAAAGATTTTTCATCAAAGACACCGTGATGATAGGCAATGTGATAGTTGTTCCAAGAATGCAAATAATTTTCTCATATACGAAAATACGGATTAAAAAAAGAAGCGAAAAAAAGAAGGTGCAAAGAAAGAAAAAAGGTAAGATGCGGGCAAAAAAAAAGCCCCTTCTTTAGAAGGGGCTGTGGTATTGGGCGACGACCTACTCTCCCACCGGTCAGGGCAGTACCATCGGCGCGGTCGGGCTTAACTTCTCTGTTCGGAATGGGAAGAGGTGTGCCCCGACGCTGTAATCACCGCAATCTCTCTCCGGCGCTCCGCGCCGTTATGGGATTGACTGATTGGGAAGAATCAAGCCCGACGGGTTTTTGTCTTTTTAC
>JAZRYT010000186.1:0-6863 GCA_045600905.1 Bacteroidales bacterium
TCTACCTCTCTACCTCTCTACCTCTCTACCGCTCTACCTCTCAACCTCTCAACCTCTTTCCGTCTCACCATCTTCCACCTGCTCCGCCGCCGCCAGTGAATCCGCCGCCGAAGCTATGCCCTCCGCCGAAAGAACCTCCTCCAAAAGCTCCTCCACCGAAAGAACCGCTTCTGCCGCTTCCCGAGGCCGCCGACATGGCAATGAGTTTGGGTAGTATGGACGTGGTGACATAGTGTTTTTGACAATGGTGACAAATGGAAACCTCTTCGCATAATCCTGTGGAGAAAGTGGTCGGTTCTTTGACAACGTGACTGCCATCTCGAAGTACGGCCAACGCTCCACATTGCTTACAAACCTGAAAATGCTTGGCCCGTCTTCCTATATATTGGACTTCGATATGATGGCCATTGGGACATTCCAAGTATCGGTAATCCATTGAGAGTAATCTTATTTCACTCTGCATAGGCTTGGTTAAATGCTGCTGTGAAATGTAATCCGAGGCTTTGTGTGCCATTTCCCCGCAATAGGGGCAGGGACAATAGGCGTCTTTTAGCTTTTCTGTTTTTGCTTTATAAATAAAAAGATAAGGGATGAAAATCAAGGGCAGTATGAGGATTCTGACAGCAAGATGTTTATTGCCTTGCGTGAGTCTTTGATAATGTTCAATGGAACTTTTCGATTTCTTCGCGGCATTGATGCTGATGCGGCATTGCACGATGACGGCCACCAGTGAAAGGTAAAGGTAGGTCGAAAGCAAAAAGTTGGTTAGTATATTCTGACTTGGAATGCAGTTCTCTACCGACAAAGGTATTATTAACGAAAGCAGGGAGACTAAAGCGAAAATCTCGAAGCGACGTTCGTATAAGGTTGGACGGTACGAGGTCTTATTGGGTTTGATTTGCGCGTATTGAACATCAATGATCGTTACATCGTATGGCCCTGAAAAGTTGTCGCACCTTGTCTTCTTGATGAATAGGATGGCAAGACCAATGACAAACATTGCTAACCAGATGAACCAAACGATTGAACTTAAAATATCCCAGTTGAAATTCTTTGTGCTTGAGGTGCTTGCCAGTGCTTCGGCTCGGGCATCATCGGAAAAGAAGATTTCCTTGAGGTGAACTGTCAGGTCAAGAATGCCTTCTCCGTAAGCCTCTTCCCGGAATCTCGGCACGAGGTATAGATCTCCCAAGCGCTTGGCTAAAGCATCGGTGATGACATCTTCCAGTCCATAGCCCGTATGGATAAACCAATAGCGTTGATCCATGACGAGAAAAAGCATCAGTCCGCGGTTGTCTCGTCCAACTTTCCATGTGTTGAATAGTTCGGTGCCGAAGTCAAATTCCGTGTATTGGCTGCTAATGCTTTTGAGAACCACTACGCAGAATTGAACGTTGGCGGAATCATCAAGTTCGTATGCTATTTGATTGAAAGCAGCTATCTCGTCATTCGACAGAAAATGGTCAGGGTCGGCTATGAAAGATTGCGATTCTTTGAGAGGATTGGGTACGGTTTGTGGTGTCCAATCCAAACGTGCATTGGCAGAGGTAGTAGTCCAAAGCAAACATAAAAATCCAAAAGAGAGCAGAAAGTGCTTCATTAGGAGTCTGTTAGAAGTTGAATTCTACGTCGGGAGCCTGCTCGGCGCCAGCAGTGGCTTTGAAGTAGGCCTTCTTGTCAAAGTTAGATATATTGGCAACAATGTTGCTTGGGAAGCGACGAATCTGTGTGTTGTAAACCTGAACGACGGCGTTGAAGTTCTTGCGCTCTACGGCAATGCGGTTCTCTGTGCCTTCCAATTGCGATTGCAGTTCGAGAAAGTTCTGATTGGCTTTCAATTCAGGGTATTTTTCTACAACTACCATCAGGCGGCTTAACGATGAACTGAGGTTGTTTTGTGCTGCCTCGAAAGCGGCAAGGTTCTCTTCTGTCAAGTTCGTTGGGTCTATTTGTACCGAAGATGCTGCTGCTCGCGCATTAATGACTGCTTCAAGAGTTCCTTTTTCAAAATCGGCTGCTCCTTGCACACTTTTTACTAGGTTGGGAATAAGGTCGGCACGGCGTTGGTAAACATTTTCAACTTGTGCCCAAGCCGAACTAACGCTTTCATCTGCTTTAACTAGTTTGTTGTATATGCCAACATACCAGCCAATAACAAGTGATACACAGAAAATAACAATAATCAAAGGAAGAAATTTTTTCATAATGATTTGAGATTAGGTTTTTGATTGAAATGATATATCGCGAAGATTATTCTTTTATTGTGAAATAATCTTGCAAATGTAGTAAAAAAAAAGATTTTTCGAGAATTGAAAAATTTCTTTTTTTGAAATGATTTTAGGTGTTCGATTTATATAAGAGCTTGGAAAATATCATCGGGGGAGTGGCGGATAGATTCTTGATGAAGAAATTACGAAAATTAAGAAATTGAGATAACATTTTTCTCGTATATTTGCCACTTCAAATTTTTATATACAAACTCATCATAATCAAAGCATAATGGACTACAATTTTTGCGAAATCGAGAAAAAATGGCAGCAAATATGGCGTGAAAAACAAGTTTACAAAGCCGAAATCAATCCTGAAAAACCTAAGTTTTATGTATTGGATATGTTCCCTTATCCATCGGGAGCAGGTCTTCACGTAGGCCATCCTCTGGGATATATCGCTTCGGATATTTATGCTCGCTTTAAACGTCAAAAGGGTTTCAATGTGCTGCATCCCATGGGGTTCGATGCTTTTGGACTTCCTGCCGAACAGTATGCCATTCAAACAGGACAGCATCCTGCGGTAACTACTGAACGAAATGTGGCTCGTTATCGCGAACAGTTGGATAAAATAGGTTTCTCCTTCGACTGGGATCGCCAGTTTCGTACCTGTGATCCTGATTATTACAAATGGACACAATGGGTTTTTATTCAACTTTTTAACCATTATTATGATCAGGATTTGCAGAAGGCTCAGCCTGTCGAAAATCTGACGGCTCATTTCGCAGCGAAAGGTAGCGAAGGCCTGAATGTGGCTCAAACGGAAGAGTTGCAGTTCACTGCAGCCGAGTGGTTGGCGAAGAGTGAAAAGGAACAGCAGGAAATTCTGATGAATTACCGCTTGGCATACATTGCAGAAACCTGGGTAAACTGGTGCCCTAAGTTGGGTTGCGTATTGGCTAATGATGAGGTGGTGAATGGTCTGTCGGTGCGCGGTGGCTATCCTGTTGAACGCAAGTTGATGAAACAGTGGATACTGCGTGTTTCTGCATACGCTGAACGGTTGTTGCAAGGCCTTAATCAAGTTGAATGGACAGATTCCTTGAAAGAAATTCAGCGCAACTGGATTGGCCGCAGCGAAGGTGCCTTCATCCGTTTCCAAATAGATGGTCACGAACCTACATTGGATATTTTTACAACGCGTCCTGATACCATTTTCGGAGTGACTTTTATGGTGCTTTGTCCAGAACATCCTTTGATTTCAGAATTGACAACTCCCGATCGTAAGGCCGAGGTTGAAGCCTACGTTACCCGTGCCATTAACCGTTCGGAAACTGAGCGCCAAACCGATGTGAAGAAGGTGACGGGCGTTTTCACTGGCAGTTATGCCGTTAATCCATTCAATGGCGACAAGGTGCCCATCTGGGTGGCTGAATATGTGCTGTCGGGTTACGGTACTGGCGGAATTATGGCAGTTCCTGCGCACGATAGTCGCGACTATGCCTTTGCAAAGCATTTCAATATTCCAATGCGTCAGGTGATTGCTGGTGGCTCTATCGAAGAAGAGGCTTTTGAGGCAAAGGATGGAACCTGTATGAACTCTGAATTCATTACGGGAATGACGGTGAAAGAGGGTGCTAAAACCATCATAAATAAAGTTATGGAAATGGGCATTGGTCACAAAACGGTCAATTATCGTCTCCGCGACGCGATTTTTAGTCGTCAGCGCTACTGGGGCGAACCATTCCCGGTGTATTATAAAGAAGGAATGCCTTATATGCTTGGTGATGACCAGCTTCCATTGGTTCTTCCCGAGGTTGACAAGTATCTCCCAACAGAAACTGGCGAACCTCCGTTGGCACGCGCTAACAATTGGAAAACTGCTGACGGTTTTCCGCTCGAATGTTGTACAATGCCTGGTTTTGCCGGCTCAAGCGGCTACTATTTGAGATACATGGATCCGCACAATGATAAGGCTCTCGTGTCGAAAGAGGCTGATCAATATTGGCGCAATGTCGATTTGTATGTGGGAGGCGCTGAACACGCTACTGGTCATCTGGTTTATTCTCGTTTCTGGAATAAGTTCCTCTTTGATTTGGGATATAGCTGTGAGGAAGAACCTTTTAAGAAATTGATTAACCAAGGTATGATTCAAGGTCGTTCTAATTTCGTATATCGTATTGTTGGAACCAATAAGTTTGTCTCTCTGGGTTTGAAAGACCAATATGAAGTCTCACCAATCCACGTGGATGTGAATTTAGTGCATAATGATGTTCTTGATTTAGAAGGATTTAAAAAATGGCAACCCGAATTTGCCAATGCGGAATTTATCCTTGAAGAGGATAAATATGTGTGTGGTTGGGAAGTGGAGAAAATGTCAAAATCAAAGTATAATGTGCAGAATCCTGATGATTTGGTTGAGAAGTATGGTGCCGATACGTTGCGTATGTACGAAATGTTCCTAGGCCCTATTGAGTTGGCGAAACCTTGGGATACCAACGGTATAGAAGGTGTATTCCGCTTTATGCGCAAGTTCTGGCGTCTGTTCCACGATAAGGAGCAGAATTTTGTGGTTTCGGAGGAAGAACCAACGGCTGAAGAGTACAAGATTCTTCATAAGACGATAAAGAAAATTGAAGATGATAACGAGCGTTTCTCTTTCAATACTTCCGTTAGTGCCTTTATGATTTGTGCCAACGAATTGGGCGATAAGAAGTGTAATAAGCGCAAGATACTGGAACCATTGACTATCTTGATTTCGGCTTATGCCCCTCATATTGCCGAAGAGTTGTGGAGTCTGCTCGGTCACGAAACTTCAATTGTGGATGCCGAATTTCCAAAATTTGAAGAGAAGTATCTCGTAGAAAGCAATTACAACTATCCGATTTCTTTCAATGGCAAGACGCGTTTCCAAAAGGAACTTCCTTTGAATGTGGATGTGAAAGAGATTGAAAAGATGGTGATGGAAGATGAGAATACGCAGCGCTGGCTCGATGGTAAGACTCCGAAAAAGGTGATTATCGTGCCTCGAAAAATCGTCAATATCGTCTGCTAACTTTCGAAGCATAAGCTATGAAGCAGCGTGATTTTGTCCTTAATATCGCGATTCTCCTTTGTCTGAACCTGCTGATTAAGCCGTTCTGGATTTTAGGAATTGATGTTGGGGTGCAGAATCGTGTGGGCGCTGCCGATTATGGACTATATTTTGCCGTATTCAACTTTACCTATTTGTTCAATATGTTGTTGGATATGGGCATTACCAATTTCAATAACCGTAATATAGCCCGCCACTCGCAGTTGCTGTCCAAGCATCTTTCAGGTATCATCACGTTGAAGTTGTTGCTGGGTGTTGTTTATATGCTGATAACTTTCATCGTGGCTTTGGTTATTGGTTATCGCGATTTGCAACTCAAAATCCTGTTTTGGACTGCGATTAACCAGTTCCTTAACGCGTTCATCCTCTATCTTCGCTCTAATATTTCAGCCTTGATGATGTTTAAGACTGATAGCGTGCTGTCGGTGCTGGACAGGACATTGATGATAATCTTTTGCGGTATTTTATTATGGGGAAATGTTACTACACGTCCGTTCAGTATCGAGTGGTTCGTCTATTGCCAAACGGCTGCCTATTTGATTTCCGCATTCATCGCTTTGCTGATTGTGATAGGGAAGGGAAAGCCTCAGCCTCTGAAATGGAATTTCGCTTTCTTTGGCATCATTCTGAAAAAAAGTCTTCCGTTTGCCCTCCTTTATCTGTTGATGTCTTTTTACAACCGCATTGATTCTGTGATGATTGAAAGGTTGTTGCCAGGCAATATAGCCTCTTTTGAGGCGGGCATTTATGCTTCTGCCTTCCGTTTGTTGGATGCCTTGGTGATGATTGCTTATCTTTTTTCAGTGATATTGCTGCCTCTCTTTTCCAAAATGCTGAAGGATAGGGAAGATCTTACGCCGATTATCAGAGCTTCGTTCTCTCTGCTCTTTCTATTCTCGGTGACCGCCGTAACGTTGTTGTTGTGCTATCGTTATCCAATTCTTGATTTGCTTTATAAGGAACATATCAATGAGAGTGCAGCCGTCTTTGTCTATTTGATTCCAGGCATTATTCCCATTTCATTTACCTATATTTTTGGAACTTTATTGACTGCGAATGGTAATATGAGAATGCTGAATATTACGGCACTGATAGGGATAGCGGTGAATATTGCGATAAATGTAATCTTGATTCCAAGGCTGAATGCTGTGGGGGCGGCCATCGCCAGCTTGTCAACGCAGACCGTAGTTTCGGTTTCACAGTTGGTCATCGCTTTCAAAGAACTCAAGATTTCGATTTCGGCTGTGCCATTGTTTCGCTGTGGTATTTATCTCGCATTGTTAGTTCCAATGACTTTGTGTTTGTCGCATTGCGGGCAGAATTCGCTGATGTGTTTTCTGGCAACTTGTGGCGGTGCGCTGATTTTGGCTTTTGTTACGGGATTGGTTCCAATCTCATATCTTAAGCCGTATAAACTGAAAGAATTGTTGAAACATTAGAGCTTTTTTACCACCTTAACTTGTAGGTTTAAAAAATTTATGTAAATTTGCCCCTCGTAATTCAAAATTTGTGACTATGAAATCTAAACGATTTATCACTTACTTTTTTTTGTGCGTAATATG
>JAZRYT010000187.1:0-34655 GCA_045600905.1 Bacteroidales bacterium
TTACCCCCATAAAATAATGATGAAAAGTTAGAAAATAGAAGAAAATTTATATATTTGCCGCGTTGTTCACTTTGAATTTTGGCTAACGGACTTCACGAAGTTCAGAGGGACGGCGTGAAAATGTTAAAAATAGAAGTCCCCATTAGTATTATTAGTCTTTTCATAATTAAAAGCACATAACCAGAACGAGACCAACTATGCCAACGGAGATAAAACTCAGCAAATAGGTTCCGTAGATGTTGAAATTCCAATCTTCCCAGAATTTTTTGTCCATTTTTTTCCATTTGAAGATGCTGTGAATGAAGGCAGATACAAACATTGCCAATAATAGAAATTCTGAGCGGTATCCTTCCATAACGGGTAAGAAACTGGCCACTAAGACGCAAATCATAGCCACTATGCAGGCGATCTGCAACTCTTTGCGTTCGTCGGGTTGGAAGTTCTTCAAGAAGTAGAGTGCCCCTGCAAATCCGAAAACGAGCGTTCTTAAAAAGCCCTTGAAGAAACAGGACGGCCGACGTTCATACGCGCGCCATACCAATAGCCCGCAAATGATGGAGAAGACAAAATGAACCAAAAGTATAATTACATCTGCCGTACTCATAATACATGAAATTAAAAATATGAGTGCAAAAGTACAAAAAAGTTGGCATAGAGGTCTAAATTACGCAAAAAAAAAGCACCCTTCCGGGTGCCTTTTTTTTATCATTGAATAAGATTATTTCAACAATCTGAAGAACTCAACCAACAAATCCCAGCACATCTGGACGGTTTTGATTTCGAGTTTTTCATCGGGTGAGTGTACGCCGCGCAATGTCGGTCCAATGGAAACCATATCCATATCGGGATATTTTTCAGAGAAGAGACCGCATTCAAGACCGGCATGGATAGCCAAGACTTGAGGATCTTTATTGAAAATATTCTTGTAAGCATCCACTAACAAGTTGCATACCGGAGAATTCGGATTAGGATTCCAGCCAGGATAACCGTCGCCCGTAACAGGATCGGCGCCAATCATCCAGAATGTTGTGGCGACCTTGTCGGCGATAGCCTGTTTGCGAGATTCCACAGAACTACGTTGGCTGGTAGTGATGGTAATCTTATCTTCTGCCTTTTTCACAGAAGCCAAATTGGTGGAAGTTTCCACAAATCCAGGGATATCCTGAGACATGGCCTGAACGCCGTGCGGACAAACCAATAACGCATTAAGCAAATCAATCTGCTGGGATTCATCCAACACTTTGTCCGTCTTTTCTGCCGATCCAATAGACACCATAACGCCGGCATCGGTGGTATGGAACTCATCTTTATAAGTAGCATCCATTTCCTTAATGTAAGCCTGCAAGGATTCGACATTCACAGTGGGAACAGCAATAACGGCGAAACCTTCACGAGCGATGGCGTTGCGCAGATTGCCGGCTTGAATGTCAGCCACACGAATACCGTAATCGCAGTAAGCGTTCCAAAGTACGCGGGTGAGCAATTTCACTGCATTGCCCCTACCTTTGTTGATGTCGTCTCCAGAATGTCCGCCTTGAAGACCTTTCACCATTACTTTGTAGAAAGCATATTCTTCATCCAAATCTTTAACATTCTCGTATTCACAATCCAATGTCACAACCGTATCCACGCCGCCTGCACATCCGATGAAGAATTGTCCTTCATCTTCGGAATCAAGGTTGATAAGCATTTTCCCCTTCATAAAACCTGGTTCAACAGCTTCAGCACCGGTAAGTCCGGTTTCTTCATCAATCGTAAACAGACATTCAATCGGGCCGTGTTGCAATTCCTTATCATCCAAAATAGCCAATGCTATTGCTATACCGATACCGTCATCTGCGCCTAACGTCGTGCCTTTGGCCTTCAACCACTCACCATCCACGTAAGTTTGAATGGCGTCTTTTTCAAAATCAAAATCAATGTCATTGTTTTTCTCACAAACCATATCCATGTGTGCTTGGAATATCACAGGGGTGACATTTTCCTTACCTGGAGTGGCCGGTTTTGAAATCAGCACATTGCCAACTTTATCGCGTTTGGTCTCAAGACCCAGCGTCTTACCTGTCTTTTCCAACCATTCGGACATTTTTTCCTCTTTCTTGGAAGGGCGAGGAATCTTGGTGATTTCATTGAAATAATAGAAGACCTTTGCAGGTTTCAAATTGAGCATTTCTTCATTCATATTGATAATACTTTTGGGGTTAAAAATCAAGGTCGCAAACGTACACAAAAAAAACGAAACTATTGGAAGAAGTTAAAAAAAAATGGCGTTGCAGGTATGATGACATATTGCGCCGTTGACTATAGCCTTGTCAACACTTCAGCAGTATGCGACTTGCTCACTTTGAACGCTACGCTTTGGCGTATGTCTTCCACGGAAGCTCCTATTTCAGCTTGGTATGTGCCAGCCTCGGTAATCCAACAGTTCCGGCCTTCGCTGAAGGATGCGATGTCGTAGTTCGAAAACGTCATGCTCACGGTTTCGCTTTCCCCAGGTTGGAGTTCTTTGGTTTTGGTAAAGGCTTTGAGTTCGCGCGACGGCTTTTCCATTGTGTTGGCCGGGGCTGCAACATACAGTTCGACGACCTCCTTGCCGGCAACTTTACCGGTGTTTGTAATCGTGACTGTTACAGTGTATGTGTCTTTCGTCTGCTTGATGTTGGCATCGCTGTATTCAAATGTAGTGTAAGACATGCCGAATCCGAAAGGGAACGAAACGGCAACCTTCTTCGTGTTGAAGAATCGGTATCCCACCCAGATTCCTTCGTCGTAGTTGGTATAGCCAGTGTTCTTTTTGTATGGGTCCCATTTCTTCCAGTCTTCTCTCCAGCTGTTTCCGAAGAAGTCGTAGGGAAAATTGGCGGAGGAAGGTACATCGAAATAATCCACAGGCCAAGTCATTGTGAGCTTTCCCGACGGGTTCTTCTTGCCGGTGAGAATGTCAGTTACAGAGTTTCCGCCCTCGATGCCTGCCTGCCAGGCCAACAGTATCGCATCGGCATAATCCTTCCAAGACGAGGTCTCGATAACGCCGCCGGTATTGAGGACCACGATGACCTTCTTCCCTTCTGCGTGGAACGCCTCGGAAACATTCTTGAGAAGAAGCTGCTCTGTCTGCGTGAGTTGAAAATCGCCTTCTATATTGTGGCGGTCTATGTATTCGCCAGCCGTTCTCCTGATGGTGACGACAGCGAAATCTGCATCCTTCGCCCTTTCAGCGGCGTATGCCTTGCTGATGTGTATCTCCTCTTCAGCCACCATATCGGCAAACTGCTTGTATTCGGATTTCTTTTCGCTAATGCTGGCATACAGTGCCTTGAGATCGGGCTGCACCTCGTATCCCGCATTTTCCAGTCCTTCCATCAGATTGACGACGTGGGTCGATTGCACCTCGCCCGACCCCACGCCTGTGGCACAGAAGTCGTATGAGCCCAGTCCGAAGAGTGCGACTGTCCGATTCTTCCCGTCAAAAGGAAGTGTGTTTGCTTCGTTCTTTAGAAGCACCATTCCCTCTGTAGCGGCCCTTCTTGCGATTTCGGCGTGAGCCTTGAGGTCTGGATTCTTGCTGTACGAAAGCTGCTTGAAAGTGGGTGTGCGGACAATGAGTTCCAACATTCTCCTGACAGATAGATTTAAGGTTTCCTCTGCCAGACGTCCGTTCTTGACACACGCAATGATATCCTCAATCTGCTCAGGCATACCGGGCATGAGCAGTTCATTCCCCGAGTAGAGTTGCAGGGCCGTGTGCCTAAGCTGGCGTGTCCAGTCGGTCATCACGACGCCATTGAATCCCCATTCGTCGCGAAGGATAGTCGTCATCAACGGATAGCTATCCTGTGTCGGCATACCGTTGATTCTGTTGTAGGAAGACATGACTGTCCAGGGGTGCGATTCCTTTACGACAATCTCAAAATTTTTGAGATAGATTTCGCGCAAAGCCCTTTGGGACACCCGGGCATCGTTTTCCCGACGGTAGGTCTCCTGATTGTTGACGGCGAAATGTTTGACAGAGGCCCCGACTTTCTGGGACTGGATGCCGTTCACGAAAGCGGCGCCTAACTTCCCCGTCAAAAGCGGATCCTCGGAATAATACTCGAAGTTTCTGCCGCAAAGGGGATTTCTCTGAATGTTAATGGCCGGGGCAAGCACAATGTCGCATCCATACTCGAACGCTTCGTTTCCAATGGCCCCGCCAACCTCTCTCACCAGTTCGGCATCCCACGTGCAAGCCAAGAGCGAGCCGATGGGAAATGCGGTGCATGCGTATGGTTCTTCCTGACCTTCCGCCCACAGATTCACGCCCGCAGGGCCGTCGGTGGAATAGGTGGAGGTTACACCCAGGCGAGGTATAGCCAGACTCGTCCCTGCCACTCCGGGCACCTTCTCCTTGACGGTCCCGTTCTTGTAATAGTCAAATTCGTGGTCTCCAACAAGCAGCCCGGCTTTTTCCTCAAGGGTCATGGCAGCCAGCACTGCGTCAATCGAACTTTTCCCAAGCCGAGGAAGGCCTTTGCCCTCCTGCGCATATCCCGGGCCGGACAATGCAGCCAGCAATGCCGCCATCGCGATAACTATCTTTTTCATTTTCAACTATTTAATATAATCATTTACAAAAATTCACGTTTTTAAACCCGATCGTGCCAACTCCAGCCAGTGTGCTGGATTTTTTCGGTCTTGGTCTCGACCTTTGGTCTTTTTCCACAAAATTTACAGATTAAAGATTTGCAGATTACCTTCTATTGTCGATTGTCGTTCACATTAAAAATTGCATTTTAGTAGTCCGCGTCATCAAAATATATAGCAGAGGATTGACAGCCGTGACAAAACAAGAAAAGACTCATCGCTGAGTCTTTTCTTACTTTGGTGCCCGGAACAGGACTTGAACCTGCACACCTCTCGATATACGCACCTGAAACGTACGCGTCTACCAATTCCGCCATCCGGGCATTTTATCGGTCAGCTTTCGTTCCGAAAGCGGGCGCAAAAATAGTATTTTTTTCAAAACTTCCAACAACTTTCACAAAGAGGTCGAAAAAAACTTTTCAAAGCACCCTTTCTAAACGATTCCTTCCTTTATAATATCGTGAATATGAATAACTCCGCGATAACGTCCCTCGGAATCCACCACGAACAAATTGGTAATATTTTTTTCCTTCATCAGTTCGAGAGCATCCACTGCCAGGGTGTTTTCGGGAATAGATTTGGGATTTAGCGTCATCACATCGGCAGCCTTGAGTTTGATATAATCGGGATTTTTTTGGAGCATACGGCGCAGGTCTCCATCAGTAATTGCGCCAATCACCTTGTCACCATCCACTACGGCCGTAACACCCAGACATTTGCCCGAAATCTCCAAGATGACCTGCTGCATAGGCGCATCCGCTGTAACGGCGGGAACATCATTGTATTTGTATAGGTCGCTAACCTTCATAATGAGTCGTTTGCCGAGCACACCGCCGGGATGCAATTGGGCAAAGTCATCGGAGGTGAAGCCGCGCAGCTTGATTAGTGTGGAGGCTAGGGCGTCACCCAAGGCCAACTGTGCGGTGGAGCTGCAAGTGGGAGCCAAATTGTTGGGACTTGCCTCACGATCAACGGCACAGTTCAGGACAAAAGATGCCTCACGCGCCAGATAGGAATCCGTGTTGCCCACCATAGCAATCAGCACATTGCCGTTTTTCTTGAGAAATGGAGTCAGTTGGGCGATTTCCGGAGTGTTGCCACTTTTCGAGATGCAGAGCACCACATCATTGGGCTGGATAATGCCCAAGTCACCGTGAATGGCATCCGCAGCGTGCATAAAGATGGCCGGAGTGCCGGTGGAGTTGAGCGTGGCCACAATCTTCTGCCCGATGATGGCGCTTTTGCCAATGCCCGTTACAATCAGACGCCCGTTGGAATGCAGAATGGTTTCCACACTCTTCACGAAATCCTCATTCAAAAACTGACGTATCTTGTTTACAGCCTCCGCCTCTTCCAAGAGCACTTGGCTGGCATAATCCAAAATTTCCGAGTTACTATCCAACATATTCATTATTAGTCATTATTTTTTCGAATCTGAATTGCTTGAAAGAAGCGCTCGTACTTCCGTCTGGCAATTGCTGTGTCCCCAAAATAGCGTTTGAAATCCTCTGTGGTGAGATTTTCGTACTGCTCATTTTGGAGGCGCAAAAATAAGGAAGTTTTCGGTTTGTCTGACACACCTGTTCTCTTTTTGAAATTCTTAGGACAAACCTCTTGACAGACATCGCAGCCATAGACAAGCGGAGCCTTTCTGACGAGCTCATTTTCTATAGATTTATTCTCCACGGTATGGTATGAGAAGCACCTTCGCGCATCCACACGGTAGGGTGTATCCAAGGCTCGCGCGGGACATCTATCCACACATACCCGACAGTCGCCACAGTCAGATTTTCGGATATAATCATAGTCATCGCACGCAAAATCCGCCAAAATCGTACCCAGCACAAAGAAAGAGCCGTCGTCATTGTGTATAAGTCCGTTTTTGCCATAACAACCTATGCCGGCCTCTACCGCCCAATTCTTTTCTGAAATACAGGAACTATCAACGGTTATCCGACAAGCGCACTCCCCTATTTTAGAAATCTCACTGACCATTTCCTCCAACATCCTTTTCAAGAGCGTATGATAGTCCTCAATCCACGTATATCGTGCCATACGGTATTTGGATGAAGCAGGCTGAATATCAACCAGATAATTATACGCAACCACAATCACACTTTGACAATTGGGAAGCAGCTCAGAGGGATTGAACCGTTTGGGAACGTCTTTCTCCAAAAAATGCATTTCCGCGTGCCTGCCCTCTAACAAGGCTGTTTCAAAAAGAGATTGAGCCTCATCCAGAGGATGTGCGCGGGCAATTCCGCAACGCGAGAAGCCCAATTCTCCCGCTATCTTCTTTATTTGTTTCGCAGAAAAAATCATCTTTGGAAAAACTAAAATTTGAATTCTTCAAACTTTTCGGGAATCCGTATGCTCGTCGGTCCGGGCACATTGAAACGGATATTCTTCAAATCAGCACGGATTTCCAATACGTGGTCCAAGTCCTTGAAATCGAATTCGGTAAAGAAGGACTGCGTCGAATCAACTGCCCTAAAGTTCCGATACTCAAAAGAGAGTTTTTGTCGTTGGGGCAGTTGTTCTTCATTTCCATTCAAAAGGGCCTGAAGCATCTGAAAATCCAACGGGATATGAGTCAGCAGCCGCAAAGGCGCGTATGTTCCTTTATAATATTGGTATGTGAGCTTATTCACGTAGGTAAAGCTGTCAGGCGTGAAGACCACCCGTATAAATTCTATACCCGAGGCGTGGACATTCAAATAGATAATGCTATCTATTCTATTCACCATAAAGAAGTTGCAATTCCGTGTCCCGCCGGTATCCGTCAGTTCGACTTTACCTCGATAGGACAGCCACTGATAATCTTTGGCCATCGGAGGCAGTGTGTCCATTTCTTGCGCCTGTATGGAGATACAGGCGGCAAACAGCACCCATAACAACAATAACCTTTTCATTGTCAGTTTCTTTTTGCCAATTCCAGCACCACGTCGGCAGCCTTTGCTGAAGCGGAGCCATCACCTAACATAGAATATAGCTGCTTATATTCAGCCTTCATACGGTCAACATTTGCCTGGTCGTTCGTAATCAGTCTTAGTTCTTCTTTCAAATGCTGGGTATTATAATCGTGCTGAATCAGTTCGGTTACGACCTTCTTATCCATTATGAGATTCACCAACGAGATGTAGTTGATGCCGGAAATCAGATGTTTGGCTATCAGGTAGGATATTTCGCTGCCGGCATAGCAGACGACCTGCGGTGTGCCGATCATGGCCGTCTCCAACGTGGCTGTTCCGGAAGCCACGATAGCGGCTTTCGCGTTGGCCAACAGCGGATAGGCACTACCCAACGCCATTTTCACAGGTGTATCTTTCACATATTTGTCGTAAAGTGCTTTGGGCTGCCAAGACACCTGCGAAATCACGAACTGGTATTTTGGGAAAAGTTCCACCATACGCAACATCTGCGGCAGAATGTCGCGGATTTCCTGTTTGCGGCTACCTGGTAAAAGTGCAATGATTTCCCTATCGTCCAATCCGTTACGTTCGCGGAACGATTTCACTTCCTCACTATCGTGCAGATCTTTGCTGACGGCATCCAGCAACGGGTGTCCCACATAATTCACACGCATACCGTTGTCAGCATAGAATTTTTCCTCAAAAGGAAGAATCACCATCATCTCATCCACATACTGTTTTATCTTCTTGATTCTCTTTTTCTTCCACGCCCAAATCTGCGGAGAGATGTAATAGCAGACCTTGATGCCGTGTTCTTTGGCAAATTCAGCCACACGGAGGTTAAAGCCGGGATAATCTACAAGTACTAAGACGTCAGGCTCATACAGTAGGATATCGGTCTCGCAAATACGGATATTACGTAAAATCGTATTCAGATGGATAAACACCTCCCAATAGCCCATAAAGGCGAGGTCACGATAATGTTTGACCAAATCGCCACCGGCCGCTTCCATCAGGTCGCCACCCCAGCAGCGGAATTCAGCCTGAGGGTCCCGCTCTTTAAGCGCTTTCATTAAGTTGGAGGCATGTAAATCGCCGGAAGCTTCACCGGCTACGATATAGTACTTCATATTGTCGGGAGGGAAGGGTTTATGTTTAAAGTTTAAAGTTTAAAGTTTCAAGTTTAAAGTTTCAAGTTCGGGATTAGGCAAGTAGGCGTTTAACGATGTCTGGTACCATTTTATTGTCTGCCCTGCCGGCAAAAGTTTTGGTTGCCATACCCATCACTTTACCCATATCCTTCATTCCGGCAAAGCCGTTTTCCGCAATGATTTGTTTAAGTGTGGATTCGACTTCTTCCTCAGACATCATTTGCGGCAGATAGAGGTTGATGACGTCCAGTTGGCTTTTTTCCTCTTGATAGAGATCTTCACGGTTCTGGGATTTGTACATTTCGGCTGAGTCCTGGCGTTGTTTGACCAATTGCTTCAAAAGTTTGATTTCAGCTTCTTCGCTCATTTCGTCAGAGCCGCCCTTTTGAGTTTTGGCCAGCAATATAGCAGATTTGATAGCGCGGAGCGCATTGAGTTTTTCTTTTTCGCGGGCCAGCATAGCGGCCTTAATGTCTTCATTAATACGTTGTTCTAATGTCATAATGGTATATTTTAAAATGCGTGCAAAGATAAAAAATTAATGCGACAATTTGATAATGTGATAATAATTTGAAAATATATTTATTCGTTATTCACAATTCGTTGTGCTTTGCTTGTTCCAAAAAAAAAATTACTTTTGCCGCTCTTTATTGTGAAGTAAACTATTTTACCAAATAAAGCATTAATCTATTTGTAATTAATAAGTTAGAATTGTTCAATTTTGAAAATCCATAATATGAAAAGATATTTATCTAATGACAGACTGATAAAAGTATCCCTTTACACGCTTATTGCCAGTATATTGTTCATCAATATAGGATGTAAAAAGGACAAAGGCGATGCGGACGCGTATGGCGTATGCGAAGCCACTGAGATCATCGTCTCCTCCGAGAGCAACGGCAAGATGCTGGACTTTGATATCGAAGAAGGACAGGTTTATGAAGCCGGACAGGATTTGGGTTGCATTGACACATTCCAAACATATCTTCAAATCAAGCAGTTGGAATCCTCCATCAATGCCATCTTGGCACGTCGTCCAGATGCCGGCTCACAAGTCAAAGTATTGGAAGACAAGTTGGCCACTTTGAACAAGGAAAAGCAGCGTGTCCACAATCTTATTGAAGCGAATGCTGCTTCTACCAAGCAGTTGGATGACATTCAGGCCGAAATCAACATCACCAGGAGCCAGATTGCCGCTACCAAATCCACCCTTTCCACGCAGGACCAATCCCTTTTGGAAGAAGTTGAAGCTATGCGTTTCCAACTCCAACAGCTCCAACACGTTTTGGCAAGCTGTCATTTGAAAGCTCCTATCACCGGCACCATCATTAATAAATATATTGAAGAAAACGAACTCGCCTATCAGGGCAAGCCGCTGTTCAAGATGGCCGACCTGACCAATATGTTCATCAAAGTCTATATTACCGAAGATGCTCTCGCTTCCGTAAAACTCAATCAAAAAGCCGTTGTTCGTTTGGACAACAAAGACGGCAAGCCCATCAAGTTGGAAGGTACGGTCACATGGATTTCACCAAAGGCAGAATTTACGCCCAAGATGATTCAGACCAAGGAAGAGCGCGTCAACCTCGTATATGCTGTAAAGGTCAGCTTCAAGAACGACGGCTCCGCCAAAATCGGAATGCCCGGCGACGTGATCTTCAAATAGTGAGCTGTTAGCTGCGAACAGAGAACTGTTCCGGCCACATTATTCACTACAATATTGAGGAACAATTATTTACAAATATATCATTAGCAGGAAACGACTGACGGATGAACGCGATCACGATACAGCATATCAACAAGGTTTATGGTGGCAAAGTCACTGCCTTGAGCGACATTTCACTCTCTGTGGAAGAGGGCGAGGTGTTCGGTCTGGTAGGTCCCGACGGCGCCGGCAAATCCACCTTGTTCAACATTCTCACCACCCTGTTGCTTCCTGACAGCGGAGAAATCCAGATGCTCGGAATGGACATCATCAAAGAATACAAGGCTGTCCGTCAAATCATCGGCTATCTTCCCGGCACGTTTTCCCTGTATCCCGACCTCAGCGTGCAGGAAAATTTGGACTTCTTTGCCGTGATGTACAAAAGCAGCATTGAGGAGAATATGAGTATCATCGAGCCTATCTGGAAGCAGATTTCTCCGTTCAAAGACCGCAAGGCAGGCAAACTCTCCGGCGGTATGAAACAGAAACTCGCCCTATGCTGCGCACTAATACACTGTCCCAAAGTGCTTTTCCTCGACGAGCCGACCACTGGTGTGGATCCCGTGTCCCGTAAAGAATTCTGGGACATTCTGAAATCCATCCGCAAACACGGCATCACCGTGGTGGTTTCCACGCCCTATATGGACGAGGCCACCCGCTGCGACCGCATCGCGATGATACAGGATGGCCAAATCATCGGCATCAACACACCCGACACATTCATACAGAATTTCAAAGGAAAACTATATACCTTCAAGAGCCAGAACATCTTTTCCCTGCTCAAAGCAATGGAGGAATGTCCGCTCAACTGCAACTACTATCCCTACGGGGAACACTGCCATATTGCTTTCTACGACGATCCTTCCACGGCCCTACCCCAATTCGAAAAATTCCTTCAGGATAAGAATCTGGAACACAACGAAATCCAACCCATAGACCCCTCTATTGAGGACTGCTTTATTGAGATTGTGCAACGTGGGTAAAGGTTTCAGGTTTCAAGTTCCAGGTTTCAAGTATAAAGATTTATATGTTATTATCGCATTAACACATTATCGCATTAACACATTATCGCATTAGCACATTATCTCCGTGTATAGTATAGAAGCCAACCAGTTAACCAAGCAATTCGGAACGTTCACCGCGGTGGACCACATCTGCTTCCAAGTGAAGGAGGGAGAGATTTTCGGCTTCCTCGGAGCAAATGGAGCGGGGAAAACAACGGCCATCAAGATGATGAGCGGCTTGTTACAGCCTACATCCGGAACCGCCACGATAGCCGGTTACGACATCCGCACACAGTCAAAGCTCATCAAAAAGAGTATCGGCTATATGAGCCAGAAGTTCTCTTTGTATGGAGACTTGACGGTTTTTGAGAACATGCAGCTTTTCGGAACGATTTATGACATTCCGAGGAAAGAGTTGAAGGACAGAATCATGCATTCATTGGAAGAGTTGGATATGGACAAGCAAGCCAACACCTTGGTGGATTCCATTCCATTGGGTTGGAAACAGAAGTTGGCGTTTGCCACCGCCATCTTGCATCGTCCGAAAATCGTATTTTTAGACGAGCCCACTTCCGGTGTGGATCCCATCGTGCGCCGCGAGTTCTGGAGGCTCATCTACTATGCCGCCTCCAAAGGCGTCACCATCCTAGTGACCACGCACTATATGGACGAGGCGGAATACTGCAACCGCATCTCCATTATGGCGGAAGGACAAATCAAGCTCATCGGCACGCCCGAAGAGTTGAAGCAACAAATGGGCGTAAGCACCATTAACGACGTATTTGTAAAATTTGTAAAAAGATAGAGCCGAAAGATGAAAGAGTTGCGAATGATATTGAGGAAGGAGTTCATCCACATCATCCGGGATAAAATCACCCTGGCTTTGGTGTTGGCCATGCCCATCGCATTGGTTTTGCTATTCGGCTTCACCATCAGCACAGATATCCGTAATGCCAAGATTTCCATTCTCGACCAATCCAAGGATACCAAATCCAAACTGCTGATTGACCAGATTACTGCTTCCGGATATTTCCAAATCGTATCCTATCCTGAAAATGAGGTTGAAATAGACAACGACTTCAAAAACAAGAATATAAAGTTGGCGATTCTCATTCCTCCGCATTTTGAGGAATCGCTATCCAAAGAACACGCCGCCACCTTACAGGTCATCAACGATGTGTCGGACTTGAACGTGGCATCCATCTTGAACAACTACGTTCGTGCCGTAGTTCAAAGTTACACAGAGAACTACAACAACGACAGCAACACGGGCTTCGGCATCACAATGAAAATGCTGTACAATCCGGAATCCAACAGTGTGTATATGTTTGTGCCGGGCATCATCACTTTGATTATGGTATTGGTCACCGCACTGATGAGTTCCATCACGTTGGCTCGTGAGAAGGAGACAGGCACTATGCGTATGCTGCTCATCACGCCCGTCAAGAAAATCTACATCATCATCGGCAAGGTCATCCCCTATATGCTCATCTCCTTCATCGGAACGATTGCCATTTTGGCCATCAGCGTCACGGTGTTCAAGATGCCCATCAACGGCAGTTTGCTGATGCTCTTGTTTTTATGTATTATCTTTATGCTGACGTCGGCCTCTTTCGGTCTGCTCATCTCCTCCATCAGTCAAACGCAGGTGGATGCTATGATGATTACGATGATGGGGCTGTTTCTCCCCACCGTGCTGCTTTCAGGATTCCTTTTCCCGTTGAACAGTATGCCGATGATTTTCCAGGTGTTGGCCAACGTCTTCCCTGCCAAATGGTTTATTTTAGCCATTAAAGACGTTATGATTAAGGGCTCAGGATTTTTCGACATCTGGCTTTACCTGCTCATTCTCTTTGTGATGGCAGTCGTATTTATAATTTTCAGTCTTACCCGCTTAGATAAAAGGAATTAGTTATGAGGATTATTTTAATGTTGATAAAGAAAGAGTTTTTGCAGGTGTTTAGAAATCCCCTGTTGCTCAGCATCCTCGTGGTGGCTCCTTTAGTGGAATTTATGATTTTCCCTTTCTGCGCGGACTATGAAATCAAGGTTTTGGACATTGCCTTTATCGACAACGACCATTCGCAGATGTCCAAGGACATCATCCATAAGTTCAACTCATCGGACATTTTCGTCACACACGGTATTTTAGACAACAAGAAGTCTGCCGACGAGATGATGAAGCACGACAAAATCGACATCCTCATTGAAATTCCGCAGGATTTCGAACAAGATTTGTTCAACAATCAGGAGACCCGTATAGCCATCACGGCGAACGCCATCAACAGTGTAAAAGCCGGCATCGGCACGGGCTACGCGCAGGAAATCATCGGCGGCTATATGCAGGATTTCGCCGAGAAGAGCGGCTCGGCCGAGCTGCAGGCGCTGGCAGCCAAGATTCAAGCAGAACAGGCCGCTGCCCAAAAAAGACAAAAAGAAGGCAAGATGTCCTTGCCGTCCATTGACAATAACACCACAGTATCCAGCCGGACAGCCAAAATCGGCATCTCGAACATCTATTGGTACAACGAGCAGATGAACTACAAGAACCTCATTGTTCCCGGCATTCTCGTCATCCTCGTCACCCTGATCGGATGTTACGTCACCGCGCTGAACCTCGTGCGAGAAAAGGAAATCGGCACCATCGAGCAGGTCAACGTCACACCCATCAAGCGTTGGCAGTTCCTTTTAGGCAAGATGATTCCATTCTGGCTTCTCGGCATGGTGGAATTTATTGCCGGACTGCTCATTATGAAATTCATATTCGGCATATCCGTACAGGGAAGCGTTCCCGTGCTTTTGGGCATCACCGCCATCTATCTTTTAGTGATGTTGGGATTGGGATTCTTCATCTCCAGCGTTTCCGAAAACCAGTTGCAGTCGATGTTCATCGTACTGTTTCTATTCATCGTCTTCGTGTTGCTGAGCGGCGTTTTCACTCCGACAGAAGGCATGCCGGAATGGGCGCACAAAATCAACTACCTTAACCCGATGTCTTTCTATATTGAAGTCATCAAGAAGATTATTTTGAAAGGTAGCGCCTTCTACAGCGTGCAAACCGAGACTATCGTGCTATCCATTATGGCCGTCCTCATTAACACAGGGGCAATCTTGAGCTATAAGGAAAGCAGTAAGTGATAGGGAACAGGTAATTGGTAATAAGATTATAAATAAATAAACAAATAAATATGAAAAAGGCTTCTATTATTAAAAGTACATTATTAGGGATGTTTTTTGCCTTTATCTGTATAATAGGTAATGCGCAAGGCAACGTCCTTTCTGAAGATTTCAGCAACATTGTAGATAGCAATACCACGAACATCTACAATAACCTAGACTCCTACCTACAACAACCTGGATGGACAGGTAACAAAGTATATCCAAGCAACGGAAAAGTCAGAATAGGAACATCCTCCGCACAAGGCTGGATTCAGACACCATTCCTTGACCTCTCCAATGACGGTGGTGTCTTCATCTTGGAATTTGACGCTGCAGCTTGGAAAAACGATGCAACATCTCTGAAAGTTTACGTCAATGACACGGAATATATTGTTGAAGGTATGAACAATAGTGGGGACAACATTATCTTCAACCATTTTTCCCTCCAATTGCCAGGAGGAACCTCTAACACGAGCATCAAATTTTCCGGCAAGCAGACTTCCAAATCACGTTTCTTTTTGGACAATGTCTCCATTGAACAAATGGTCGGTAATATGAGAGCGGCCATGCCTACTTTCTCACTCACTCCCGGTTTATATACAGAGCCGATTTCATTAACACTTTCCTGCACCACACCAGGTGCCACCATCTACTACACAACAGACGGAACCTCTCCTGACATCAACTCCACAGAATACACTTCTCCGATAACCATCAGCCAGACGACAACTGTCAAGGCCAAAGCTTACGCCATCGGCATAAATCCAAGTTTTGAAGCCACTGCAACCTATTCTTTCCCGAATATTTACCAAAACATTGCGGCTTTCAAATCCGCTTTTACGGGAACCAGCACCCAGCCATGCTTCATCAGCAATGACATTACTTTTGTCTATCAAGCCAATACGGGCAGCCAGACCTACACCTATGTCAAAGACGAAACTGCCGGGTTGCTCGTTTTCGAGAACAATCCAGCCATCATCACCAACACCTACGTGGAAGGCGATGTCATCAGCGGCGGACTTTACGGAACATTTTCCCTTTACAACGGACAAAAAGAACTTGTTCCAACAGTCAATCCCGCACCCGCATCCTATAATGACGGAACGGTGATGCCCGTCGAAATCACCATAGCAGACTTAATCAACGACTACGCCCAATACGATGCACAACTCATCACTTTGCGCAATGTCACACTGAGTGGAGATTTAAGCTATACGACAGGCGCGACTGGCTCCGCAGTCAACGTCAGCCAAGGAAACAACTCGGTGGCCGTATATAACCGCTTCAAAACTTTGGATACGACCATTGCCAACGGATCTGTTACTGACGTGACCGGCTTTGTCGGAATTTACAACTCCAGCATTCAAATTTATCCGCGCAGCAATGCCGACCTCATCGCGGCAGACGAACCGGTTCCGCAACCCGCGCTCTCCATCGTTTCTCCTGCCGATGGTACAGTCTTTTCCACTTTGGACACCCTCCTTGTGGAACTCGACATTCAGAACTTCGTTTTGGGTACGGATGGTCTGCTGATGATTGAATCCAACATTCTGCCTCTGGTCAATTTGCCCAACCCGTCCTATTTCGATGCGACCGCTTGGAATGCTTTCCAATATCTGGTACTTTCCCCGCTTCCCGCAGGTGAATTTTCAGCTACCGTGACCTTAGTAGATATGAATCAGGTGCCCCTTTCACCTATTATCTCCGCCACTACCGATTTCAGCGTAGTAGCCCCCGTACTGCCCGCCCCGGCCATCACCGTCTCCGGTGACGCCACAGGCGCAGCTGACACTTACTTCTTTTCTGCCAACGTAACCATCAGTGAAGCACAAAACGGCGCATCCGTATATTACACCACCGACGGCACCACACCGACCAGTGCATCCAACCTCTACAGCGCTCCTTTCGTTGTGACCAACAGCTGTACCGTCAAGGCTATTGCAATGATGGACAACTACGCCAACAGCGACATTGCCACTGCCACTGTCAACATCGAAATCCCGACAGTAGCCACGCCTGTTTTCACTCCAAACACCGGAACCTACGCTGACAGCGTCGAATTCTCATTACTCTGCTCCACGGAAGGTGCTGAAATCCGCTATACGACCGACGGCAGCGAACCCACGTCAGCATCCACTCTCTATGCCGTTCCTGTCGTATTGAACAGCACTACTACTGTTAAAGCCAAAGCTTTCAAGGCAGACTGGAATGCCAGCGAAACGGCAACGGTCACCTACACCATCGCACACGAGCCCGCATTGGCCGTAACACCGAATGCTTTGTCTTTCAGTTCCACAGCACTGACAAACAGTTTTGAAATCACCTCCGCATTCCTGACAGCCCCTATCGCCATCAGCAGCGACAACACGCATTTCACTCTGTCAGAAAGCAGCATACCGGCAACAACGACATCTGCCACGATCACGGTGACTTTTGACGGTTCTATGCCGACCACTGGCACTATCACCGTCAGCAGCGATACGTTGAGTGCCGTGATAGCACTTGCCGCCACCGCCAAACTGGCCACTCCAGTTATCACACCTGCAACCGGTACAATCGACACCGCCATCACTGTGGCAATTGCCAGCACCAACGGTGCGAACATCTACTACACTTTGGACGGCACAGCCTCCACATTGTACGACGCACCTTTCACACTGAATGAGGAGGGTTCCTACACCGTTACAGCCATAGCCGTCGCAGATGGTTGGGAAAACAGCGACATCGCATCTGCCACCTACACGATTTTCGTTCCAGAACCTGATTACAATGACACCATCATCTACCAAACCGGATTTGAAGCTTCAGAAAGTTTTGAAAACGGCAACGACTACCAAAATGACGACATCATTTTCACTGGCGCAACGGGGCATCAATGGGGAACCGTTCACGGCACGCCTGCCACTTCCGATGCTATTTGCGGCGAACAATCTATGCAGATGAGATATTACACCAATGCCCAACACGGCGGACACATCGGCTACACTTTCACCAACTTTGATTTGAACGATGTCACCCGCGTAACCTTCAAAGCCAAGAGCACCAACAACCTCAATATGATTGTCTCCTACTCCACGAACGGAGGTGACACCTACGTGGGTGCCGACACCATTGAATTAACATCACAAGCTCGAAACTACACTTACCTTGTCAGTGAGACTGGCGAGAACGCTTTTGTAAGACTCAGATTCACAATGGAGCTTCCCACACCGGCACCGACCTCCACTTCCAAGCTGTTCCTCGACAGTGTCGTCGTTTACGGTATTCCCGGCATAGAACACCACATTGTGGAGACACCTGTAATTAGTCCTAACGGCGGACAGGTTTATGAACCCACCACGGTAACCATCACTTGTGCTACGGACGATGCGGAAATCTACTACACGACCGACGGCACCACTCCCACTCAAAACTCCACACTCTATACCGCGCCGTTCACCTTGAGCAGCACCACGACAGTCAAGGCCAAAGCTTTCAAAACAAACGACCTGCCCAGCTTGATAGCAACTGCCACCTACTCATTCCCTGTTGAAGTGGCAGACATCGCAGCCTTCAAGGCAGCAAATTCCAGCACCAACACTACGATTTACAAAATCGCCGGAGACGTCACTTTCGTCTATAGAAACGGTAAGAACATCTACATCCAAGACGCTTCTGCCGGATTGCTGGTATATGATCAAAGCAGCATTATCACCACCGAATACACGGAAGGCGACGTCATCTCAGGAGGTGTTTGCGGAACCTATACATTGTACAACGGCCTTCCCGAACTCGTGCCCGTCAGAAACCTTGCTCCTTCTACAAACAACACGGGCAACATTGCCCCAATTGTCGCAACTGTGGAAGACATCGAATCTTTCTACTATCAATACGAATCCCGTTTAGTGAAATTGGAAGGCGTCATCTTCCCGAATGGCGGTACTTTCACTACAGATGCCGCATCCAATATGGACATCACGCAATACGGTGAACCGATGCAGGTACGCAACAATTTCAAGACTTTGGACATCACTATTCCTGCTGGTTACGAAGCCGACGTCATCGGATTTGTACAGATTTTCAGCAATGCGTCAGGCACAGATTACCAAATTCTGCCTCGTGACAACAACGACATCATCGGCAATGAAGCAGTTGCCACCCCGACATTCACCGTTGAGAAACTGACCAACAATATGTACGCCGTAACCATCTCCTGCGAAACCGAAGGCGCTACCATTTACTATACATTGGACGGCAGCACACCGGATGCTTCCTCTACCGAATACACGGGTATGGTCGCTGTTGAAGGCGGTATGACCATCAAAGCAATTGCCATGAAGGAAGGTATGGGCAATAGCGCCGTAGCCGTTTATGAGAATGTAGGTATCCATAACTACTCCGACATTCAATTTGACATCTATCCCAACCCGACAGCAGACAAAGTCACCTTGCACAACACGCAATATATGATGAACAATATTGACATTTTCGACATCTATGGCAATCTGATTCAAACGATTGGAGTCGGCAACACTTCCGCCACTATTGATTTGAGTTCATACGCAACGGGCACCTATATGCTGCGCGTCAACACTCCCCATGGAAGCGCTACTGTTAAAGTGACAAAACGATAAATTTCAGTTGACAACATTCCCAAAGGTCGTTCGAAAGAGCGACCTTTTTTGTACGTTTGCACGCTAGTTTCTATAACAAAATCGCAAAAGTTTTTTATTCAATAAATCTGACCATATACTAATCACAGATCATCATCCACTGTTCACAAATCACTGCATTATGAAAAAGTATATTCTTCTATTCTCAACCACCATTTTGTGGCTGAATGTTTTCGGACAGGCACCTGCCAAATACTGGGTACAGTTCAAAGACAAAGCACAATCCTCCTACTCTGTTTCCCGCCCGGAGGAATTCCTTTCTGCGCAGGCCATTGCCTTGCGCCAACAACATAACATCGCCATTGACGAAACAGACCTGCCCGTCAACGAAAGCTACATCAAACAGGTTCTCGCCCTTGACGACAGTATGCGCTTGCTTACCCGTTCCAAATGGCTAAATGGCATCACCGTCTATTCCAACAGAGGCGATATCCTTATCCGAATCAGAAGGCTTCCCTGCGTGGCTTTTGCTGAAAAGACAATCACTTTGGGTACACCTGAAACCGATTTGGACACGGTTTTCCAATACGGCAGTTCCGGTCCAGTGAGACACACCTTCGCTTCTGACGTCAAGCGTAAAAAGGATTTCGCCTACGGCAAAAGCGAGATGCAACTCCGTATGACCAACATCCACTGGCTCCATCGGATGGGCTATCGTGGTGAAAACGTTCGGCTTATGGTTTTAGACGGCGGGTTTTCGCGTGCTGACAAGCTGAGTTTTTTCCAAACATTGCGCGATGACAACCGTTTGTTGGGAACATACAATCTGGTGCAATGCGGCAAATCGCCGTTTCAGACGGGCACTCACGGCACTACGGTCTTGTCGTGCATTGCAGCCTACACGCCCAAGGAAGTTGTAGGCAGCGCGCCTATGGTGCAGGTTTTTCTGTGCCAGACAGAAGACGGACGCACTGAGCATAAAATAGAAGAAGACAACTGGGTGGCGGGGCTGGAACTGGCCGACAGTTTAGGCTGCCAGGTGCTCAACTCGTCATTGGGCTACACCCAATTTGACGATTCCACACAGATACGTGTTTACGAGCATCTGACGGGCAAGGTGAGCCGTGCCTCGCAAGCCGCCACTATGGCAAGCGCCAAAGGTATGATCATCTGTAACAGCGCAGGCAACGAAGGAGCCAAAGAATGGCGACATATCGGCTGTCCCGCCGATGCCGAAGGCATTCTCACGGTGGGTGCTGTCACCAACAAGCGCAACAGGGCGATCTTCAGTTCGTACGGCCCGACAGCTGACGGACGCATCAAGCCAGACGTGTGCGCCTTAGGCCAGATGGCTGCCGTCGCCGGTTTTGACGGAAAACCTTCCGTTGCCAGCGGCACATCCTTCTCCTCTCCCCTGATGGCCGGAATGACCGCCTGTCTGCGACAAGCTTATCCCAAAAAATCCAATGTGGAAATTATGGATGCCATCCGCCAAAGCGCCTCCCAATCCGCCCAACCAGACTCCCTATTAGGGTACGGAATCCCCGACTTTCTCCACGCCTACAACATTCTCAAGCAACCGGCCAACAGCACCAACGACATTGCCTTCGACTCTTTTGTTGCCAACAACGACACACTCTATATCACCATTTCAGACAACGTCATTTCAGATGTAGTCTCCCGCTGCGTGGTCACCATTCCCGGCAACCCTAAAGCCAAGATAGGACACCTGAAAAACGGAAGCCATCCCAATGGGGACGGCTCCGTGTGTTATGCATATAAAATCGTACTTCCCAAGTTTAAGAAAAAACACTCTTACAAACTCACCGAAATAGAAATCAACCACTTTGGAGAGACGAAGAGGTTTGTGGTTGGGCAAGAGTGATTGGGTTCTGGTTCCAAGTTTCAAGTTTAAAGTTTAAAGTTCAAAGAGAACCAACTTAGTTTCTCAACTTCTTAATTTTTAATTCTTAATTCTTAATTCACTCTCCCCCTCTTCTCAACAGGTCGAACACCGTCTTCACGGGGTTGAAGGTTTCGATGGGAACTTCCACGAAGATGGTAATCCATTTGCTCATCGCGCCGTTCCAAAGGCCGGGCAATTCAAGTGCCTTGAGGGTTCGGTCGCCGTAAGATTTGGAAGATATGAAGCCCGTTTCGGGATCGACATAATCTGTCAAATTAAACTTTTCACCTTTATAGTTTTTGAAAGCGCATACCATATCTACCGGATTGAAGTGGGTGGCGTGCGTCATAATGTCCATCTGCTCCTCGTTTTTCTTGTCAATCTGGGAAGATTCGACAATTTGCAGGGAGGTCTCTCCTTCCGAGTTGGTCACCCAGAACGGACCGCCGCCCGGCTCACCTTCGTTTTTCACCATTCCGCAAATACGGATGGGGCGATTGAGTTTCTCGAACAGGGCTTCTTGGGAGAAATCCTCATCCAGAGAAATCATCAATTCGCTTTCGGCAAAATCGAGGATTTCGCAAAGCATCATTTCATCCACATTGCCGGCTTCCAGCTCTTTCAGATACTGGAACGTGCGGGTCTGCAATTGAAGCAGATAGGCTGCCAACGCCTTTTTATAGGTAACGGTGGGCATCACCTTGTTCTCGGTAATGACATTGTCGATATTCTTCACAAAGACCACATCGGCATCCATTTTGTCGAGATTGTGAATCAGTGCCCCGTGACCGGCAGGACGGAACAGCAGATTGCCTTTCTCATCGCGGAACGGGGAATTGTCCAACTCGGCAGCCACCGTGTCTGTGGCGGGATCTTGGATGGAAAAGTCAATGTAGTAGTGCACACCATACTGTTGCTCGTAAGCCGGGACGACTTTGGCCAACAGGGCTTCAAAGCCGACCTGATGTTGTGGTGACACAGTGAAATGCAGGAAGCACTCACCGTTGTTCTGCGCATAGAGGGCGGCTTCCACCAGATGCTCTTCCACAGCCGTGCGAATCTTGTCCTCATAACGATGGAACAGAAGCAGGCCTTTAGGTTGGTTGCCATAATTGAGGCCTTCGGGTTCCAAGAGGTAGCGGACTATCAGTTTGTAGTTCTGGTTCTTGATTTCGGCTTCCATATTGTAACCGTCTTTGGCCAGCGTCTCGCAAAGCGCTTCATAGAACGGAAACTTGGGTAATTTCTCCAGGAATTTCAGTGCCTTCTCGTGAATTTCAGGAGTATCTTCTGAAAGATAGGAGAAAAGCTCCTTAAACATACGGGAAGCTGCGCCGGAAGCGGGCACAAACTTCACTACTTTCCGACCTTCCAGCATATTGGGATAGTCGGTGGTAAGTTCCTCGACCTGTTCCGCATCCAATTGGACAATACCGTCATTGATGGTGGCGGCGCGATCCAAGTCGGCAAAATCAAAACCTTTTTCGAAACATTCCAGCTGGTGCCGGACCGTGTCAGCACTGCTGCCGCGCTGACGCATATAATCTAAATCTAAAGAAGAAAATTCTACCATAAGCCTTGTGAATTTTGAGGTGGCAAATATCAGCAAAATCCCAATACGGAAAGAAAAAAAGAAAAGAAAAATTTTTCATACCCTATACAAAGGCAAATCAGCTTAGGACTTTACGCCTATGCCGTCACCAAGAACAGCAAGGCAACAAAAACAACAAATAGTATTTCATTCGATTGAAATTTGACTCTGAAAATTCTAATGGAATGTGACAATAAAATCGTGACAACAAAAGATGAATAATTGTAGCAGATTAGAACGCATATCCGATGGCGATTTTCAGACCTTCGCCCCATCTGATGGGATGCGGGCCTTCCATCCATCGTTTGTTAATCCACCTTCCAACAGAGCCACGTGTCGGGTCGTAGAACGGTACCGCATAATCCACACGAAGCACCAGGAAATCCAAATCTATACGCAAACCGATACCGGCATCGAAGGCCAATTCCTTATAGAATCTGTTAAATTTGTATTCCGCACCCGGCATATCGTCATTCTTTCTAGACAGCCAGATATTTCCCAAATCCGCAAAAATTCCGAACTTGAATGAACGGTAAATAGTTCCTCTATATTCCAAGTTCAATTCTATTTTCACGTCTCCGGTAAAAAGGCTGTCCTTACCGTGTTCATAACTTCCAGGTCCAAGGCCGCGATATCCCCACCCTCTCATACTGTTGCTGGTTCCCAAATAAAAACCTTTTTCATAAGGCAGATACGAGTCCTTGTCCAAAGCGACAATGGCTCCAGCGGTCATTCGGGTGGAGAGCGTATTGTTGGCATTAATCTTAAAACTATACAACCACGTGAATTCCAACTTTTCAAATGTAGTATAATTGTAACCGGTACTATCCAACGTATTGCGACTCAGCACCCAACGCTCGTTCGGTGAGAACAATTTGTTCAACCCCTTCAACAACAAACCGGAGGACTCGAAATTAGCCGACAGACGCATATTGTGTCTGTAATTGGTCATTTCCAAAGGAACCAACAAGTTGAAATTGTATTTCAATGACAGCAAGAAGAATTTGCCGAATTTTTCCTGATAAGATTGAGGATAATCGTCATAATTCAAAATATTGGCATATCGCTTGTCATTGTTGTTGATCGTGCTGATATCAATAGGACTCAAGCTGTGACTTACAATATAATTGGGTGTCCAGTTGTATGTCAAGCTGGTGTTGTAAATCAGTCGGCGATACAAGCCCGAATAGTTCACACCGAATTTCAGTGATGTGCTATATTTCAAAGCATCAGGTTTTTGCGCCTTGCTAAAAAGGAACAGCTTAGGAAAATCCAACGACGCATTGACACCAAATTCAGGATATGCAAACGTCTTATTTTTATGAAACAGGTTAGATAAGGAATAGTAGAAATAGCCGCCCGACAGATTGATTGTCAGATGTTCAGCTCCTTTGAAAATATTGCGGTTCGTGTAGGTAAAGGAAATCGCGGATTTGTCATTTCGCAAGTCTATCTGTCCTCCAACACTATGGACTTTCTTTCTTGTAAGTTTATAAACCACATCCAGATAACCTTTTTTATTGACCGTGTCTAGTTTGCTGAAATCTTCAATAAAGTCGATATTGAAATAGGAGAAATTGTCTAAGCGGTTCAAGGCCTGGCTGCTACCGCGTCTTACTTTTTGGGAATATACTTCACCGGGCGCGCTAAAGACAGCATCCATAATTGTTCGGTAGTTGAAATCCTTAATGGGTTCCAACAAGTCATCGTAATGCGGCGTGATAAAATAGCAGACGTCGTTCTTGTATTCCACTCCTTTAACGTGATAGGCCACCGTGTCGTATGGTCTATCTTCTGGCGCATTCGGATCGAAATCCGTTTGGACGTAAATGTTATTAAAATAGTATTTATATAAATAACGGGAAGCATCGCTTCCTTGTGGGATTTTCACTTGAATGGTCAGGGTTACTGTTTTCGGATCTTCGGCTGCAGAATCAGCGGGCAGATCGTATGAGACTTCGCCATTAATAATGGATTTTTCCACATAATAGTAACCTTCATCGCGAAGAAGGTTCACGATTCTAGTAAACTCCTGATTGATAAGGCTTTCATCATATTGCATTCCTTCTTCCAGCAAAGACTCTTCCCTATTGAGCACAATAATACGTTTGTATTCTGGAATGGAAATATCGTAATTGATTTTGCTGATATGGTATGCGTCTTTTGCATACACTGTGTAATTCACTTTTGCTTTCTTAGGGTTGGATTTTTGCCAAAGCACCTCGTATGACACTTCGGAATCAAAATAGCCCAACTGTCCCATTACCATAGACAGCTGATTAAGAGAGTTTTGGATTTCATTAGAATCCAACAGAACAGGCGGTTCGCCCCATCTTTCACGCATACGCCGTCTGAATTTGGAATCCTTAAGATTGCCGTCTTTGTCGTATGTCGGCTGTCCACCGGCATAACACATTGTACGGAAGTTGAACAAATCTAAGAATTTCTTATTGGGAATGGGACGGACGTAGGATTTCAAATTATCGAATTGGGGATTCTTGGCATCTTCAACCTCCACACTGTTTTTCACGAGCATAGACTGGCCTTCTGTCAATGTTTTGGTAGATTGACAAGCAGAAAACGACAACAATAATACTAGGAAAATGTAAAGGGTTCCCCTTTTCATACACGCAGCTAAGTTCTTTTTACAGGGAAAAAAATGTACTCCACGCAAATCAGGACAAAGGCCGTGAATATTGTATAACAAAGGACGGACAGCATCGTATGTCCGAAATTATGGAACGATGATGTTTCCAGCATAACCACCAGAAACTGATGGATAAAGGACAACACAACGATGAATATCAATATCCATTTGAAGTCTTTCACACCGGGAACGGGTCTGTCAACACCTTCCACAGAATTTCTACCGTTCAGTATTCGGACGAGATACGGGCGGAGGAACATCACCACCGTGCAGGCAGCCGCATTCACGCCTAACGTATGGGCAAACATATCTATCAGCAGACCTGTTGCAAAGCCGATAAGATATTGCACTATTTTCGGCAGTTCGAGCGGTAAAAGCAATAATGCCAACAGGTAAAGCGCTGGAGACACGAATCCGAAAAGGTCAATGGCTCCACAAACGAATATCTGCAGGACTATGACGATGACGAAGCGCAATATGTTTGAAATTACTATATTCACTTTTCAATATTATTCCGTTTTGAAATCGGCTTTAAGGGAATCGATTTCAGACTTGTATTGATTTTCTATCAAATAGATGAGATTGAGTTTGTTGAAATCTGCGGCGAGTTTCACCTTGATATTCAAGAAACTGGCATTATTGCCTACGGAAACCTCCTTGACGGTGCCTATCAGCAATCCTTTGGGGAAGATGTTGGAATATCCGCTCGTCAGGACGGAGTCACCGATATTGATTTCCAGATGTTGGGGGATGTTTTCCAAAGAAGCCACGCGGGGATCTGAGCCTTCCCAAACCACAGTGCCCACCTGATTATTGGAGGAGACAACCGCACTGATTCGGGAGTCGGGGTGCAGAATCGGGAGAACGGACGAGAAATTCTCGGACACGTCGCTTATCACGCCGACGACACCGGAAGGCGATGTGACGGCCATATCCTTCTTAATACCATCTTTGGATCCTTTATCGACAATCAGATAGTTGAACGCCTGATTGGTGGTTCTATAAATAATATGGGCATACGTATAGTCGTACATACGCATACTCGTTGTATGCAAAGAATCCGTTTCGCTCATCACGGTTATCACGGTGTCTGTTTTCTCGATAAACATATTGTCGTGTTCGCGCAGAAGAGCGATATTCTGTTGCAACAAATCCTCGTTTTCCTGTCCCAAACTGAAGGAATGAACCAAGTTCGACCAGTTCTTCTGGATAGGTCCCGTGATATTCTGGCAGATGCGTGCGAACTTATAGTTCGAGTAAGACATCGACTTTCCTATCATCGTCAGACTTATCACCAGAAGAACTGCGAACAGGAAGTAGTGGAAGTTTTTCTTTATGAACTCAATCAGATTGTTCATCTAACTTCAACTTGTATATAAAATTAGCGTTTTTCAGCAAATTCTCTGCCGGCGCGGAGGCAGGCGATGTTGGTATTGACAACATCTTCTCCCTTGCGGGCAAAGTTTTCTCTAACGGCTGCTTCGATTTCTTCGAAAGGAATTCCAAGATAAGGAGAAGCGGCACCGAGGATCACCATATTGGCGGAACGTGCGGAACCGAGGTCTTTAGCGATTTGGTCGGCATTGATGACAACTTTGTTTTTCAGTTTGCCGAGTTCTGCTGACAATTTGTCAAAATCGGGATAGTTGGGGATATTGACAAACGGTTGGTCATTGGTGATCAGCCAGCCGTTTTCCTTGTTCAGCCAAGGAAGGTAGCGGAGAGATTCCATCGGTTCCACGGAGATAATCATATCAGCCTTTCCCATAGGGATAAGGTCGGAAGCGATTTCCTCGTCAGACAGGCGGAAGTGTGATTGTACATCACCGCCACGTTGGCTCATACCGTGGACCTCAGCCTGTTTCATATACATACCTCTTTTGACGGCTGCATAGCCGACGATGGTTGCGATGGACAAAATACCCTGTCCACCAACACCTGCTAATATAATGTCTATTTTCATTTTAATTCAATTTTGTTGTTTATAGGTAGAAATAAAATCTCGAAAGATATTCCGAGCAGTCGGGAACTGTCTTTTTCGATTTTAAATTCTCAATTCTTAATTCTTCTTAGCTGCTTGTTGTTTTTTCATACGACGGCTGAGTGTTTGGATACATTCACGTGTCGGGATGATAACGGAGACGCCTTCGTATTCGAGTTCCTTCTTGATAAGGGCAACATTTTCCTCGTGATGTTGTTTGAGAGGAGTGATGCGGTGGATGTGTTCTTCCTTAACGCCGAGGCCTTTGCAGATTTCGCCAAGTACGCCGAGAGCGTGGGAATCCTGACCGCCGGTCATACCTGTTGTGCTGTTGTCAAGAATCATAACGGTAACAGGGGTGTTCTCGTAGATGCAGTCCAACAGAGAGGTCATACCGCTGTGTGTGAAGGTGGAGTCACCGATAACGGCGAGAACGGGACGCATACCGGCATCGGCAGCACCCTTGGCCATTGTGATGGAAGCACCCATATCAACGGTAGTATAGATAGCGTTGTAAGGAGGAAGTGCGCCCAATGTGTAGCAGCCGATATCTGCGAAAACCTTACCTGCGCCATATTCTTCCATAGCGGCATTGATAGCGTTGTAGGAGTCGATATGCGGGCAGCCCACGCACAATGCGGGAGGTCTTGGAACAACGAGTTCGGGAACCGGTGTGCCGTATGTGTCTGGCAAGCCGAGAGCTTTAGCCACGAGGTTCGGATTCAATTCGCCATCGCGAGGAAGTTCGCCGGAAAGACGACCGATGATTTTGCCGGTTCTATTGAGGAGACCGCGTACTTGTTCTTCGATGAAGGGATAGCCTTCTTCTGCTACGAGAACGGTTTCGCATTCGTCAACCATCTTTGCGATAAGTTTCTTAGGCAATGGATATTGGGAAATCTTCAATACCGGATAAGGGCATTGGCCGTCAAAGTTCTCCATCAAGTAGTTATAGGCGATACCGGAAGCGATGACACCCATTTTCTTGTCAGCGCCGTCGATATACTTGTTGAACGGGGAGTTGAGGGATTCGTTTTCGAAAGCATCCTGTTTGCCGAGGAGGTTGCGATAGTTCACGCGGGCGATAGCCGGCAGGAGGATGAATTGTTTCTTATTGTCCAGCAAGTGGATTTCGTTTTGCGGACGTTCGGCTTTGCGTTCAACACCGGAACGGGAGTGTGACAAACGGGTTGTCAAACGGATCAGAACCGGGGTGTTGTATTTTTCGGAATAGTCAAAAGCAGCATACGTGATATCGTAGGCTTCTTGTTGATTGGAAGGTTCGAAAGAAGGAATCAAAGCGAACTTGGCATAGTAGCGGGAATCTTGTTCGTCTTGAGAAGAGTGCATGGACGGGTCATCAGCGACAACAATGACGATACCGCCGTTAGCGCCCGTGATGGCGGAGTTCATAAACGGGTCAGCAGCCACGTTCAAGCCGACGTGCTTCATACAAACCATAGCGCGTTTGCCGGCGTATGACATACCGATAGCGGATTCCATAGCGGTTTTTTCATTACCAGCCCAAATGCTGTGTACTTCGCCTGCGCGACCTTGTTTTGAATTTTGAATGAATTCTGTGATTTCGGTTGAAGGAGTTCCAGGATAAGCATAAACTCCTGACAAGCCAGCGTCCAGAGCAGCCTGAGCCACGGCTTCATCACCTAAGAAAAGTGTTTTTGACATAAGATATGTATTTTTTATTATAAAATGATTATTAGTGATTTATCAAAAAAAATCCCTCTTTTTTACGAGGTCGCAAATATACATTAATTTTTATTACATCGAACTGAAAAAAACACATTCTGCCAATTTGTCAGTCCTCCCCTCCCCGCATTTTTTGGCACAGTTATTGTTATAATCGCCGCCGTCGCTGAAAATCACACAGCGCCATACAAAAACAAACGAATTAAAAACCAATTTTAAATAAACAAAACTATGGGAAAAATTATAGGAATTGACTTAGGAACCACTAATTCATGTGTTGCCGTAATGGAAGGCAACGAACCAGTTGTAATACCGAACAGCGAAGGCAGAAGAACGACTCCTTCCATCGTCGCATTCGTCGGCAACAACGAACGCAAAGTCGGTGACCCCGCCAAACGTCAGGCCATCACCAACCCCACCAAGACCATCTTCTCCATCAAGAGATTTATGGGTGAAACTTACGACCGCGTTTCCAAAGAAATCGAACGCGTGCCCTATACCGTTGAAAGATCCAACAATATGCCTAAGGTGAAGATTGACGACCGCTCCTACACAGCACAGGAAATCTCCGCTATGATTCTCCAAAAGATGAAGAAAACGGCCGAAGACTACCTCGGACAAGAAGTAACAGAAGCCGTCATCACCGTTCCCGCATACTTCAGCGACTCCCAACGTCAGGCCACCAAGGAAGCTGGTGAAATCGCCGGTCTCAAAGTACAACGTATCATCAACGAACCGACAGCCGCCGCATTGGCTTACGGTTTGGACAAAAAGAAATCAGACTCCAAAGTCGCAGTCTTCGACCTCGGCGGCGGCACATTCGATATCTCCATCCTCGAACTCGGCGACGGCGTGTTTGAAGTTAAATCCACCAATGGTGACACCCACCTCGGCGGTGACGACTTCGACCACAAAATCATCGACTGGCTGGCTGAAGAATTCATGAAAGACTTCAACGTCGATCTCCGCAAAGACGCCATGGCTCTCCAACGTTTGAAAGAGGCTGCTGAAAAAGCCAAAATCGAGCTTTCCTCTTCCAACTCTACGGAAATCAACCTTCCGTACATTATGCCTATCGACGGTGTTCCCCAACACCTCGTACGCACGTTGACCCGCGCACAATTCGAGCAACTCTGCGACGACCTCATCCGCGCAACCATCGAACCGTGCAAAAAAGCCCTCAGCGATGCCGGCTACAGCACTTCCGACATTGACGAAATCATCCTCGTCGGCGGTTCCACCCGTATCCCCGCCATTCAGGAAATCGTGGAGAAATTCTTCGGCAAAACCCCGTCAAAGGGTGTTAACCCTGACGAAGTGGTCGCTATCGGCGCCTCCATCCAAGGCGGCGTGCTCACCGGCGAAGTCAAGGACATCCTCTTGCTCGACGTTACTCCCCTGTCTCTCGGTTTGGAAACCCTCGGCGGCGTGATGACCAAGCTCATCGAAAGCAACACCACCATTCCGACCAAGAAAACGGAAACCTTCACCACCGCAGTCGATAACCAGACATCCGTTGAAATCCACGTATTGCAGGGTGAACGTCCGATGGCCGCTCAGAACAAGAGCATCGGCCGCTTCCACCTCGACGGCATTCCCGCAGCTATGCGCGGCGTTCCTCAAATCGAAGTCACCTTCGACATCGACACCAACGGCATCCTCAGCGTAACCGCCAAAGACAAGGCTTCCGGCAAGGAACAGAAGATCAGAATCGAAGCTTCTTCCGGCCTCTCTGATGACGAAATCAAGAGAATGAAAGCGGAAGCTGAAGCCAACGCCGATGCCGACAAGAAGGCCAAAGAAGAAATCGACAAGCTCAACAGCGCAGACTCTTTGGTTTTCACCACTGAAAAGCAGCTCAAGGAATTCGGCGACAAAGTTCCTGCCGACGACAGAGCAAAAATCGAAGCAGCCGCAGCCAAGCTGAAAGAGGCTCACGACAAGAAGGACTTCGCTGCCATCGACGCTGCCACCGCAGAACTGCAAAACGCTTGGCAGGCCGCATCAGCCAAGATGTACCAACAAGGCGGTGCCGGCGCTCCTCAAGACCCGTTCGCAGGCGCTAATTCTGGCGCTGGCGCCCAAGGTCCTCAAGGCGGTGCCAACAACAACGACCAAGAAGTTCAAGATGTGGACTTTGAGGAAGTTAAGTAATCACACAATTTTACCATATAACAACGGGAGTGGTAGTCCATATCACTCCCGTTTTTTTGTTGCTATCAACAACATATAAACATCAGAAAATCAAAAGGCGTGGTACATCCATATTGAATGCACCACGCCGAACCGTTTCAAAAAAAACGCAAGATTGCCATCCACAAGGGAAAGATCGTAATCTTTTTCAATGGCCTGCTTTACCCAGCCGCCCAAGAGCCGTAACCCTCAGCCCTCACATCATCCCATACAATAGGTTCCAGACCAGGAATCTTCCGGCCTTACCCACCAGCAACATCAGTATGGTCCAAAGGGGACGTGACTTGTAGAAACCCAAGGCTATCACCACGATATCGCCCACAAAGGGCACCCAGCTGAGCAAGGCCAACCATATTCCGTACTTATCGACATACTTCTTCTGCCTTTCCAGCGTCTCGTGCTTCACCTTGAACCATTTCTCCAGCCAACTCCAACGGCCTATTCTTCCAATCCAATAGGTTGTGATGCCGCCCAACCAATTGCCCAAAGTGCCCAAGACAAAGCAGCCTACAGGATTCTTTGTCGCAATCAAGACAGCCATATAGAGGGCATCAGAACTGAACGGAACCACCGTGGCCGCTAAAAAAGTCCCGACAAAAAGACCCCATAGTCCCCAATTTTCCAATCCCATCAGACTCAGAACAAGCATTTTTCCGATGTTTCCTTATAAAGCAGAAATCATTACGATGGGCAACACCACAATGCTCAAGGCAATCATCACAATGGATAAAATGCCGAGAAACTTCCAGAAGTCCTTGTTGTTCTTCATAAAAGCGACGAACGCCTCATTATCGTTGTCCTCAGCAGCCGTCTTTCCGGATTTGCACGCGCGCAGCAGGTACATAATAGGGAAAATCTCCACAATGGCCATGACAAGATACAGTACGCCAAACAATCCCATTGGGGCTTCCGTGACTGATTTATAAATCGGGGCCATCACCAACATCATAATGCCACCAATGACTAAAAAGGCAGCACCGATAATCATCATCACAGCCATAAATTTCATCCATTTGGTGGCTGTCCACAAATGCAAGCTGGCCTCTTCGTGTAATTGAACATCTTTTTCTTCCATAATAATATTTTTTAAATTAAACAATAATTGGGTTTCATTTTGTGAAATGTGTGTTTTGGTTTCGTAGCGTGTAGAGCGTTGCTCTAAACGCTACGCTAACGATGTTTTGCTTCCAGCAAAACGGGTTATAGTTCTTCTTCGTAATACACCTTGTAAAATTTGCCTTTTTCGTCTTCGCCCTGTTCCACATTCTCGCGGTTGCCGTCGATGATGATTTGGATTTTCTTATCCAAACGGATAATGCGCTTGTACGTGCGCTGCTGCTTTTTACGCGCAGACTCAGAAATGGTGAACTGGTCATCAATCACGATTTGGCTTTCCTCTTCAAACTCCTGCTTGAACTGATGAAACTTCTCTATAACCTCCGGTTGCTCAATAACCTCTTCCGCAAATTCTTCAATATCAAACGTCTCCTTTTCCTTAAAAAACTGCAGGGAACGGTTCAGCAAATCAATCTGATCGGCTTTAGTAACCTCAAACTCGTTGGGCAGCTCCTTCGTGACGAAATCCCTGGCCAACGTCATAAAGTTCTGCGTATTGGCATACTCGTCCTTGCGCTGACGCACGTGCAGGAAGTCATCTATCCAATATTGCGCTTCAATACCCTTGTTGGTGTTATCAACCACGGCGACAACATAGCCGTTCTCGCGCTCGGTGTTAAAAACGAGGCAGCCCTTGTCCAATTTCTTGATATTGATGCCCTGTTCGCTCAGCAGATTGAAGCTGCCGTCCTCGCGTAGCACCTTGAGGAAGGTGTCCTTGTTTTCCGACTTGAACAAACCGACGGCATCCACCGTTTCGCCATCCAAAATACAATCTTTGAAATAGACGGTATAAAACTCTCCGCCCTTGATTTTCGGGTGCGTGCTTTGCTCGTAAAGATGCTTCGCCAGATTCACCGACTGCTCATATAGCGCATCGGGATTGTCGAAAATACGGGAAACGTAGGTGAAAACCTCGTTGAGGTTAAGCGATGATTCATGGAATAAATTATAATATTCTTCGTTTGTAAAATTTTGAGTATAATATTGAATCAAATCATCTTGCAATGAGATTGTTTCAATTTTCTGAAGTTGCTTCGATAAAAGGATCAACTCTTCATTGCTTTTGTTTCCCACATAATGAATAGCGATATTATTCGCCATTTTAGTTCTATCGAAATAATGCATTATTCTTTTAATTTTACTTTATTATATTCACTAATGATAAAATCGTAAATTGATGAAACCAAGTATAAGGTGATCAAAATAAAATCAAACAGGAAATAAAAAACTATTATCCTATATACTAAAACAATGATTTTATGAAACACTTCTCCTTGTTTTATGTCACTAAAGAAATTAATTAAGTTAGTTGACAAACTTAACCAATCCGTAAACAAAAGAGTAAGTGAAAGCAGAATGATTAACAATATTGATATAATTATAACATATAAAGATAATACAGTAACTTTTTTAAAATAGTTCTTTAGTCGTACACCAATAGGATAGTTATCTTTATTGAAAGAATAATGATATTTACTAAAATCTATACATTGGAATTTATCAAATATCATAATGACAAATGTGAAAAACAATCCTACAAACAGCGAAAGACCGGAAATAATATACCCGGTAAAGTCTTCACTAAACCCATTCGTAAAAAACAAGTTTAAGCCGATGGAAAAAAGGATAAATAGCCATTGTATTTTGGAGAAAAACAACCTTGGCTTTTTCTTTTCCAATTTTTCTTTCGTATCAGCGATTCCTGCATATTGATAAAAGAATGCCTCTTTTATTAAATCGCATAAATTTTGTCTAATATTCATTTATGTTAGATTTTTTGTCAAATTCCTCTACAACTTCATCTAATACTTTTTTACAAAACTCTTTGATTTTCGCAAAGTCAGGCAATCCAGTTTTATCATCTATTGTAATTCCCTCATCTTCCAAATAGATAGTCGGCTTGATATTTTTTATTTCTTTTTCTATATCGTAATGTGTATATCTATCATTTGTGTCTTTTACATATATTTTTTTGTTTCTACAATCTCTTAATTTGACCCCATCAAATGATTTTTTAGACAATTCTTCATAAATCCGACTTGTTTCTTCTGTATCCGGTTTCAAAGTAGAATCAATGGGTTTAACTTTAATTTCAACTTCAAATGTTTGTCCTTGAATTTGAATGTCATTTCTCAAAATTTCAGAAACACCAGTTTTTGTTGAAAAACTAAACATTCTAACACTTGCATTATTCATGTATCTTTCTTGCAATTTTTCTGGAACAAAAGGCTCAATAACAGCATTGTAAAACATATTATTACAAGAGAAAAACACACGGATAAAATCTCGCAATGAATCTTGAACACTTTCTTCGGTATATGATTGCACAAGGAAAAATCCATATTCGCTATTTAATGGTGTGTAT
>JAZRYT010000188.1:0-12063 GCA_045600905.1 Bacteroidales bacterium
GACGATTGGCGCAGCCTACAGCAATCCGCTGAATCAGGAACAGATCACCCTCACGTTTACCATCCCGATATTGGAATGGGGCGCGGCCAAATGTCGTCGGCAGCAGGCTGAGGCAGCGTTGGAAAGTGAGTCGCTGGCTATTGAGCAGGAAAAACGCGACTTCAACGAGGAACTGCGCGACAATGTTCGACTGTACAACCTGCAAGCCGCACAATTAGATATGATGAGCCGTACCATTGCTCTCAGCGAGAAGCGATACGAGATGTGCCGGGAACGTTACATCACCGGAAAAATCAGTTTCTTGGAATTCAACAACGCGCAGCTGGAGAAGGACAGCGCCCAGACATCCTACATCCAGACACTGCAGAAAAACTGGCAGCGGTACTACCAGATTCGAAAGCTGACACTATTTGATTATGAAACAGGTAGGAAAGTGGAGTAAGGCGTCCGCAACAAAGCGCGTCACCTTCCCCCGACATTTTACTTAGCACATTAAAATTTTAATGTTTTCCTTACATTCAGCCGATCAGCATCCACTGATCACCAGCACTTAATTTTGGTAATGTACAAAGTTCAAACAAAGTATCCTTACTTCGCGTTGCGGGCGCGGATCATTGCGCCGGTCTTGGCTTTACCCACGCGGATGTAGTCGGTCAGCGGACGATTAGCAGGGCAAATGAAGGAGCAGGAGCCGCATTCGATACAGTTCATAATGCCGTTCTTCTCGCATTCTTCCCATTTCTGTTGTTGGGCCAAAGTAGCAAGCAAGGTGGATTCCAAGCCCATCGGGCAGCCGTTCACGCACTTGCCGCAACGGATACACGGATAAACGGGGCCGCGCTGGCTTTCCTTTTCGTTCATAAACAGCAAGCTGCCCATACCTTTGGCGATGTAGGCGTCCAAGTTGGAGATAGCCTTACCCATCATCGGGCCGCCGGCGATAATCTTGCCCGTATCTTCAGGAATGCCCACAGTGTTGAGCACGTCGCGAATCGGGGTTCCCAAACGGAGACGGAAGATTTTGCAGTCCTCCTTCTTCATAGATTTTCCAGATACGGTCGTGTATGCTTGTATAATAGGTTTGTTCTTTTGGACAGCCTGATAGAGAACGTACATCGTGGTAATGTTGTTCACGATACAGCCCACGGAGATCGGGAGGGCGCCGTTGGGCACGCTTCTACCTGTAATAGCCTTGATCAACTGTTTTTCTGCGCCTTGCGGGTATTTCATCTTCAGCGGCTGGACTTCGATATTCGTGAATCTCTTGGCCATTTCCACCAAAGCGGCAATTGCACGGGGTTTATTGTTTTCGATACCGATGATAGCCTTGGAAGCACCAGAGGCAATCAAGGCACATTCGATACCAATCATACATTGTTCTGTACGTTCGAGGATGACGCGGTTATCGGTAGAGATATAGGGTTCGCATTCTGCGGCGTTGACAATCAAATACTCGCATTTCTGCTCGGGTTTGAGCATATATTTAATATGTGTCGGGAAGCACGCGCCACCGAGTCCCACAATACCGCGGTCCTTCATACGGGCGATGATTTCCTCCTTGCTGAGTTTGATGTCACGGATGATATCCGGTGTGGTATCAATGCTTTCGTCCCACTCGTCACCTTCGCGGTCAATCACGATAGCGGGTTTCTTGTAACCCGTGATATCTGCAATCATATCGACACGGTTGACGGTTCCGGAAATCGGGGAATGGATGTTGGCGCACATAAAGGTCTGCGCCTCACCGATAAGCTGACCGACTTTCACCTTATCGCCTTTTTGGACGACCGGGGTGGCCGGAGCACCGAGATGTTGTGTCATATAGACCACGGCCTGATCTGGCAACGGGAAGGTCACCACATCAGCGGAGTGGGCGAATTTATTGCCTTCCGGGTGAACGCCACCCATATTGAAAGTTTTCTTACCAAGCTTTTTAATATCTGCTTTAAGTTCTTTTGTGATTTCGGAAGCGAGTTCGCTTGCTAATTCGGGTATTCTATCATTCATAATGTTAAGCTTCTACAGGATTAGTATTTTGGTTAGCGGTTTCTGCAGCGGGAGTGGCATTTTCCACAGCGACAGGGGCTTTCTTTTCAGGGAAGTTCACAGCGTGAATAGCTCCCACCGGGCATTCAGCCACGCACTTGCGGCAGGCCTTGCACTTGGTATAGTCGATATACGCAAGGTTGTCAGTCACTGTAATAGCCTCAAACGGGCAGACTTTGGCGCACTTGCCGCAACCGATACAGGCTGCCTTGCAGTTCTTCTTGGCCACAGCACCTTTTTCCTTATTGTTGCAGGCGACATAAACGCGTCTGTTGTTTTTACCTTTGTCGCGGGTTTCGAGCACGCCTCTCGGGCAAGCCTTCACGCAGGCCTTGCAACCCACGCACTTGCTCTCATCAACTTCGGGAAGATGGGTTTCGGGATTGATGTGGATAGCATCGAATTTGCAGGCAACGGTACAGTCGCCACAGCCGAGGCATCCGAACGGGCAGGCACCTTCGCCGGCGAAAACAGTATTGGCGAATGCGCAGGTCATTGCGGAATCGTATTTTACTTTGGCGGGTGAATTCTCACAAGTGCCGTTACAACGCACGACACATACCTGAGGTTCTTTGGTTTCAGCCGCGATGCCCAAAATAGCACCGATTTTTTCATAATTGCCACCGGGACAATAGGCGATGCTGGTGTCCATAGCTTTCACCATTGCCTCTGCCATAGCGTGACAGCCGGCGAAACCGCAGCCGCCGCAGTTGGCGCCCGGAAGGCATTCTTGTACTTCCTCAATGCGCGGATCTTCCTCCACGTGAAAAACTTTTGATACAAAATAAAGAATCACTGCGGCAATCAAACCTATTAATCCAATGGTAATTGCAGCATAAATAACGGTAGATGTTGTCATCTTTCAAGGGTTTTAAAATTGGGACGCAAAAATACATAAAATTTGCTTTATTTTACGCATTATTTTTTACTTTTTGGCATATTCTTACTAGTCGAGCATCAAGGTTCCCGGCTTATTTTTTGATGGGGAAAATTAACATAGATAACTATACATTTGTTGACCCGATTTATTTTGAGTTTTATTATTATTTGGGCGGCCCGGCACCGCCACGCCCTTCCCATCGCTGTGCCGTCGCGCTTTACGCCCTAACTTGCTGCCCACCCACATGCGCCGCCAGGCGCATAATTTGTTTCAGATTTGCCTGGATTTGCTTCCATATAAAAGCTTCCGTCCGCCCACCCGCACGCAAGTAAATGGGCTTCAATCGCTGCCGCGGTCCCCTATCGCATAGCCCGCAGGCCCTATTTGCTTCTGATTTGCAGTTATTTGCTTCCCGGACAGGCGGCGACAGCACGCTTTGTTCTTCGGCGCAAGCCACTCCGCGCCGCCACCACCGCACAACGCCTCTATCACCCCCAGATTGCGCCCTTCTTTACATTCCGGGCTTACCTGGGGTTACAGAAATTCAACCCCTACGGGGTTGTTCAAGGTACGGCTGTTCCGCGATGTTCTCCTCCCTCAGGTTGCGACCTCCACTGCGTTACGGTCTGACCTGAGGTTACAGAAATTCAACCCCTACGGGGTTGTTCAAGGTACGGCTACGCCGTGATATTTATTAATAGTAGGTCAACAAATATATGGCAACCTTAAGATAAGGAATAATCCTAACCATTTCAAGCACATTGATTATTTATGTATTTTTGCCGCTCCAAAAATAAAACAATGTCAACAACAACTTTTAATTTGACACAACTTCATCTTATAAAGATGTTCGCATACGCCAAAACGGATGAAGCACTATCCGAAATGAAAAAAGCTTTAGTGGAATATTATTCCAAAATAAGTGACAAGCAGATGGATGCTCTTTGGGATGCAGGTGTTATGACAACAGAAAAAATTGAAGAAATAAAGAATTCTCATTTACGAACTCCTTACATCCAATGAAAAACATTGTCCTAGACACCAACACATTTCCACTCTTATAAGCAAACAATAACAATTAAAATACTAAAACAAATGAGCAACTATGATTTAATCGTGATTGGCAGCGGTCCTGGCGGATATGTGGCTGCCATCAAAGCATCTCAACTGAATATGAAAGTGGCCGTTGTGGAACGTGCCGAACTCGGTGGCATCTGCCTCAACTGGGGCTGCATTCCTACCAAAGCGCTCCTCAAGTCCGCACAAGTTTTCAAATATATGTCACACGCCGCCGAATACGGTCTGCAAGTAGAAGGCTCTGTGAAACCCGATTTCGAAGCGGTAGTCAAACGCAGCCGCGGTGTGGCAGAGACGATGAGCAAAGGCGTTCAGTATCTGCTCAAGAAGAACAACGTCGATGTCATCGCAGGTTTTGGCAAACTACTGAAAGACAAGAAAGTGGAAGTCACCGCCGCTGACGGCACCGTGACCGTTTACGAGGCCAACCACATCGTATTGGCCACCGGCGCACATTCCCGTTCTCTGCCCAACGTTCCGCAAGACGGCAAAAAGATTATCGGCTACCGTGAAGCATTGACACTCCCTCAACTTCCTGAGACAATGGTCGTAATGGGGTCCGGTGCTATCGGCAGCGAGTTGGCATACTTTTATTCCACAATGGGTACGAAAGTGACCATCGTAGAATATATGCCGCGCCTCGTTCCCGTCGAGGACGACGAAATCGCCGCCAACTTGGCACGTTGTTTCCGCAAAGCCGGCATCAAGACGATGACCTCTGCCGCTGTGGAAAAGGTTGAAGTCGTGGGTGACAAATGCGTGGTCACCGTAAAGGATGCCAAAGAGAAAATCACAGAGCTCGAGTGTGACATCGTTTTGTCCGCAGTGGGCGTGGCCACCAACCTCGAAGGCCTCGGCCTTGAAGAGTGCGGTGTCGCTGTAGAACGCGGCAAAGTCATTGTGGATGACTACTATAGAACCAACGTGGAAGGTGTCTATGCTATCGGCGACATCGTACACGGTCCGGCACTGGCACACGTTGCCTCCCACGAGGCAGAAGTCTGCATCGAGAAAATCGCCGGCCTTGAACCAGAGCCTGTCGATTACAGCAACATTCCCGGCTGTACCTACACCACACCCGAAATTGCCTCCGTCGGCCTTACCGAACGTGCCTGCGTGGAACAGGGTCGTGAAGTGCTCATCGGCAAATTCCCGTTTACCGCATCCGGCAAAGCTACTGCCGCCGGCAGCCGCGACGGCCTCGTGAAGGTCATCTTCGACAAGAACTCCGGCGAATGGCTCGGCTGCCACCTCATCGGCGACAATGTGACGGAAATGATTGCCGGCGCCGTAATGGCACGCAAAAACAAAATGACCGGCCACGATGTTATCAGCTCCGTGTTCCCGCATCCGACTATGTCTGAAGCTATTATGGAAGCTGCCGCCGATGCTTACAAAGAGTGCGTGCATTTGTAGTTTCAAGTTTCAGGTTTCAAGTTTCATGAGACCCCTATGACAACTCATATCCAATAAATCATAATTCCAAGTAGGGAGGCATTTTCCCTCCCTACTTATTTTAGTAAAAGTATGGACAAGAAAATCACCATCTGCTGTCTGTTAATCCTTTTGTTTGTTCCTTTTATCAGCAAAGCACAATACGAGGAAGAAGAGGTGCCTGTACATTTTTCCGACACCACGTGGTTCGACAAAGGTTTTGACTTCTATATCGGGGCCGGTATGTTCGTCGGCAACAAATTCAACGCCAACTACTACAACGGCAGCAACCTCAATGAAAACAACCTTCATTTCCTCTTCAGGAACGAATATTGGAATCGCGAAATGATGGAGCTTATCAATGAGCACTACCAATACATCAGTATTGAAGACGACATCCATCCCAGCGTCGATCCAGGTGGCGATTTTAATTGGGACACACATTATAAAATCAACACTCTGATCTCATTAGGTGCGCGGTACAAAATCCGCGACGGCTGGGGCATTGCCCTATCCTACTCTTTCAGCCGCCTGACCACCAACAGCCAATGCCTATTAAAAGCCACCAACGACTATGGCAATATGCGCAGACTGCCCGTGATGAGTATGGTGGGCAAAGAAGACCGTTCTATGTTCGACCTTTCCATATCCTATCTTTTCAGCAGAGTCAGTCCCATTGTAAAACCCTTCATCGAGCTGGGTGTCCAGTTCAACTATGCCAAAGTCAAGTCCTTTGAGGCGATGTTGTTGGATCAGGACGGTCACCCCGTGGGCAACGAACGCTCCCTGCTTAACATCTACGACAACCAGGGTTTCTACCCGGGCGCGCAAACCTACGATTTCATTTTCGGTGGTCCGGGAATCGGATTTTCCGGTGCCGCAGGGCTTAAAATCGCCGTCAACCACTTCATCTCCCTGGACCCCACCTTCTACTGCTATATGGGTCGAACAGGCATTTACCAGATGATGAACAGTCCCGTTGAAGGCTTCGACCAAGGCAACCAATTCACCTTCAACTACGGCGTACTACTCCGCGTGGTGATGAACGATTTCTTCGTGTCTAAGAACAGGTAACAGTTTCAAGGTTATTCACTTCGTTCATATTCTCCTTGCAAGCGAAACAGGTTTCAAGTTTCAGGTTTCAAGTTTCACCTTATTATCACATTATCGCATTATCACATTATCACATTATCGCATTATCACATTATCAAAACTTCCCTGTTTACAAATATCTGGTAAAAAAGGGATTAAGCCATAATAATTTTCTATTTTTGGCCGTTTAATGAAACCGCTAAAAAAAATAGAGAATTATATGAAAATATTGAAGACCAGTCTATTAACAATTCTTTTCTTTACAGGCTTTCTAACCATCGGGCAGGCACAGCGTACTGAAAACTTCAAATCTCCGCAGTACGAATTCAAGACCGCTATGGACCTTTTCTCCAACCAGAAGTTCGGTTCGGCCCAACAGTACTTCAAATACGTCTATGAGAACACCACCGATATGCAGCAGGATTTGAAGACCAATTCCTACTTCTATATGGGCGTGTGTGCCGAGAAGCTGGACAACCAGGACGCGGCCTACCTGCTTCAAGGATTCATCGACCGCTACCCCGTCCACTCCTACGTGCCGGAAGCGCGTTTCTACTTGGGCCGCTACTATTTCAGCCGCAAACAGTGGAAAAAGGTCATCTCCCAATATGACCAAATCTACGAAAACGAAATCCAGCCGGAGAACATCGCCGAATTCCAGTTCAAGAAGGGTTACTCCTACTTTATGATTAACGACTTCGACCACGCGAAGGCTCTCTTGAAAGATGCCCGCGAACAGTCAGGTCCCTATCAGCAACGTTCCATCTACTATCTGGCCTATATGGCTTATCAGGATGGACAATACGAATCCGCCCTGCAGGATTTCCTCCTCATCAAAGACGAACCAGAATATAAAGAAGAAGTTCCAGGATACCTCACCCAAATCTATTTCAAGCAGGGAGAATACGAGAAAGTTCTGGAGGTCGCGCCGGAAATCACATCCTACAGTGACCCCACCCAGCTGCAGGTACTCCGCTGCATTTCCATCTCACAATATTACCTCAACCAATACGACGAGGCTGCCAACAATTTCGACAAACTGCTGAATTCCGAAAAGATAGCCCTCGACCGCAACGACAATTTCGCCGCCGGTTTCACCTATTATCGGACACAGGATTTCGACAAGGCCGTCAACTGCCTGTCCAAAACCATCAATGACCGCGAGCCGGACGCGATGACACAGAACAGCTACTACCTTATCGGCGACTGCTACCGCAGAGGACATCAGGAGAATTTGGCCATCCAAAGCTTTAAGGAAGCTGCCAAATATGATTTCAATGCCGACATTCAGGAAGACGCCCTCTACAACTATGCCAAACTCCAATGCCAAACCTCTACCAGTCCCTTTAACAACGGCATCGAAGCCCTTCAGGAATACAGCAACCGATACCCACACTCCTCCCGCAGTGAAGAGGTATCCGCCTATCTATCCAAGCTCTACCTGTCAACCAAGAACTATCAGGCAGCCATCAACTCCATTGAGAAGTTGAGCAGCAAAACGCCGGCCATCCTGAAAGCCTACCAGCGTTGTTCCTATTTCAGAGCGTTGGAGCAAATCAACAACCGCAGTTATGCCGACGCGCTCAAATCTTTGGAAAAGGCCTTGAGCGCGCCTATTGACAAAGACATCAACCTCAACGCCCTCTACTGGAAAGGCGAAGCCCAATATCGCAGTGAGAAATACAAAGAAGCCTACTATACCCTCCAAAACTATCAGAAAAGCGCCAACGCAACTTTCAACGAGAACTTTGTGAACTCCAATTACACGTTGGGCTATGCCGCCTTGAAAATCAAAAGATACAAGGATGCCACTAATTTCTTCAACAGCTACCTTTCCAAATACAACAGCCTGGACGAAATGAACAAACAGGCTGATGCCACCGCCCGTCTGGCCGACTGCTACTTTATGCAGCAGGATTTGAAAAACGCCATCAAATACTACGACCAGTGCGAGCGTCTCAACGAATTCAACGCCGACTACGCCGTTTATCAATTGGCCAAATGCTACGGTTACCAAAAGAACAACAGCAAGAAAACCGACGCGTTGGAAAGACTTACCACACAATATCCGAAATCCTCCTATTTGGATGATGCCGAATACGACCTCGCCGTCACGTATCATACCCAGAACAAATACGACCAGGCTATCGCAGCCTATAAGAGCTTCATTCAAAAGCATCCCAAGAGCCAGTACATCCGCCAGGCACACACCCGCTTGGCCCAGGCCTATATGAACAGCGACAACTCCTCGATGGCCATTGCCACATACAAATATGTGGTTGAAACGTACCCTGGCTCTCAAGAGGCCAAAGACGCTCTCGCCAACTTGGAAAGCATCTACACGGAAGAAGGCAACACCAGCGAGTTCTTCGAATACATTCGCAACAAGAATATGAACATTTCCGCCGACCGCCAAGACTCCATCGCCTTTAAAGCGGCCGAGACCAAATACAACCGTAATGACTGCGAGGGTTCTATGCGCGCCTGCGCCGACTACCTCAAGCAGTTCCCCAACGGCTCATTCGTGGCCAAAGCGCATTTCTACCGTGCTGAATGTCTATACGGCCAAAGAGATTACACACAGGCACTCGCCGACTACGAGGTCATCATCAAGAACTACAAGACCGAATACAACGTCACCGCCCTCCACAAGGCCGCTTCCATCCTCTACAACGACAAACAATATTCCAAAGCACTCAACTATTTCAACAAATTGCTTGAGAGCACCACGGATGAGGATGAAGTCATCTACGCCAACAACGGCGCTATGCACAGTGCTTACTTCCTGAAAGACTATCAGAAAGCGCTCAACAGCGCCAACAACATCATCAACTCCAACCAATCGGATGCCGACCTGCTGAACGAGTCACTGCTCATCGCCGGCAACTCCGCACTCGCGCTCAAGGATATCGCACAAGCCAAAACGTGCTACAGCCAATTGGCCAAGAAAGGCACCAACGACCTTTGCGCCGAAGCCGCCTTCCACCTGGCAGATATCGCCCTCAACTTTGACAAAGACCTGGACGGCTGCGAAACGAAAATCAAAAACATCCTCAGCAGCGACTACTCTTCCGAATACTGGTACGCCCGCACCTTCATTCTGTACGGCGACCTCTACAAGGAAAAGAAGAACTACTTCCAAGCACGCCACACCTACCAAAGTATTGTCGACAACTACGATGGCGACGACCTCGTGAAAATGGCTCAAGACAAAATTGCCGAAATTGAAGCTCTCGAATCTCAAGACAAATAACCTAAGCACTTTATCATTATGAAAGACAACAATATGAAAAGAACAGTTCTTTTGGCTAGCACAATCCTCCTTTCTCTGACCTTACGTGCTCAGGTTGTGGATTCCGCGCACCTATTAGTTAAATATGTACCCAAGCTGACAAGCTCCACCAAAATCAATGACCAAGCCGTCATCATAGACACCCTGCAGGAAAAAGTCACCTACTCCTACGAAATCAGCCCACAAAAGCCTGATTTAAGCTTCAATCCGGCTGAAATCAAGGTAAGCAAACTGAATCCGGAAATTCAAGACGTTCTCTACCGCAACTACATCAAGCTCGGCTTTGGCTACCCTATCACGCCGCTGGCCGAACTCTCGATGCACAACTGCCAGAACTCGAAATACTCCTACGGCCTGAACTTCCACCATTTCTCCTCCTGGGCTGAGCCTATCGGAAAAATCCAAAAGATGTACGCTTACGCACCTACCAGCGACACCCGCGTGCACCTTTTCCTCAACCGCTATTTCAAAAATCACACGCTCTACTCCTCCGTCGGCTACAACCACGAGCTTGCCAACCTCTTCGGCTACAGCAAAGAATGGGGCATCGACTCTGCCTATTACGGCAAAGACTATCGCGACAGCATCAAGAACAACTTCAACCACGTGAAAGCCGAAGTGGGCATCCGTTCCAACTATACAACTGAAGACAGGAAGTTCAAAGAGGACGTACGTTTGAATTACGACTTCATCCACACCTACTGGAAAGATATGGAACACACGGCCGGCGTTCACGCACTGATGGCTTACGACGAACGTTTCCTCAAGATTTCCGGATACCAGCACTACCAACTGGACGTCGATTTCGACTTCTACCACAACCATTGGAGCGACTCCATCTGGACGGGCGCCAACCATACCAAACTCGTTCCCCGTCTTGACAACAGCTTCAAGTTGGAATTCCGTCCTACGATGAATTTCACCGTAAAAGAGTACCATATCCTCCTTGGTGTCGGCGTTCCCGTCATTATGGCCAAAGGCGAAGCCAAATGCCCCGTATATCCTATTGCTGAAATTCAGTTAGGCCTCGTTCGCGGTCTGCTCAGCATCTACGCCGGTGTAGATGGATATTCGAAATACAATTCTCTGAAAGACCTCCTTTACGAGAATCCCTACGTCAAACCACAATTGGACAGCTTGAAATTCACCAACTCGCAAATCAGCATATATGGCGGTATCAAAGGCAACCTCTTCAAGAAGTTCAACTACCACATTTCCGCCAGATACTCTTACGTCAAAGATATGCCGTTCTTCTTCCTCGACACCAACTGTCTGCTGAAGAACCAATTTGACATTGTATATGCCCCCAAAGGCAGCACTCTGAACGTCTGCGCCAATCTGAGTTGGGAAGCCATCAACCACCTATATTTGAACTTAAACGCCAACTATTGGGGTTACTATTTCAAAGACATGGAGCATCCCTGGTACAAGCCGGCTTGGGAAATCGGGTTTGAAGGCAAATACATCCTCAATGAGAAGTTCATCTTCGACATCAACGCAAACGTTGGATTTGACAGATGGGCAATCACTCCGAAAACGGCTGTTGATGAAAACGGAAACACTTACATTGAATCCTACCAGGTTGTGAACGACCTTCGCAAAAACGCCAATGGCGAAAAGCTGATGAAACCCATCCTGAACTTCGGCATTGGCTTCGAGTACCTCATCACCAAGCAGCTGACGGCATTCGCGTCCATCAACAACATCGGATGCCAATATGCTTCCACCTACTTCAATTTCAACAACTTCGGCATCAATGCTCTGGTAGGAGTCAGTTACTCGTTTGGCAACGAAGCCATCAAAAATGTGAAGAAAAAGAAATAACCCATATTTAATATAGCGGCTAATACGAAAAAAAGTGTATTTTTGCCGCCTCAAAAAAGGCAGCACGTCTGTCGGGTCCCTTAGCTCAGTTGGTTAGAGCATCTGACTCATAATCAGAGGGTCCAAGGTTCGAGCCCTTGAGGGACCACTTGAAAAAAAAGGAGTTACAGCGAAGTAACTCCTTTTTTGTTTGTCGGTTCGTCCGGCAATTTTTTTGTGCGAATATTGGACATATTCACTACACTGGAAGCGGAGTTGGACTGCTGCAAGCGGCAGTACGAATACTACCGCAACAAATTGTTGTCGTTTAGGAAATGTAGAATTTTGTGAGAAAATCAGCATAAGCATATTGGAATTTTGTGATAATATGGTATTTTTGCAATGTTTTTTTTAAACGCATTTCAATGAAAATAGAAAA
>JAZRYT010000189.1:0-147350 GCA_045600905.1 Bacteroidales bacterium
ATTGTAGTATCTTTGGCGGCAGAAATTTAAAACGAAACACTATGGAAGAATTAGAAAACGTAGAATCAAAAATCATCACACTTCGGAACCAACAGGTTATTCTCGATTGTGATGTCGCCGAATTGTACGGTGTGCAAACAAAAGAAATTAATCAGGCAGTCAAGAACAACCCTGAAAAGTTCCCTGATGGATACATCTTTTTATTAGGGAAGGAGGAAAAAAAAGAACTGGTCAAAAATTTTGACCGGTTCAATTCACAAAAACATTCATCTGCTACATTAAAAGCATTCACGGGAAAAGGCTTGTATATGCTGGCCACCATTTTGAAAAGTCCTCAGGCCGTGCAAACCACCAGAGCCATTGTGGAGGCGTATGCCAAACTTCGCGAACTGGCTCGTGTGGTGGTGGAGATTCCGCAAGCGGAAGAAGACGGACCACAACAGAAGACCCTACTGAAACGTAGCGGACAGTTGGTGTCTGAAATATTGGACAGCACACTCCCCAAACAATCGGAGGAGACTTCTTTTGAACTCAATCTCGCGATGGTGAAATTCAAGCACTCCGTAAAACGAGAACACGACGACGAAGTGGCTGCCTTGAAAAAAGAGTTAGAGGTATTGAAAAAGAAAATGGAAGAGAAATAGATGCGCCTTCGGCGTGCTTCCCACAAATTGCCTTTCCCCACGAATTCCGCCTTCGGCGCGTCTTCACAAATTTCCCTAATTAAGACACATTAAGACAAATTTCATTATAGAATTAGGATAATTTGTGAAACGGAGCGTCAGCGACCACCACGGCGGACACGGCGGACACGATGAATCACGTCCCTACAGAGGCTGGGACTACGTTGTCCGAACAGCCGCAACTCTATTTTTTTTTACATTTGCCGCCGGTTAAAGCTATGCAGCATTAAAATCCCCATTCCAAAATCCACCTATTATGAAACGATTATTACTATTATTCACGATTTTCAGCATCACCTTGTCAAGCTTTGCTCAAAATTATTTTGAAGGCAAGATTGTCTATACACAAAAAATGAACATCGGATTCGCATCCAAATCAGAGGTGATTGAATACTACAAAGGGCGCCATTCCGTATCCGAAATGCCGGCTATGAAAATGAAAATCATTTATCGTGACGACAAGAAGGAACTCACTACTATTCAAGAACTAATGGGGACTCCAATGGTGGTAACCGTACCGATGTACTCAAACGACACCACCAAACTGGACCTTGACGACAGCCTGCTCGATGAATCCAAAGAATCCAGCGCTTCTGAAATACAAGTGAGTGACACGCTTGTCAGCATATTGGGCCATCGCTGCATCCAAATAACAACGAATACCGACAACGAGATGATGGACGGAGTAAGTACCGTTTGAATAGACACTTCCGTTCATATTCCTTATAACTTCGGCATCGACTCCGACGTTCCTTTGGGCTTGGTCGTGAAATCGGAAACCGATGTCAAGATGAATGGGAAAAAATGTGAAAATCACCAAGGAGTTAAAGGCGATTTTTGAAGGGGAAATAAACGATCGGATTTTTGCACTGCCAGACGAGAAAGAGGCCATCATCTCCAATATGAACGAGAATGGAGAAATTGTCTTTCGGAAAGGAGACAGTCTCAAATGTCAACGACTTATGAATAAACCCGTCAAGTTGAAGCATCTTGAAGAAATAGCCAACGATGCAGACTTCGGCAAAAAAGTCGGTGAAGGCCTATCGGTTTTGGATTTCGGTGCGACGTGGTGCGGTCCCTGCCGTTTACTGGCTCCCAAAATGGAAAATTTGGCCAAACGCCTCGGACATCAATACAATTTCTACAAAATAGATATCGACCAATGTCCTAAAACGGCCAAGCAATATAATATCCACAGTATGCCCACCGTCATTCTTCTAAACGGCACCTCAGAAGTCAAGCGCTTTGAAGGGAACATCGGTTCCGAAGAAGAAATTGAAAATTTGCTGAAACAAAATCAATAAAAATATTCATCAGGCCTACTTCCTCACCCAAGATTTCCCCCATTATGTTCGTTTATCATTAAAACATCAACTTATGAAGAAACGAATTCCTATTTTACTGTTCTGCCTGATTTTAACGGTATCACTATCCGCGCAGCGACTAAACGAGCGCAATTATCAGCGGAAATGCCGAGTGCTGAACGATATGTTCCAATTGTCGCCTAATTGTTGGATAGACAAGTGGGAGATTTCTATTCTGGATTGGATGGAATATCAATTTTGGTTGGAACAAATTTACGGAAAAGATTCCGAAGAATATCGGGCATCATTGCCAGATACCGATATCATTGCCCGGCAGTACCCTTCTCCTATTTCAGAGAATATTCGCCGCCCTGTCTATGTCCGTTTTCCAATGTGCGGCATTGACTCTGCGCAGGCGCGCGCCTACTGCCGCTGGCGCACCGACCGCGTGGCAGAAAATATGCTGGTGCTAATGAAACGTATGGAATACGATGAGCATCAAACCCCCGAAAGCGCATTCTCCGTGGAAAAATATGAGAATACTGACAGTTTGAAATTCCCCTATTTCGACCTTCCCACCAAGGGAACTGAGACGCGCTACGGATTCCGCTGCGTGGCATCCTGGCGTCCTTAGGCCCAAACCGTTCTGACGCGGCAAACTTCAATATTGTCCCGTTCCGAATAGATGGAGCAGATAAAATCATTGGGTGCGATTTCCTTTTTGCGCACGGCGTATCTGTCGTCTGCGTGGGTCTGCTGCAAATAGTTGATAGACAAGAATGTCAGCTCGTGCGTACGATGGAAGGCGTTGTCAAAGCTGTCCATCACCCAGGTCACATACGCGGAGTTGTTGGCGTGGCGGTTCATATCGATGTTGGAATATACCACAGGATAGAAGGTGGCTTCCACATCGTCAACAGCTTGGCGCAGGCGGGATGCGGGTTTCTCAATGGCGTGCAAATCAAGCTGGTTTTGGAGAAGCGGCTCATACTGCTCCAAAAAGGCCGGTTTCCCCTCCAAATCCAAAATCACCCAATTGGAAGTGGCCCGCACCAGAATCTCCCCATCGAGTGTTTCAATTTGGTGGTCGCGAGGCTGGATTAGTTGGGAGTGTTTCTTCCCCCACGTGGAAATCTCTATTTGCTCGTGCCAGCTGGGCCGGCGACGGATTTCGACATCCATTCGCGACAATGCCCAAAACTGGTTCCTTTCGTGCAGGAAATCCCATCCGATTCCCACTTTGGCGACGTGATTCACCGCCACTTCCTGCATCAGGTTAAACAAAAACGTCGGGGTCACTTTCAGCTGTCCGTCAACCATATAGGACGCGATGGAAGTCTTTTCGCAATAGGTGTTTTCTCTTTGTTGCATAGCATCTTCTTTTGGGGCTGCAAAAGTAAAAATTAACCATTCATCTTACATCCCTTATAATTTTTCTTCGTATGATTGCCGTTCGTATTAGGATTTTGCTGATATTTGCGCGCTTTTTAAAATAAGGTATAATATGTTTACAGGTATCATAGAAAAAACAGGAAAAATCGTTAATATTGAGAAAGATAGAACTAATTATAATTTCACATTAGAAGTAGATTTCGCTGAGGAATTAGCCATCGACCAAAGTATGGCGCACGACGGTTGTTGCCTCACCGTAGTGAAATTGGACAAGGAGAAAAAGCAATACGTCGTCACCGCTATGGAGGAGACGATGTTGAAAACGAACCTTGGCAGTTGGAAAGTGGGCGATGAAGTGAACTTGGAACGCAGTATGAAGATGGACGGTCGCTTTGACGGTCACATCGTGCAGGGTCACGTAGATCAAACAGCCACTTGTGAAAAGGTGGTGGATGAAGACGGCAGCTGGCGTTTCTATTTCACCTACGACCCCGACAAGAACAACTTCACTGTTCCCAAAGGTTCCATTTCCGTCAATGGTGTGAGCCTCACCGTTGTCGATTCTGAAAAAGGCAAGTTTTCCGTGGCCATCATCCCCTACACCTACAAAGTCACGAACTTCCACAACTTCAAACCGGGCACTGTTGTCAACATCGAATTCGACGTCTTCGGAAAATACGTCCAACACCTTATTGAAGAATATTTTGCGCAACAAGGAAAATAAAAAGTCTTTTTCTCCGTTACACACTTCTCATTTTAGAAAAACAACTTATTGAAATTGAAAAAGTCACGACACATACGCGCAATAGCTTTCTTAGGCATTATCCTTCCTATTTTAGTTGGGATAACGGGATGTTCTACCTCTAAAAACACCTTCCCCAACAGAGCCTACCACAACGTAACCTGCCGCTACAATGTTCTCTGGAACGGCCAACAGGCCATGAAACAGGCAGAGACGGAACTGGACAAGCTTTCCAAGGACAACTACACGGCCACGCTGCCAGTTTACAACTACCCCGCCAAATCGGATTTGGGCTCCGCCCTCCCCTATTTGGACCGGACGATTGAGAAATCATCAAAGGCCATCTACAAGCATTCAATGCTTATTCACGGCAAAGAGTACGTGAAGACCATTGACGATGCCTATCTGATTATGGGCAAATCCTATTTCCACAAGCAGGATTACGCCCAGGCGCAACGTGTATTCACGTACATCACGCACAACTATCCGAATTCGAACACGTACAACGAAGCCGCCATTATGCTGGCCCGCACCGCTATGCGTCAGGAGTATTTCGCCTCCGCCGACGAGCAGTTGGAGAACCTCCACTATCTGGCCACTAACAAGAAGAACAAGAAATTCAACGTCCTTTTCAACGCGGCCAAAGCCGAATACCACCTCACGGCTCCAGACGGCGATGTGCAGGAAGCCATCGACTACCTCAACAACTCCATCGACGCCCACCCGAAACGTGAATTCAAAGCTCGTTTGAACCTCATCTTGGGCGAGCTTTACGAGAATATGGGGCAGCAAACCGACGCCCTCAAAAATTTCCAGAAAGTCATCAAAAAATCTTCCAACTACGAAATGGTCTTCTGCGCCCAAATGCATTTGGCCACCAACTACGACGGCACTCCTTCCTCCAAGAATGCCATTATGAAGCAGTTCAAGAAGATGCTGGAGGAAGCCAAAAACGAAGATTTCAAAGACCAAATCTACTATGCCTGCTCCGAAATCGCCCGCATTGACGAAGACGACACCCTGCAGAAAAGCTATTTGGCCAAATCCGTCGCCGCCTACACCAACAACAACTACCAACGCACCTTCTCCAGCTTGAAGTTGGCAGACATCTTCTTCGAAGAAAACGAATATCGTCAGGCGCAAGCCTATTATGATACGGCTGCGTTAAGCATTCCTAAAAATTATCCGAACTACGACCAAATCATCCAAAAGTCCAAAGTCCTCAAAGACCTGGTGGACAAATTGGACGAAATCGATTTGCAGGACAGTTTGCAACGTATCGCCAAAATGCCGGAAGGCAAACGTATGGCGTGGGTCCGCAAGATGATTGCCGACTACACCGAAGCCGAACGTAAGGCTGCCGCCGAAGAGGCAGAACGTATGCTGGCCCTCCAAAACGCATCTTCCTACACCAACATCAACGCCAACACATCCAACGGCAAATGGTACTTCTACAACCAGTCTTTGGTGACCGCCGGCCAACAGGACTTCTACAGACGTTGGGGCAACCGCAAACTAGAAGACAACTGGTTCATCAGCAACAAGACGCAAATCTCCTTCGATGACTTGGCGGCAATGAACGATCCCAACGCGGCACAGGATTCTGTAGAATACGACGAAGACGGCAATCCTATTCCGAAACGTGAAACTGACCCGAAAAAAGAGGCCTACTATCTTCAGGATCTGCCTTTGACTCCGGGCGCCATTGATTCCTCCAATGCCATCATCGCCTACGACCTCTATGAGACCGGCTACATCTACCGCGACCTGCTGAGCGACTATCCGCGCGCGTGCGCCTCTTTCGAGTCTTTAATCTCACGCTTTCCGGAAAGCGAATACACCATTCCAAGCACTTACTTGCTTTACGTTCTGTACAAAGATAGAGATGCGGCTAAATCCAACCAATTCAAAGATTTACTTTTGGCCAAATATCCCGACACCGACTATGCGAAATTGATAAAAGACCCGCAATACTACGAAAAACTCGCCGCCAAGCAGAAAGACTTGGAAATCCAATATGAGAAGGTGTATGAGAATTTCAACAACAAACAATGGCGCGCCGTCGTACAAGCTGCAGATGCCGCTATTCCGCAATGCTCCGACAACGTCTTGAAATCCAAATACAACTACCTGCGCGCTGTTTCTCAAGGACAGCTTTACAATGAGGACACCCTTATTAACGGGCTCAAGAGGATTGTGGCAGATTTCCCGAACACGGACATCGCCGAATTGGCCAAAATATACCTTTCCAACTTTAAAACAGAAGAAGTGGTTGCCGACAACACTTCCAACTCAAGCGAGGCCGCTGATGGCAAACAGACACAGACTCCTGCTGCCAAAAAAGGCAATCCTTTCACCTATAAACCAGATGAAATGCACTATGTCATCCTCCTCGTCACATCTGCCAACCTGCCAGTCCAGACTGTCAAACAAAACCTCGCTGTTTTCAACAAGACCTACTTCAGTTTGCAGCGTTTCAATGTCAACAGTTTCTACGTGAACAACACGCAGCAGATGGTCACCGTGGCCAAATTCAACAACGCCGATGCCGCCCTCGAATATTACAACATCCTCGTGAAGAACGAGACATTCATACCCGACATCGCCAATCAGAACATCACGACCTACGTCATATCCGCCACGAACTACACCACCTATTACAACAATCAGGACGGACGTCAGTATTACGATGCATTCTTCCAAGAAAATTATCTTAATAACAAATAAACTGATTAATAATCAAACCACATAATTATGAAAGAATCCGACAACAGAGAGATCAACGCCATCAACATCATTGCGCAAGGCACACAATTAGAAGGCAATATTCTTACGAATGGAGACTGCCGCATTGACGGCGTGGTGAAAGGCAACGTCACGTCCAAAGCCAAAATCATCATCGGCCGCAGCGGCAAAGTGGAAGGCAACGTCACTTGCGCCAACATTGATATCGAAGGCACCATTTGTGCAGAAATCTTGAACGTCAGCGAGCTTGTTTTCTTAAAGGAAACTGCCAACGTCATCGGCAATATCAACACGGGTAAAATCGCCATTGAACCGGGTGCCGAATTTTCAGGCAACTGCAAGATGCACAACCAGAGGACCGCATCCTCTACCCCTCAACAATCCGAACAGAAATAGGATAACTCTATGTCCCAAAATAATCGGAGGAAATTAGACGCGCTCAACAACTACGCCTACTATTCCAATATGGGAATAGAAATGGGTGTCATTATTGCCGCAGGTGTCTTTGGCGGAGTAAAATTAGACCAACATCTTCACAGTTCTCCCCTGTTCACCCTGATTTTATCATTGGGTTCCGTCGCCATCGCCCTCTACATTATGATTAAGACACTTCTCCATCCCAAAAACAAGAAGAAAAATGAGTCAGAAGATACCCATTAAAAAGTTCTCATTTCGAATCATTGTCTTCTCTGCCATCATTGCCGCACTGACAGTGATTTTCCAATGGTTGTGCCCGGCGTACGCATCACCAGCACTACCTTTCATCGTGCTGTTCTTCTTTGTCATCACACTGACAACCATCTATATCGTACTTCGCAACACCACCGGAACCGACGGCCGGAAATTCGTGTCCAGCTATATGCTGTCACGCATCATCAAGATTTTTTCCTGCCTCATCTTCCTCGTACTCTATCTGTTGCTGAATAAGAACGACTCCCTGCGCTTCGCCATCGCCTTCCTCGTCATCTACTTCCTCTACTCCATCTTCGAAGTCGTAGTGCTGAAGAAGGAGAACCAGGAACTTTCCAAGTAGGTTTCAAGTTTACTCGCTCCGCTCATACTCTCCTTGCAGCTCGGCAAACCCAAACAAGTTGTGTCTTTGCTCTCGCTTGCTGCGTCGAGACAAGTTTCAGGTTTAACATTACCGACTTCGTTTTTTAATTTCTCTCTCCAGTTCACCGTTCACTAATCACAGTTCACTAAATATGAATACGTCAAGAAAACTCAAAGAAGATTTGTTTTACATCGGGGCCTCTGACAGAAGATTGGCTCTTTTTGAAAATATGATGCCGATTCCAAGAGGCGTCTCTTATAATTCATACGTCTTGTTGGACGACAAAACCGTGCTTTTGGACACAGCCGACAACTCTATTGCCGCCCAATTCCTGGAGAATCTCCAATGCGCACTCAACGGCCGTGCGCTCGACTATATGGTCATCCACCACGTGGAGCCCGACCACTTGGCATTGGTAGAAGAGGTTATCGTGCGCCATCCGAACGTGACTGTTGTTTGCAGCGCGCAGGCTGCCAAGTTCATCCAACAGTTCTTCAACCTCAACATCACGAACCAACTGCAGATTGTAAAAGAGGGTGACACGCTCTGCACGGGCCGCCACACCTTCACATTTGTGGCCGCTCCGATGGTTCATTGGCCGGAAGTTCTTGTCTCCTACGAATCCGAATACAAGATTTTGTTCTCCGCCGACGCGTTCGGCACATTCGGCGCATTGTGCGGCAACCTGTACGCTGACGAGGTCAACTTCGACCGCGACTGGCTGAAAGACGCCCGCCGCTATTATACTAATATTGTAGGCAAATACGGACCGCAAGTACAGAACACGCTGAAGAAGGCCGCCACGTTGGACATCGCGATGATTTGTCCGCTGCACGGTCCCATCTGGCGCGAGAACATCGGCTACTTCATCGACAAATACGACAAGTGGAGCAGATACGAGTCCGAAAGCGAATCCATTATGATTGTCTATGGTTCTCTTTACGGCCACACCGAATCCGCCGCCACATACGTAGCCAACCAGCTGGCAGAGAAGGGTCACAAGGACATCCGCATGTACGATGTTTCCGGCACACACGTCTCTTATATGGTATCTGACGCGTTCCGCTGCAGCCACATAATTTTAGTGGCACCAACTTACAACGGAGGACTGTATCCGCCAATGGAAAACTTCCTGTTGGATTTGAAGGCACACAACTTGCAAAACCGCACCTTTGCCGTCATTGAAAACGGCACGTGGGCACCGCAGGCCGCCAAGGAAATCCAAAAGATTTTAGGCGAAATGAAAAACAACAAATTGATCGAACCCATCATCTCCATCAAATCTTCTATGAAAGAGGAACAGATCTCAGAAGTGCAGCAATTGATTGAGAATTTGTAATTTGAGGATGCCGGAGTAATCACTTTTTTGTATTTTCGCAGTCTGGATTCAAACGACATAAAACTATGGGACAGAAACTACCAATCGGCATACAGAATTTTGAGGACCTGAGAAACAAAGGGTTCAAATATGTGGATAAGACAGCCCTTGTATATAAACTGGTGACAGAAGGCAAATACTACTTTCTATCGCGTCCTCGTCGTTTCGGGAAGAGCTTGCTACTCAGTACAATAGAAGCTTATTTTCAGAGCAAGCGCGAATTGTTTGACGGTCTCGCCATTTCAAAATTAGAAAGCGATTGGACCGAATATCCCATTCTGCACTTGGACTTGAACACGGAAACGTACAATACTCCAACAGCCCTTTTGGACAAATTGAGCACAACGCTCAGTTCATGGGAATCACAATATGGAAGTTGCGAATATGAAAAATCTTTGCCGACAAGATTTGAGGGCATCATCCGTCGGGCCTACGAGAAGACCGGCCGCCAGGTGGTGATTTTGGTTGATGAGTACGACAAACCGCTGCTACAGACCATCGGCAACACGGAGCTGCAGGATGCCTACCGCGCCACGCTCAAGGGCTTCTACGGTGCACTCAAATCTATGGACGGCTGCATCCGCTTCGCCTTCCTAACCGGTGGCGGCAAGGTCAGCGTGTTCAGCGATTTGAACAACCTGCGGGACATCTCTATGCTTGCCCAATATCACGACATTTGTGGCATCACCGAAGAGGAACTTCGCACGAATTTCGAGGTGGAGATCTCGGAACTTGCAGAAGCCCAGAATATGACCATCGATGAGGCCTACGCCGCACTTCGCGAAAATTATGACGGCTACCATTTCTGCAAAGAAAACCTGCCCGGCATCTACAATCCTTTCAGTCTGCTCAATGCCTTTGCAAGTCGGGCTATCGACTACTACTGGTTCGAGACAGGCACACCGACCTACCTGATGGAACTGCTCAAAATACATCATTACAACCTCGCCCGTATTGAGAAAGAGGAAGTCGTCAGTGATGTGCTCAACAGCGTGGATATCGCCTCCACCAACCCGCTGCCCGTCATCTATCAGAGCGGCTACCTGACCATCAAAGGCTATGACAGCGACTTCGGTCTCTATCGGCTCGGGTTCCCAAACAAGGAGGTCAAGCAGGGCTTTGTTCGTTTCCTCATTCCGAGTTACACCAACGTCGATGCCGTAGGCTCCGCCTTCGAAATCAGCCGCTTTGTGCGCTCGTTGCGCGAAGGCGACATTGAGAGCTTTATGGAGCGCCTGCAGTCGTTCCTCAGCGCCTGCCCCTACGAGCTGGAGCCCGAACAGGAACGCCACTTCCAGAGCGTGATGTTCATCCTCACCGCGCTGTGCGGCTACCACGTGCAAATTGAGGAACACACCAATAAGGGCCGTATGGACATGACCGTGCAGACCAAGGACTACGTCTATATCTTCGAGTTCAAGTTCAACAAATCGGCGGAAGATGCCCTCGCCCAAATTGACGAAAAAGGCTATGCCGACCGTTTCCAAAGCGACGAACGGACATTGATGAAAATCGGTGTGAACTACAGCACGGCGGAGAGGAACATCAATGAGTGGAAAATCAAACGGTGATTGTAGGGACGCGATGAATCGCGTCCGCCAATTGGTTTCAAGTTCCAAGTTTTAGTTGAGCCTCCACAGATACTTTGGGTCGTGCTTGGGGGCAATATGTTTTCCTTAGTTATCCCATTAGCAAATATGTTTCCTGTCCGAAGCGGAGTTCATTAATATTAAATTCTTACTTATCGAAAAGGATTTATTAAGTGTATTAGCAGAAAAGAAAATAAAAATTGATGATTTCCAATCAGTTGTTTCTTTGATGGAAAATCTTATTTTTCAAAATACAGAGCAATGAAAAAGAATGATCTTTTTGAGGAGTGCCTTAAGAATGTTCCGGCTGAAATAAAAGAAGAAGTCAGCCTCAACATAGATATTGCCAATAGAATACACTATATTCTACGCAGCAGAAACATCAAGCAAAAAGATTTTGCTTCGATGATGCATAAAAATGAGGCTGAAATTTCACGTTGGCTTTCAGGTTCACATAGTTTCACAACCACCACATTAGCCAAAATTTCCGCCACATTGGGCGAACCCATTGTGGTGGTGCCGTAAAACGTCAAGAGATTATTCTTCAATTCTACGCATCGGAGATACGAGATTTCTATAGCCGCACATACAATGTGGGGAAGGATGATGTGCGCAGCTTCACTGGTAGTTCCTTTATTACTCCTCATTAAAAAGCGAAAAAAAGATATTAAGACACAATTATGGAAATGTTTTCTTTATTGATTCCATAAAAAATCCCGACAGGAATACTTCTATCGGGATATTCTCATACTAGTTATTATCTTCAAAAACAGGGTTTAGTTTTTTACACAACGAACATATCCATGGAAATCATGCCAAGAAATTCGACTAAGATCATCTCTTTCAAAATCATTCAATATATTAATAGGATATTCCTGTTCAAGTCCAGTATTACTGATTATAAACTTATAATCGCTACAGGAATAAAATTCGACCATATCATTATTATAAGTAGGGTCAGGCAAAGCAGAAAAGCCTGTAGAATTATTTGTTTCTATATGATTTCCTGGAGTGCCTTTTATGCTTGAATACTCCCATCCCCACTGGGAAGACAAAGCTTTTGGAACAGTACGGCTTGCCTTCATAAACTTAAACTTGGAAGCCACATAACTGGTCAATTCCTTCCATTCTAAAGCAGAAGGTATATGCCATCCATTGGGACAAGCACCTTGAATTTTATGTTCACGTTGCTGAGCTACAGTTATCAGGGGACTCGGACCCAACGCTGCAAATTCATTATAATCATAACCATACTTTTCAACATATATTTCGTTATTATTCGGATAATGTCGTACAGGTTCTAAAGGGAAATTCGAATCATAGTCATAATTGTAATCATTATAATCAAATAATTCTATTGGTGTTCCATCAGCGAACCTAGTCGTTTTAAGATTAGAGGCCATCCATATCTGGTTGCCAATTTCGACTGCATCATATACATTTCCATCAATATCCCTGACAGCATTCTTTATAACATGGGCTGTACTTGGATACCCATTGTTCGAATCATCACTTCCACTGCTATGATCACAAGCGACAAAAAAAAATACTAGCATAAATAACGCACTAAGATCGAGTATTTTTCTTTCCATACTTACATATTTATCAAAACATTGATTACTCTACCTATACGTTCTTTCGAAATACGATTGTTATTGCCTATTATAGGTACATTCTCCATAACTTGATCATAAATGATTTTGTTATCCATCTTTGCCACAAACAATCGAACATCTTCAAACCAATCTATTGCCAATTTTGCCACATCGTCGTCAACAACATCCTCTATCGAACCAATGTTAAAAACGTCTTTTTGATACGAAGACGAAATAATTTTTTCTCCAATTTCAATCAATTCTTCTTTATTCATATAAAAAAAAATTTTCTGCCGCAAAAATACTACACAACCATTTATCTACAACGCTCTTACGTTGCATCATTTATCACATTTCGTTGTATTTTTTACCACAAAACGTACAACTGAAAAATCAAATTTTCTTAGACAACTCTTCAATAAAATTAAAGCCAACGCACTGCGAAATTCTCGCTAAAAGAATGACATCCATATTCTTTCGGTGCAACATTCTATAACAATTACTTCTATCTGTATGGATTTTCGCTGCCAACCACGAGATTTTATTCCGTACTCACTCAAATAGGTACGGACCTTCAAGCCTACATCAATATCGTTAATATTTTTTCTATAGTCTTCTTCCTATCTCATCTGCTTTTCTACTAAATTAATCACATCATTTGCTATATACTGGTCACCCATAAGGTATAAGGCGGTCTCGGGTTATGCAAAGCATCGCAAAAAAACGCGGCAAAGATAACATTAATTTCAAAAACACTTCCTTCACAATCCTTACCAAAGGAATTTTAATGTATTTTTGCGCCTCACAATTCAAAAGCCTATATGTATAAAATTATCAAGAAAGAAGAACTTGGACAGGACACCTACCTCCTTGAAGTGGAAGCACCCAACATTGCCCAAGCTGCCCTTCCCGGCCAGTTTGTCATCGTCAAACTTGACGACAAAGCAGAACGTATTCCGTTGACCATCAGCGATGCGGATTTAACCCTTGGCACCATCACGCTCGTGATTAAGACCATCGGCCATTCTACCAAAAGAATGCTGACCCTCAACGAGGGCGAGTCGTTCCGCGACATCGTCGGGCCATTAGGTCAGCCTTCCGCCTTCATTCACCGCCCGTTGGAGACCCTGCGTGCACAACGCTACTGCTTTATTGCTGGCGGCGTGGGCATCGCACCCATCTACCCGCTCGTGAAATGGATGCACGCACACGGCCTCGAATGCGACGTCATCGTGGGCGCACGTACCCAATCTTTACTCTTCTATCTTGACAAACTGAAGTCCGCGACCGACAATCTCTACATTGCTACCGACGACGGCACGATGGGCGAAAAGGGCAACGTCAACACTGTGTTGGAACGTCTGGTCAAAAAAGAAGGCAAACACTATGACGAAATCACCGCCATCGGCCCGATGATTATGATGAAATTCGTGGCGATGAAAGCCGCCGAACTCGACATCCCGTGCGTCGTCAGTCTGAACGCCCTGATGGTGGATGGCACCGGAATGTGCGGCGCGTGCCGCGTGACCGTCAACGGACAGACGCGCTTCACCTGCGTGGATGGTCCGGAGTTCAACGCCGCACACATCGACTTTGACGAATGTATGAAACGCCAGGCCATGTACGACCATATCGAGGAACGCAAACAGAAAGATTCGTGCGAATGTATGACGGCGGCCGAAAAGACATTCACGCACGACGGCAAAAGCCGCGTTCCTGTCAGAGAGCAGCCGGCCGAAGTTCGCAAGAATAATTTCGACGAGGTCTGCCTGGGCTACAACGCACAAGAGGCCATCGCAGAAGCCAAGCGCTGCCTCAACTGCAAAAAGCCGCAATGCGTCACGGGTTGTCCCGTCCAAACCAACCTACCTGCCTTCATCCACGAAGTGGCCGAAGGCAACTTTGCCGAAGCCGCCCGCATCATCAGCGAGGATTCCGCACTGCCCGCTGTCTGCGGACGCGTGTGTCCGCAGGAAATCCAATGCGAAGGCAAATGCGTGCTAGGCAAGAAAGGCGAACCTATCGCCATTGGCAAGCTGGAGCGTTTCGTGGGCGACTGGTCCCGCGAGAACAACTGGTCTGCCAGCCAAACAGCCGCTGACAACGGACGCAAAGTCGCCGTCATCGGCAGCGGCCCGTCCAGCCTCACCTGTGCCAAAGAGCTGCGCATGAAAGGTTACGACGTTACTGTTTTCGAGGCGCTGCACGAATTTGGCGGCGTGCTTGTCTATGGCATCCCGTCCTTCCGTCTGCCCAAAGAGACCGTAGTCAGACACGAAGTGGAGAATGTACGTAAGCTCGGCGTGCATTTTGAAAGCGACGTGGTCATCGGGCGCACGCTCAAAGTTGAGGAATTAATGACAAACGGAGGTTTCGACGCCGTCTATTTGGGCACGGGCGCGGGCTTCCCGAACTTTATGAATATAGAAGGTGAGAACCTCTGCGGCGTAGTTTCCGCCAACGAATTCCTCACTCGCAACAATTTGCTGTTTGCCTACAAAGAGGGTTTTGAAACTCCGAATTTCGTGGGTAAGAGAGTCGCTGTTGTCGGCGGCGGCAACGTCGCTATGGATGCAGCACGCACGGCAGTGCGTTTGGGTGCTGAAGTGCACATCGTCTATCGCCGCTCCGAAGAGGAGCTGCCCGCCCGTGCGGAAGAAGTTCACCACGCCAAAGAAGAAGGCGTCATCTTCAACTTGCTCTGCAATCCCGTGCGAATCCTCGGCAACGAGCAGGGCTGGGTACGTGGTATGGAATGCGTCCGTATGGAGTTGGGCGAGCCTGACGCTTCCGGCAGACGCCGTCCAGTGGCCATCAAAGGCTCTGAATTCACGTTGGACGTGGATATGGTCGTAATGTCCATCGGCACGTCACCAAACCCGCTGATTGCCTCTACCACCGATGGTTTGGACATCAACCGCCACGGCTGCATTGTGGCCGATGAGGAAGGGCGCACCTCCCGTCAGGGCATTTTCGCCGGCGGCGACATCGTAACCGGCGCTGCCACTGTCATCCTCGCGATGGGCGCTGGCAAGAAGGCAGCCAAAGCCATCGACGAATATCTGATGAAACATTAGTTGGGAACGCAGCGCCTGCATCCGCAAAAAGTTTCAAGTTTCAAGAAAAAATAAAAACACTATCAATATGAAAAACATACTTATCACCGGCGGTGCCGGATTCATCGGTTCCCACGTTGTCAGACGCTTTGTCAACAAATATCCGCAATACGAGATTTACAACCTCGACAGCCTGACTTACGCTGGCAATCTCGAGAATCTTACGGATATCGACGGCAAGCCCAATTATCATTTTATCAAGGGCGACATTGAAGACCAGAACTTTATTATGGAGCTGTTCCAAAAATACCAATTTGACGGCGTCATCCACTTGGCAGCCGAATCCCACGTGGACAGATCCATCACCAACCCCATGCAGTTCATCCACACCAACGTATTGGGCACCGCGCACCTGCTGAACGCCGCCCGCGCCATCTGGAACGGCAATTGGGAAGGCAAGAAATACTACCAGATTTCCACCGATGAGGTATATGGCGCATTGGGTGACACGGGCTCCTTTAAAGAGACGACGCCGTACAATCCGCACAGCCCATACTCCGCTGCCAAGGCCAGCGCCGACCACTTTGTGCGCGCCTATCACGACACCTACGGAATGCCCACCGTCATCTCCAACTGCTCCAACAACTACGGTCCGAACCAATTCCCCGAAAAGCTCATCCCGCTGTTCATCAACAACATCAAGAACAATAAGCCACTGCCCGTATATGGACAAGGCATCAATGTTCGCGACTGGCTCTATGTGGAAGACCACGCCGCCGCCATTGACCTCATCTTCCATAAAGCAAAACCTGGTGAGACCTACAACATCGGCGGTAACAACGAGTGGCGCAACATCGACCTCATCAAAAAGCTGATTGAGATTATGGACCGCAAATTGGGACGCCCAGAAGGCGAATCCTTAAAGCTCATCACCTATGTCACCGACCGCGCCGGCCACGACCTGCGTTACGCCATCGACCCGACTAAGATTAAAAACGAGTTGGGCTGGGAACCTACCGTAAAATTCGACGAGGGTTTTGAAAAAACCGTGGATTGGTACTTGACCAATGAAGAGTGGTTCAACCACGTCACCTCCGGCGAATACATTGAATATTACAAGAAAATGTACGAAAATCGATAACACATATTCCGTAGAGACGGTGCAGTGCACCGTCTCTACATTTGCAGTGCACCGTCTCTACCCTTATTATTATGCGCCTCAAACTCTCCAACATTCGGATTCCCGTCAGTGCGAATCCCAACGTCAAGAACCAAGTATGCCGTCAATTCCACATTGACGGGAAGGACTTCCATGACTTCAAGATTCTTCGTCAGGCGGTAGATGCCCGCAAAAAGAACAACGTGGTATATGATTACCAGGTTGCCGTGACATTGCCAGACAAATACCAGTCACTGCTGTCGCAGGCAGGTGTTTCCGAATGGGAGGCACCCGCCGCTATAGAATATCCCGAGTGGAAGGGCACGCACCGTCCCATCGTAGTCGGATTCGGGCCTTCGGGTATGTTTGCCGCCCTCTACTTGGCGCGTTGCAATGCCAAGCCCATCGTTATCGAGCGTGGTGGAAAGATAGAAGACCGGAAACGCGCTGTCAACGATTTTCTATACAACAAAATACTGAATCCGAACTCCAACGTGCAGTTTGGAGAAGGCGGTGCGGGCACGTTCTCAGACGGCAAACTCAACACCAACGTCCACAGCGAATACAACCAGTTCGTCTTAGAAGAGTTCTTCAAACACGGCGCGTGCGAGGATGTCACCTATATGCAGAATCCGCACGTCGGTACCGACTACTTGGAAAAAGTTGTTCGCAACATCCGAATGGAAATCGAGTCATTGGGCGGCGAGTTTCATTTCTGCACCACTTTCACGGATTTTGAGGAAAAGAACGGCCTACTTCGTGCCACCTGCAACAACGGGAAGACTTTCACCACGCAGCATCTGCTGTTAGGACTGGGCCATTCCGCCCGCGATACCATCAAACAGTTGTACGCGCGCGGGCTGAAGATGGAAGCCAAGAGTTTCTCTATGGGCGTGCGCATTGAGCACCAGCAGCGCCGCATCAACCGTATGCAGTACGGCGAAGCCGCCAAGATACTGCCACCCGCCTCCTACAAAGGCGTGGTGCATTTGAAAGACCGCGGTGTTTATACCTTCTGTATGTGTCCCGGCGGCACCGTGATGGCCTCCACCAGCGAGCCCAACAGCATCGTCACCAACGGTATGAGCGAGCGCAACCGCAACAAGGCCAACTCCAACAGCGCGTTGTTGGTCAGTGTCAATCCCGAAGATTTCTACAAAGAGAGCCCGTTGGACGGTTTAGACTATCAGGAGAAATACGAGAAGATGGCTTTCGATGTAGCCGGCGACTACCGCGCGCCCGGCAATCTGGTGGGTGAATTTCTGCAAGGCAAAATCGCCAAAATGTACCGCAGCGTGAAGCCCTCCTACCCTCACGGGCTCGTCTATTGCGACTTCGAGCGTTGCCTGCCCAAGTACGTGGTCGATTCCTTGCGTGAGGCCTTGCCGCTCTTCGGCAAGAAAATGCGCGGCTTTGACGACCCTGACGCCGTTATGACTGGCATTGAGACTCGATCTTCCTCTCCCGTACGCATCTTGCGCAACGAAGACCGTCAGTGCGACATCCCCGGAATCTACCCAATGGGGGAGGGTGCCGGCTACGCGGGCGGCATTATGAGTGCCGCCATCGACGGACTGAAGACTGCTATGGAGATAGTGAAAGAATAAAACAAACATTCTAAGGAGACTGTTCTCCCATAAATTGTGTATCTTTGCCGCCTCTATTAAAAAACCACAACACACTATGAATGAATTTGTTAGAGGATTCAAAAAGGGTATTCCCATCTTCCTCGGCTACCTACCCGTATCTTTCACTTTCGGATTGGTGGCTGTGAAAATGGGGTTCAGTCCAGCACAGGCGACGTTTATCGCACTAACAAACATCGCGTCGGCCGGACAATTCGCCGGCATTCGCCTTATGGAAGGAGGTGCTCCCTATATAGAATTGATTATCACCACTTTCGTCGTCAATTTACGTTATATGCTGATGTCGCTATCCCTGTCACAGAAAGTAGCCTCTGACATACCTTTCTACAAACGCGCCATTATGGCATTTTGCATCACGGATGAGATTTTCGCTTTGGCCGCATTGGAAAAGGGCGACGTTTCGTTCCCATTTTTCGGCGGTCTTATGACCCCACCGTTGGTTGGCTGGACATTAGGCACATTTCTCGGAACCATCGCTTCCAGTCTGCTGCCGCCCATGTTGCAAGGTTGCTTCGGCATAGCCCTGTACTGTATGTTCATAGCCATCATTATTCCTCCTGCACGAAAAGGCCGCAAGGTTGCCATCGCAGTCATTGTATCGGCAATCTTCTCCTGCCTTTTCAAATACGTGCCCGCCCTGAGTTTCATCTCCAAGAGCGGTGGAGGCGGCTGGGCCATCATCGTTTCTGCCATCTTGGGTGCCGCCATCTGCGCATCCATAAAGGAAATCAAACGAACCATCAAGAAAAGAAAATTAGCTTTCGTGAAAGGAGGTTCCAATGTGTAGTATGCAGAACGTCGCCATTGCCGTGCTCATTATGGCACTGACCACCTACCTCATCCGCGTTATTCCCATCGGATTTGTGCGAAAAAAGCTGGAGAACGAATGGATTCAGGACTTCGTCTTCTACATCCCATTCTGCGTGCTTTCCGCGATGACCTTTCCAGACGTATTTTACTCCACGACCCCAGCAGGAGCTGCTTCGCCGCATTTCCTCTCTGCATCCATTGCCACGATGGTCGCTTTAGTTTTGGCCTGGAAGGACAAAGGACTGGTACAAGTAGCGCTTGTTGCCGTCTTCGTGGCTGTTCTCATCGAATTGCTGGCTCCGCTGCTATTTTAATTTTGGTTAAAGTTCAAGGTTTGATGTTTGAAGGAAGCGCCTGCGTCCGCGAATACAGGGGGTATTCTCTTTAACATTTTACCGTTTATAAAAAACATTTTCGTCTATATAGGGACTTGCAAAATACACTATCTTTGCAAGTTAAATTTCTATTCAATGGATTATTCCCCTTTCGATATGAAAAAGGCCATAATATTTATTTTCCTCATTCTCGCCAGCACTATTTATGTTGTCTTAGGACAAAGCAGCAGTCAGCTAAAAAAAGACAAGCAGAAAATAGAGAAAGAGATTGCCAACACCCAGAGTCTGCTCAAAAAGACCGAAAAGAATCAAAAGGCATCCCTCCAGCAAATAGCTGTTTTACGCCAACAGATCAGCAATCGCGAGAAGCTCATCACCACACTGAACGGGGAAATTCTGCAGATGGAGGAGACGCAAGAGAACAACGAAAAGGAGATTCTCACGCTTCAAAAGAAATTGGTCTATATGAAAGCCGATTACGCGCAAGTCGTCTATAACGCCTACCGCAATCGGAACCTGATGGACAAAGTGACCTTTATTCTGGCCGCAGACAATTTCTCACAGATGTTTCGTCGTCTTCGATTCTACACAATATTTTCCAGCAATGTCAGACGTCAAGCCGCCAAGATTTCTCAGACTCAGCAAGATCTGAAGCAGAAGAACGAGGAGATTGTTGTTTTAAAAGACGAAAAGCAGAATCTTGTCACGGGAAAGGAATCTGAAATTAAGAAGCTGGAATCAGACAGGAAGCAAAAGACCAAAAATGCCGAGCAGCTAAAGAAACAATCCCAACAGTTGGCTGCCCAACTCAAGGAGAAGCAGCGCAAGCGTAAGGATTTGGATGCTGCAATCCAAAAAGCCATTAAAGCTGAAATAGCCGCTGCAAACGCCAAGCGTGCCGCTTCTGCATCCAAATCGACATCTACGAAAAGCAGTGGCAGTTCTACCGCATCAAATGCCAAAAGCGGCAGTACATCTTCAACGGCAACCAGAAGTACAGCCACAATTTCACTAACACCTGAGGAACAGACATTGAACACCTCCTTCGTCAACAACAAAGGGAGTCTGCCTTGGCCTGTGGCGAAGGGTGCAAAGGTTGGTGAATTTGGAAACTATGCCCACCCCGATGTTCCTTCAGTAATGATTGAAAACCGAGGCATTGACATTATGACAGATGCCGGAGCTCCCGTCCGCGCCATCTTCCAGGGCGAAGTAACCACCGTGATGGACGTTATGGGCACCAAAGTCGTCATCATACGCCACGGAGAATACATCAGCGTTTACCAAAACCTGGCCTCCGTCAATGTCAAAAAGGGAAGCAAAGTCACAACCAAGCAAACTATTGGAACTGTCGCCAAGAACTCGACGACAAACACATACGAGCTACATTTCGAAATCTGGAAGAACGACTCCTATCTCAACCCCAACTCTTGGTTGGCAAAACGTTAACGCCTATGATTATCAAAAGCGCAGTATTTCTCCAAAGCGTCACAGATTGGCGCAAATGTCCTACGGCAAATCTTCCCGAATATGCCTTTATCGGGCGTTCCAATGTTGGGAAATCTTCTCTTATCAATATGCTGGTCAACAATAAAAAGCTGGCCAAAACTTCTTCAAAACCCGGCAAGACACAAACCATCAACCATTTTTTAATTAACAAGAACTGGTATTTGGTGGATTTACCGGGATACGGTTATGCTACCATATCCAAATCCATGCGTGAAAAATGGCAGAAAATGATTAGCGACTATCTCGTCAAACGCGAGAACCTCCAAGTCATCTTCGTCCTCATTGATTCTCGTCTGGAGCCGCAAAAAATAGACCTCGAGTTCATCAGCAATCTGGGAGCAGCAGGAATACCATTCGCTCTGATTTTCACCAAGACGGACAAAATCTCCACGAGCAAAGTGCAAAGCAACGTGCAGAAATTCTACAACAAGTTGGCTGAAGAATGGGAAGAAATGCCATACAGAATGTTATCGTCTTCCGAAACGGGGAAAGGCAGAGAGGATATTTTGAATTACATAGAACAAATAAACACACAATACAATTCATCAAAACAATGAAAAGGAAAAAAATAATCGGCGCACTGGCTCTTCTAACAGCAATGGGCATTAGCGGTTGCAGCACTTCACAGAAAGCTGCCGAAAACAACCTCCCTCTTTGCCAATCCAAATGGAGTCTGACTTCCATCTCAGCCCAAACAATCGACAGTACCAGTTACTCAACGGAGCCCTATATCATTTTCAATGAGAACGGCTCTTTTATTGGCAATTTCGGATGCAATACATTTTTTGGAACATACTATTCCAAAAAGCAAAAACTCCAGTTAGAATACACGGGGGCTACCAAACGTCTTTGCGAAAATATGGATTTAGAAAACACTTTTCAGAAATCTCTTAAAAAGGGAATTTCCAATTATGAGATTTCGGATAGCACACTGATTCTATACGCTGGAAACGAAGAGGTATTCCGCTTCAAATACCAAGGAGAAGTCCCAAAAGAAGAAGAATAACGCAAACATATATTTCAAAGCATTAAAAAAGGCTGTTGGTTTCACCAACAGCCTTTTCTTATATCTATTTGTTCCACTATTTGGATTGTGTACCTACGCGAGCCATTGCGCAGCGGAATCCAATATAGTCTGTAGCTTCATCTTCATCAAGATAACGTCTGGAACCTGGAGCAGACCAATAAGGGATATCTTTCCAAGAGCCGCCTTTATAAACGCGAGCATAGTCGCTGACCAAAGAGAATCCATAGGCATCGTTAGCCTTACGATACATTTTTTCTGTAGCCTCAGTATTGGTTGTAGCTGAAGTCCAATCATCTACACTTTTCAAAGACTGCCAGTCGCCATCGAGATAGTTTTTATTGTCAGCAGCACGGTAGTTACGTCTTCTGTCATTTTTGAAGTCGGAAACGGGAACCATCGGGATTCTACCTACGCTATCGCGTTCAGCCACTGTACCATCTTCAAGAAGTTTCTTGGTTTCAAAATAGTTACCACGGAACGGGTTATATTCAGTAACATCATCGTGGGAAGATTGTCTATAGACATCCATCACCCATTCAGCGACATTACCAGCCATTTGGTACAAGCCATAGTCATTTGGCCAATCAGAGCGAACGTCCTTAGTTTTAAAACCGTTATCGTTCAAATCACTGGCGACACCCATATAGTCACCACGGCCACGGCGAATGTTAGTCATAATACGGCCATAGTATTTCTTTTCTTCCGTACGAATTTGCTGACCATTCCAAGGATATACTTTACGTTCAAGTACACGTTCGTTCAAGGTATTACCAATTAAGCCGTAAGCAGCATATTCCCATTCAGCTTCTGTCGGGAGTCTGTATTTCGGCAGCAGGATGCCATCTTCCATTTTCACATTACGATATTCACCGGAAGAGATATAACGGAGACGTTTTTCGCCTTCAGCTTCGTAGGTTTCGTATGTCAGATAAGCATCGGTGTTGAAATAACCTTCAGCTGTCGGAGTTTCAGCGAAATCAACATAACCGCGATCAACCAAAATTTGTTCGTTTACACGGTCAGTACGCCAAGAAGCGTAGTTGGTAGCTTGCAACCAATTTACACCTACTACCGGATAATGTCTGTAAGCCGGATGACGGAAGTAGTATTCCACATCAGATTCATTGTAACCCAAGCGGTCGCGCCAAACGTTTTCATCTGGGAGAGCATTATCATAAACGACTTTCAAATCTTGAGGGATGAAGACTCTTTCCAACCAATAGAGGTATTCGAGATAGTCAACATTGGCAATTTCGCATTCGTCCATATAGAAAGAAGCAACGGAAACACGGCGTTGTGTGTTGTTCCAATCTTTCATAACATCCTCTTCCATTTGCCCCATCACGAAAGTACCACCTTCAATGAATACCAAACCGGGGCCAGTAGCTTGTTCTTCAAACGGTGCCACTTCAAAACCGCCGTTTTTCGCATCATTATAATTCCAACCTGTTGTTGGCGAGGTCTCTTTTTTACACGATGCGAACATCGTCATAAGAGCCACTGCGATAATCAAACCTGTTAATTTTGTTACTTTATTCATTGTAATAATATTTATAATCTATATAATAAGGTTAAAATCGGTTTTTAGAAGGACGGACATACGAGGTCCTTAATTGCTTTACGTTTCTTAGGACACGGCAGGAGCAATTGCAAGGCCACTTCGTGGCTACCGCCTGTTGTTGCGCTGGCGAGTTTGCTGACCGTCAAATCGTAGGAATAGGAAATTCTAAACATATCGTATTCGATACCGAACATAAAGATGACAGCATCAGAGTTGAGGATCTTATCAGTTTGTTGCGTTACGACAGCATTTCCATCATCATCAAGAACGGGCTGACCATCAGCACCAATAGTTGGGACATTATGATTGTACTTGTAAGTCAAGCCATGACGACACCAAAGACCGACTGTAAACGGATAGAATTTCATATAGAAGCCTTCATTGAAATAATTGAAGCCGAGTTGGTGTTCGTAAATAAAGTTCGGACTGATGGAGATATCGCCGAAGGACGTTTCCTTTTTACTTTTACGTTTCAAGTCAAAATTGGCACCCACATGAGCGGTGAGTTTGAGCAGATCATAGAACTTGCCGTCGGCATTGCCAACGAGGAAGCTGTAAGGGGAATACTTACCTGACAAGCTCAGCAAGGCGATATGTTTGGCAGCAAAGCCAAAATACACGTGGGGTGTATAGCCGAGGAAACCAGCCGAAAAATCAAGTGTATTGATACTGTTGAATTCAGGACGGACCTCATTGGTTGCATAAACGAAACCATATCGAGGGTCAATCATGTCGGGGAAAGTAAGCGCATCCCAATTCAGCGATTTGTTCTGATAGGAGGCTTGCAATGCCAATCGCATGTTGAATTTTCTGGAGACCTGGATTTTGAAGGAATACATCAAACTAGCATTATACGTGTTAATAATACCGCCTTCACCTGCGCGGTCGCCCCAAAATTGCACGCCAATACCGCCATAGATTTTGTCAAAATGTTCATCGTAAGATGCGGCAAATGTCATAAATGTTCCCGGCATGGAAGGCCATTGGTCGCGGAAATTGAATGCGAAGCGGGGGCACACATTGGTGCCGGCCATAGCAGGATTAAGATACAACGGATTGGCATAAAACTGCGAAAACATCGGGTCTTGTGCATTGACACGCAACGTTGAAATCCCTAACACAACAGCTAATAGTATAATAATTCTTTTATGCATAATACACTTTTTTTATAAGCGGGCAAAAATACAAAAATATTCTCATCTACTCCGATTTTTTTTTTATGTTATGAACATGACGAATAGCATAACGGAGAATCGCATCAAAATTGTATCTTCGCACCGTTTTTTTTAATCATAACGACAAATGGGAAAGAAATCTTGGGTGCTTCTTTGTTTTTTGTGTATGTTTTTTATACAACACACTGAAATTCAAGCACAAAAAGTTGTAAAAAAAATCATTATCAATTGGACGGACAACCTTGTTTATACGTTTTCCGATGATGAAACGATGGAGTTTCTGCACTTCGATCACGCCACTTATTCGCAAGATTTTCCCACCATCCCGATTTTTCAAGATCAAATTCCCGTTCAACAACTATATTCCGAATACGACATTTCTGTTTCCGACATTCAATCCGAACCGCTTGACGCACACAATTCTTCCCTAATATCCAAGACTTTCCATTCAAAAGAGATTGATGTCAGTACCACCCCTGCCTACGACAAGGGTAAAGCCTTCCTGATTTACCAATTCATTCCTATTATAGAGACAGGAGAAGGGCAATATCGCCGCGTGACGTCATTATCCGTCACGTTGACTGGCAAGAAGCCCCTGAATCAGAAATCAGGCAAGGAGCACGTCCAGCAATCGGTTTTAGCCAATGGGAAATGGTACTGTTTCGAATTGGCTCAAACCGGCATTTACAAAGTAAGCTATGACGATTTGTTGGCCCTCGGAATGAAAGCCCCGATAATGTCCGCACAAATCGCCCTTTTCGGCAATGGCGGCGGTATGTTGCCCGAACTCAGCAACGCGTCCCGCATCGACGACCTTCGTGAAATTGCCATTTCCATTTCCGACGGCAATGACGGTTCTTTCGACGCAGGCGATTTTTTCCTTTTCTATGGAGAATCCCCGCACATCTGGAGCTACGACTCCACTTCCGGACATTTTTCCCACACAACTAATTTATACGCGGACTCAACACGCTATTTTATAACCTGCTCCCCCAACATCGGCGAGAAGAAAAGAGTTCGCGACGAAAACAATGACGCGCTTTCCGCCAACAAGACCGTTAACGAATACACACACTACGACTTTCTGGAAGACGACCACGTCAATCTCGTCGAATCGGGCAAGGAATGGTTCGGCGACCTCTTCGACATCACGACCGCGCGCACTTACCAATTCGACATCCAGGACCACATACAGGGCCCCGGTCAAATCACCATTGCCGGTGCCAACGCCTCTACAGCGCATTCCTATTTTACCGTAAGAGTCAACAACAACGATCTGGGAATCTTCGAGCTTCCCGACCTGATGGACAATCAGGCTTCCGCCCGAATGGGTTCGCAAAGTTTCGCTTTCACACCTCAATCCGGAAATCTGTCTATTACATTAGAATATAATAAGCCCACAACTTCATCCAGTGCCTATCTGGATTGGATTGAAATAGAAGTTCCACGCCGACTGACCATGCACTCCGCCCAATTCCCGTTTTGCAATCCTTCCACTGTCGGACAAGGGAATGTCACGAAATTCGTCATCGGGAATGCCAACAGCAGCACTCGGGTTTGGGATATAACCGACCCGTCACAAATCTCACAACTAGTGCTTCATGCCGATGGTTCTTCCTATAGTTTCAAATGTCAGACAGATTTTCTTCGCAAGTTCTATGCTTTCAGCGGAAGTGAATTTTTAAGCATTTCCCCATTAGGTGCCGTTGAAAATCAAAATCTGCATGCTACAAACGACGCGGATATGGTCATCGTCACACATCCCAAATTCCTATCTGAAGCCAACAGATTGGCGACATTCCGCCAAAACAACAACGGATTGAAAGTCAAGGTGGTCACCACGCAACAAGTCTATAACGAATTTTCAAGTGGTTCACAAGATCCAATGGCCATTCGCGACTACTTGAAAATGATTTACGACAGGACGGGCAAACAAAATCCGCAATACCTATTATTAATAGGACGTCCCTCTTACGATTTCAGAGGTCGTGTCAACAACACGGAACTTTACGTTCCCAATTACCAATTTTCCTCTAACGGAACCGTCAATGAGCTTTACTCCTATTCCAATGATGACGTTTTCGGTTTGTTGGACGACTATGAGGGTGGGAGTTTGTCCGGAATGTTCGATGTTGCCGTCGGGCGATTCCCCTGCGGCACAGTGGCTCAAGCCAAAGCAGCTGTAGATAAAAGCATCACCTACACCGAAAAGAGGATTCTCGTCACAGAGAATTCCTCCCAGATTTCCAATTTTGGAGATTGGCGTAACATTATGGCTTTCTGCGCGGATGACGAAGACCACAGTTATTATATGGCAAATGCCGATACCTTTTCCAATATTATAGAACGTCAGAACGCCAACATCAATTTGGACAAGATTTATTTGGATGCTTTCCAACAGATATCCAATGCCGGCGGACAGCGTTATCCGGAAGTCAACACGGCCATCAACAACCGGATGAACCGAGGTGCGTTGTTTTTCACATACGTGGGGCACAGCGGCAAAGACGGATGGGCCAACGAACGTATTTTGGAAAATTCCGACATCAACAAATGGATTAACAAGTACAACCTCCCGATGATGTTGACGCTTTCCTGCACATTCGGTCGTTACGACAGGCCGTCGTTGTCGCCAGCAGAATTGGCGCTGTTCAACAGCAATGGCGGTGTGAGTGCCATTCTCACGGCCAACCGCGAAGCCTGGTCAACCAACAACGAGCACTTTGGCAAAAAGCTGTTCTCAAACTTCTTCGACAACAGTAGAGGAAGGTATCCCACCGTTGGGGAATTGGGCATCACCGGCAAGAACCTCAACAACGGAAACGCCAATGAAAGATTACGGATGTTTGTTCTGATGGGCGATCCTTCTATGCCTTTAGCCATTCCGACTTACCGCATCATCACGGATTCCATCAACCACCAGCCTGTCACATCTCTGTCGGACACCATTCGGGCGCTTTCCAAAATGACGGTTTCCGGGCACATTGAAGATGCCAACGGAGAGCCGATTCCTATGAACGGCTCCATCTTCCCTTCCGTCTATGACAAAAAAATCACGACCTCTACTTTGTCCAACGACCCGGGCAGTCCGAAATTGGATTTCACCATCCAGAAGAACATCCTTTTCAAAGGAAACTGTTCCGTCAACAACGGGAAGTTCAATTTCTCATTTTACGTGCCAAAAGACATAGACTACACTTACGGAAACGGGAAAATCAGCTATTACGCCAACAGCAGCAACCAAGATGCCACGGGAGCCTTTACAGACTTCATCATTGGAGGCACCGACACCAACAGTTTGAATGACAAAGAAGGTCCCGTCATTGAGCTCTTTATGAATGACGAGAATTTCGTCAATGGCGGAATTGTGGGGCCAAGCCCTGTTCTGGTTGCCAAAATCAAAGACAATTACGGCATCAACACGACGGGCAACGGCATCGGACACGATCTGACCGCTATCTTTGACGACGCCACTGAATCACAAATCGTATTGAACGACTACTATCAAACGGAAAAGGACAGTTTTAATTCCGGTATCATACGTTACAACCTCAGCGATCTAGCCGTCGGCAAGCACAAGGTTATGGTGCGCGCATGGGACATCAACAACAACCACTCCGAAAGCGAACTGACCTTTGAAGTGCTCTCCGATGAGAAACTCACACTCAGCCACGTCCTCAACTACCCCAACCCGTTCACAACACACACAGATTTTTACTTTGAGCAAAACCAAAACGGAGGTCTCTTCGACATACAAGTACAGATTTACACTATTTCCGGAAAATTGGTGAAAACCATCCAAGAATCTCAATTTATTGAGGGCAACCGCAGCAACGCCATCTCCTGGGACGGGCGCGACGACTACGGTGACAAAATCGGCAAAGGCGTTTATATGTACAAGATCCGTGTCCGCGACCAAAACGACCAAACTGCTGAAGCCATTGAGAAGCTCGTGATTCTGTAAGTTATGTTGTTTCAGATTGGCACCACCATTGCCGATTCTCCGGATTCATCGTAGAGACGGTGCACTGCACCGTCTCAAGCAAAAAAAATTAGAAAAAAAAATCATCATATAAAATAAAGTTTGAAAAACCGCGTTATGCAATTTTGTTGTTGAAAAAAAATAAATAAGTACATAGAAAAAGAAAATGAAAAAAAACTTAATCGTTCTCGCGCTTATAGCGCTCTTCAGTTCTCAAATTGCCAAAGCCCAACAGAGCAATTCCATAAATCCGAATCAATTGGGTGGCAAAGAGTTAAACACTATTACAACAGCCGTTCCATTTTTATTAATCGCCCCCGACTCCCGTGCCGGCGCTATGGGCGACATTGGCTGTGCCACATCTGCCGACATCAACTCTCAGAGTTACAACCCTTCCAAATATGTTTTCAACAAAAACACTTTTGGTATCAGCGTATCTTACAGCCCCTGGCTACGCCAATTGGTCAACGATATCAACTTGGCATATCTCAGTGCCTACTGGAGAATGACGGAAATGGACGCTATTGCATTTTCACTCAGATATTTCTCCTTGGGTGACATCCAATTCACCGATGAATTCGGCGAACCAATGGGCAATCAGAATCCCAACGAGTTCGCTTTGGACTTCACCTATTCACGCAAGTTGATTGACCAATTGTCAATCGCCATCACGCCGAGATTCATCTACTCCAACCTTACAGCCGGACAGTTCGTGGGTGGTCAGGAAACCAAGGCCGGTTTGGCCGGTGCTGCCGACCTCTCTTTCTTCTACGAACAGGATTTCCGTGTGAGCGGATTGGAAAACAGCACTTTGCGTGCCGGTTTGTGTATTTCCAATATGGGAAATAAAATGTCCTATTCTTCCGGTACTTTGCGTCGTGACTTCTTGCCTGCCAACTTGAAACTGGGTATCGGTTATGAGATGGCGTTTGACGAGTACAACAAGCTCACTATCAATGGCGAAATCAACAAATTATTGGTTCCCACCAATCCTGTTTATGCTACGGACAGTTTAACCGGCCGCATTTTATACGACGAATACAACAACCCCATCATTCTTGCCGGTATGGATCCAGACGTATCCGTTCCCCAAGGCATCTTCCAATCCTTCCATGATGCGCCCGGTATCGGCTATAACGGCGTAACGGCAAGTGTGTTTGGAGAAGAAATGGCTGAAATCAACTGGGCTTTGGGCGCAGAATATTCCTATCGCGACATCTTCTTCTTCAGAATGGGATATTTCCACGAGAGCCAATACAAAGGTAATCGCCAGTTCCTCACTGTTGGTGCCGGCTTCAAATACAACATCTTCAACATTGATGTTTCCTATTTGTTCTCTACCAACGGACAAAAACACCCATTGGCAAACACCCTCCGATTCACACTCTCCTTTGATTTCAAATCCTTCAACAAAGACGAAATCAAACGTCAAGGCAAACTCAAATAAACCGACTATGGATTTCCGTGTAGGATTCGGATATGACTCTCATCGATTTGCCCCCAACAGACCGCTTGTCCTTGGGGGCATTCGTATTCCTTTCGAGTTAGGTTTGGCCGCCCACTCCGATGGAGACGTGCTCATTCACGCTCTTTGCGACGCCCTCCTGGGAGCCGCCGCTTTAAAAGACATTGGCACTCATTTCCCAGACACCGACCAGAAATTCGAGAACATAGACAGCAGAATCCTTCTTTCAAAAGTGGTTCAACTCCTATCTCAAAAAGGTTGGCGCGTCAACAATGTCGATTGCACCCTCATTTTGGAAAAACCCAAGATGAAAGATTTCATCGACCCTATGGTGGATTCTCTTGCTGTCCTTCTGCAAACAGACTCTTCGAGGATTTCCATCAAGGCAAAAACCAACGAGAAGATGGGATTTACCGGACAAGGAGAAGGAATTGCCGCCACCGCCATCGTGTCGATTGTGAATTGTTTGCTGTGAACTGAAATTAAGAAATTAAATTATAAAATATGAAAAAAAATCTGCTCTTTGTTTTATTAGCATTCTTCGTTATGCAAGCAAATGCCCAACCAAAGTTACAAACCGCGCCTATAGCCGCCTCTAAAAACGACAACCCGTTTTTTCAAAAATGGTCAACTCCCTATCAGACGCCTCCCTTTAGCAAAATCAAAAGCGACCATTATCTGCTCGCCTTTAAGACCTGCATCAAGCAAGCCACTGAAGACATTGAAAAAATCAAAAACAATCTGGATGAGCCGACTTTCAAAAACACCATTGTCGCATTGGACCAGGCCGGTCATAATCTGACCCGACTCTGCGGTGTGTTTTTCAACATTGTGGAATGCGATGCCACTCCCGAGATGCAGAAAATAGCATCCACTGTACAACCACTTCTCACGAATTATTCCAACAGCATTTACTTGGACAGCAAACTGTTCGAACGAGTACGCAAAGTTTATGCGCAAATCAGTCAATTCCGCGAGGCAGACTCTATGCTTCTGCAAAAAACATACGACGCATTTGTTGCCAACGGAGCGCTTCTCTCGCCAACCGATAAAAAGACTTTCAATGATTTGTCTGTCAAGCTCTCCGACCTGACTCTCAAGTACGGTCAAAACGCATTGGCCGCCACCAACGACTGGTATATGACCATTTCAAACAAGAAAGAGTTAGCCGGCATCCCCGAGAACGAATTGGCCATTGCCGCACAAAAGGCTACCAGCAAAGGAGTGAAAGGCTACGTGTTCGACCTCTCCTATCCCAGCAGTCGCGCCATCCTCACCTACGCTGACAACCGCGAACTTCGTCGTGAAATGTATATGCACAACTGCAATATCGCATACGGCGGCAAATATGACAACACACAAGTCATCAAGGACATCTTGGCCTGCCGCCAGAAAATAGCCCAACTTCTCGGCTATAAGAATTATGCCGAATATGAGCTGCACGACAAAATGGCCGGAAACTGCCAACAGGTTTACGAGTTATTAGACGAACTCGCCAAATATTCCATTCCCGCCGCACAAAAGGAAATGAAAGACTTGATCAAATTCGCCGAATCTCAAGGTCTTAAAGACGAGTTTCAACGTTGGGACTACGCTTACTATAGTGAGAAGCAGAAAAACAGCCTCTTCAACCTCAGCAACGAAACTTTGAAACCATATTTCAAATTGGAGAATGTCATTGATGGTGTTTTCTCTTTAGCCACCAATCTTTACGACCTCCGATTCAAAGAAAATTCCAAAATCGACGTTTATCACAAGGATGTGAAAGTTTATGAAGTATATCGTGGCAAGGAATTCATTGCCGTGCTTTATTTGGACTTCTACCCACGCGATACCAAACGCAGCGGTGCCTGGATGACCGTTTTCCGCGAGCAATACGTCAATGAAAATGGCGAAGACGTCCGTCCGCTCGTCAGCCTTGTTATGAACTTCACACCTTCAACAGAAAATCAACCTTCCCTTCTCTCCTTTGACGAGGTGACCACCTTCCTTCACGAATTCGGACACGCTTTGAACGGTATGCTTTCTCACGTCCCCTACCAATCCATTTCCGGTGCCAACTCACAACACGACTTTGTAGAACTTCCTTCCCAACTTAACGAAAACTGGGCTACCGAATATGAGTTCCTCAAGACTTTCGCATTCCACTACAAGACTGGCGAACTCATCCCCAAGAAGTATGTGGACCAACTCATCAAGATGCGCCAATACATGGCAGGTTATGCTTCCTCACGCCAACTTTCCTTCGGCTATTTGGATATGATGTGGCACACCGCCGACATCAGCACCATTGATGACGTACGCAAAGCAGAGCAACAGGTTTTTGCCAAATTTGAAACAATGCCCATCGTAGATGAAGCCTGTATGAGCACTTCCTTCAACCACATATTCGCCGGTGGATATGCAGCCGGCTACTACGGCTACAAATGGGCAGAAATGCTGGAAGCTGACGCTTTCTCCAAATTCCAGAAAGAAGGTGTGATGAACAAAAAGGTGGCAGACAAATATGTGCAAACCATCCTTTCCAAAGGCGGTTCAAAACCCGCCATGCAAATGTTCATTGACTTTATGGGACGCAAACCGAGCATAGACCCGCTCTTGAAAAGAGACGGACTGAAATAACCTTTTTTGAGCGGGCTTCCAACCCGCTCTTTTTTTGTTTTTCAAACGAAAAATCCTGTCTGCGTTTCCTTTCAATGTTTTGAAATTCACATACACAACAAACCATTTTTTTGTGTACGTTTGCACCCTTAATTTTTTTACAATGTTTAGCTTATATATCAAAGAGATAAAGTCTTTTCTCAGCTCTATTATCGGGTACATTTTCATCGGTGTATTCCTAATTGTTTCCGGACTTTTTTTGTGGGTATTTCCCAACATTGACAACATTATGGAATCCGGTCTGGCAGACCTGCAGGGTCTCTTCAATCTTTCCCAATTTCTCTTCCTGTTTTTGGTGCCCGCCATTACGATGCGTTCATTCGCCGAAGAAAAACGTACGGGCACGATGGATTTGTTGCTGACAAAGCCCCTGACCGATATGCAAATCATTGGCGCGAAATTCCTTTCCTGCCTCTCTTTGCTCGTCATCGCCCTTCTGCCCACCCTGATTTACGTGATATCCGTCATTTTCATCGGCAACCCTGTCGGGAACTTGGATATGGGCAGCACGTGGGGGTCCTACCTCGGCCTGCTCTTCCTCGGTGCGACTTTCATCTCCGTCGGGTTGTTTTCCTCCGCACTGACCAACAACCAGATCATCGCGTTCATCGTCGCCGCCTTGCTCTGCTTCATCCTCTCGTTCGGATTCGCCTTCATCTACTCTTTCGAGTCTTTAGGTGCTTTCGGATACTACATCAAATCCATCGGTATCGAGCACCATTATGCCTCCATCAGCAAAGGTGTCATCGACAGCCGCGACGTCATCTATTTCTGCAGTGTCATCTTTATTTTCCTCTTCTGCACGCGCGTCGTCCTGCTGAAACGCAAATGGTAACCTTTTAATCCAGCCGCTATGAAAAAAAACTCCAATACCCAAAACAGCAAGCAGTTTAAAAAGAATACCATCATCGGCCTCATCGCCGCCTTGGTCATTGTGCTTATTATAAACATCCTTTCCTCCTTCCTCTTCTTCCGCATTGACCTCACGAAAGACAAGAGACATTCCCTCTCACCTTCCACTATCGAGATTCTCAAGAACCTGGAAGACAAGGTTTACATTCGTGTCTATCTGAAAGGGAAAGACCAGCCTGCCGACTATCAGTTGTTCGCCAAACAGGTGGAACAGATGTTGCAGGATTTCCGCAGCTATTCCAAAAATGTCTATTTCGAATTCATTGATCCTTTGGAATCCAAAAGCAATGAAGAGGTAAACTCCATTTTGGCCGAATTCTTGAAGAAGGGATTGGAACCCATCCCCATCAGCCGGGAGGATGCCAATGGATATTCCACACACATGGTCATTCCCGGTGCCATCATCACTTACCGCAACCACGAATATCCCGCCCGTCTGGTCGTAGCAGACCCTTCCGGAGCAGACTGGCTCCAATACTCCATTGAAGAATTGGAATACAACCTCGTCTCCCCTATCCGAAGACTCGTCAAAACGGAAAAACCAAGTGTCGCCTTTTTGGACGGTCACGGCGAATTGGATTTTTGGAACACCTGCTGGACAGCCATGCAACTTCAGCGCTTCTATAATGTTTCCCGCATCACCTTGGATGGGAAAATCAACAGTTTAAGACACATCAGCATTGCCGATTCCGCCAAGCAGACACTCAAATTGGGAGAAAACAAATATGACGTCCTTATCGTCGCCCAACCGACGCAACCGTTTAAGGAATACGACAAATACATCATTGACCAATTCATTATGCGCGGCGGCAAGGTGCTCTGGCTTATTGACAACACCACAGCCTCTTTGGACAGCTTGCAGTCCACCCCTGAATTCTTCGCCACTCCGCGTTCTCTTTACATCAACGACCTGTTTTTTACGTACGGTGTCCGTATCAATCCGAACTTGATACAAGACCTCAGCTGCACTCCTATTCCGCAGCAAGTCAGCATGATTGGCGACCAACCGCAGTACAAATTCATGGCATTTCCCTATTGTCTGGACATCGTCAACTTCAGCGACCACCCTATTGTACGAAATATCAAGGAAATCAAGTCTGATTTTGCTGGAACCATCGACTTGGTCGGCAACAGTGAGAATTTGCAGAAAACCGTGTTGATGACATCTTCTGAACGTTCCAAACTGGTGCCTACTCCCTCCATCGTCACTTTGAAGGTCGGACTCACCAAGCCCAATATGCAGGAATATGCGTTCCACAACCTGCCTGTCGCCGTTTTGGTGGAAGGAGAGTTCAAATCCGCATTCAAGGGCATTTTGCCCATTGAATTCGACACTATCAGGGAACTCGACTACCGCGACAAGAGCGTGCCCACCCGTCAGATTTTCGTCTCCGACGGAGACATCATCCGCAACCCGTTTGACAGGAAACGCAACCAGCCCTACCCTGCCGGCTACGACATCTATACACGCACAATGTATGACAACACGCAATTCATCGTCAACTGCGTGAACTACCTCTGCGCCGACGACGACCTGCTCCAACTCCGAGCCAAGAACTTCAAAATCGGTTCCCTGAACAACGACATCTTACGCAAGCATAAAACGCTCCTATCCGTTCTCAACATCTGCATTCCTTTGGCGCTCGTCATCATTATGGGCATCATCCTAATTGTCTTGCGCAAAGTGAAATTTTCCAAAAAGAAATAATTAATGTTCAAAATAACACGCTCAATGAAAAAACTATTTTTAATTATCAGCATCATCCTGACAGCCTCTTTCGCTTTCGCCCAGGATGTTAAACTGGATGCGCCCATCAATCCGGATCCGCATGTCAAAATAGGCAAACTCAGCAATGGTATGACCTATTACATCCGTCACAACGAACAACCCAAGAAAGTAGTTGAACTTCGTCTGGCCGTTAATGCCGGCTCCAATCAGGAAAACGAAAACCAACGCGGTCTGGCTCACTTCACCGAGCACATGTCCTTCAACGGTATTGAAGGAATGCCCGGCAACACGATGATTGAAAAATTGCAATCCGTCGGTGTTGTTTTCGGTGCCGACCTAAACGCATATACCTCTTTTGATGAAACGGTTTATATGATTCCTATGCCGTTGGACAATCCTTCCAATCTCGATTTGGGATTGAAGATTTTGCGCGGCTGGGCACACGGCCTGCTTTATGACCACGCAGAAATCGATGCCGAGCGCGGTGTCATTTCCGAAGAATACCGTATGGGCCTCGGTGCCGACGACCGTATGCGCAAAGAATACTGGCCGGTTCTGATGAAGGATTCCCGCTATGCGGAACGCTTCCCAATCGGTTTGATTGAGGTTATCCAAGGATTCGAATATCAAACCATCAAAGATTTCTACCACGACTGGTACCGCCCTGATTTGCAAGCCGTCATCGTAGTCGGCGACATTGACGTTGACCAGGTGGAAGCCAAAATCAAGACGATGTTCGGAGACATTCCCGCCCTTGAAAATCCGCGCGTCAAGGAGAACTATCCCATCGGTATGAACAAAGAACCATTAGTGGCTGTCTGCACCGATAAAGAAGCTGCCGGCAACACCGTGATGCTCATCCGCAAATTCCCGCACTTCGCTATGAAGAACGTCGGCGACTACCGCAAACAACTGATGATTGACCTTTACAACGAGATGTACGAAGCTCGTTTGGAGGAAATGGTGCAGGATTCCAAATGTCCGTTCATCGGTGCCAGCGCAGGCTACTCCAACTTCATCGGTTCCACCGATATGTATGGTGCCCAAGCCGCTTGCAAAGAGAATAAAATCCTCGAATCCATCGAAGCGTTGATGAAAGAAGACTACCGCGTACTGCAATACGGTTTCCTTCAAACCGAGTTAGACCGTGCTAAGACCTCGCTGATGGAACGTCTTGAACGTGCTTCTAACGAAGTAAACAAAACGGAGTCCTCCACTTTCGCCAGCCAATATATCAATAACTACCTTTACCACGACCCCATTCCTGGAGCCAAACGCGAATACACGCTTGCCAAAAAGTTGATGGACAACATCACGCTCCGCGAAGTCAATGCTTTTGCTAACGAATGGATTACTCCCGAAAACTTCGTGGCCATCGTGACCGCTCCAGACAAAGCTGGTGTCTCCGTGCCGACCAAAGAACAAGTTCTCAATGTCATCAACGACAAGAGCCTCAAGAACGTACAGCCTTACGTTGACACATACAAAGAACAGGAAATCGTTGACAAAACCACTTTAAGACCAGGTGCCATTCTTAAGACAGAAGATATTGAATCCATCAAAGCAAAGAAAGTCACCCTTGCCAACGGCATCCAGGTAATCTTGAAAAAGACAGATTATAAGAACGACGAAATCCTCTTCGAAGCTATCAGCAAAGGCGGAAAATCCCTTTACGCAGAAAAGGACCTCGCATCCTTGGACTTCGCTGCAGACATCATCGACCGTGGCGGTATTGCCGATCTTGACTACAACACTCTGACCAAGAAGCTCAAGACCAAACAAGCCGGCGTCACGCCCTTTATTGATGCCACCTCTGAAGGATTCACCGGTTCTTCCACTCCTAAAGATTTGGAATTCTTCTTCCAATATCTCAATGCCTTCTTCACCAATCCGCGTGCCGACAAAAATGCATGCGACTTAGTGTTAACAGAAACTGCCGAACAAATCAAGATGCTCCAAGCCAACTCGATGTATCGTTTCTTCGGTTCCTTTATGGACGCAGCCACCAATCACGATCCTTATCAAGCCACTCCTCTCTCCTTCACTCAAGAATATCTTGACAAAGTGAACTTCGACAGAGCTGTAAAACTCTATCGCGAGCGCTTCGCCAATCCCGCCGACTTCACCTTTATCTTCGTCGGCAACTATGACGAAAAAGCCATGAACGAATACCTCAGCCTCTATTTGGGTTCTTTGAATACAACTACAAACCGCGAGAACTTCAATGCGGACGTTTTCAAGAAACAGGCTCCCGGCATCCAAAAATCCGTCGTCCAATATGGTCAGGAAAAACAGGGTTGGATGGGTCTCTACTTCGAACAACCTTACGACTATAACGCTAAAAACAATATGACTGTTACCGTTTTAGGCGATGTCCTGAAACAATATGTGTTGGAAATCATCCGTGAAAAGATGGGCGATGTCTATTCTCCGATGTTGCAAATGGGATATGAGAAATATCCTAAACCTTGCTTCCAACTGATGATTATGTTGAGCTGCAATCCTGACAACACCACCAAATTGGCCAACACCTGCATTCAGATTCTGCAAGATGTTCAAAAGAAAGGTCCGGACAAAAAAATCCTCGCCAATGTTCAAAAACAACTGATTTCCACCCGTGAGAAGAACATCCAGAGCAACGAATTCTGGTTGAGCTACATCAATGGTAAAGTCTTTTATGAAGACGATATGAATGCGGTAAACGAATATGCCAACCTCGTCAATTCCATCACAAAAAAAGACATCGTCAACTTTATGAAGACCTACTTCAAATTTGACCAATACACTCGCGTGGATCTTTTACCTGAAAAATAATGTAGAGACGCAACAATGCAGAGACGCAACAATGTTGCGTCTGTACAATAATAAATGTTAAACGAATAAAAACACAGAAATGACTGATTACGAATTAAAAAACAAAGTTGCCGATATGTCATTGGCAGAATGGGGACGCAAAGACATTGATGTTTCCCAAAAGGAGATGCCGGGTTTGCTGGCATTGAGAGAAAAATACGGAGATTCCAAGCCGCTGAACGGCGTTCGCATTATGGGTTCCCTCCACATGACCATCCAAACCGCCGTGCTGATTGAGACGCTCGTCCACCTCGGTGCCGAAGTGAGATGGTGCAGCTGCAATATTTTCTCCACACAGGACCACGCCGCTGCCGCTATTGCCGCCACCGGTGTAAACGTTTTTGCTTGGAAAGGCGAATCTTTGGAAGAATACTGGTGGTGTACCAACCAGGCACTCTCCTTCCCCGGAGGCAAAGGCCCGCAACTCATCGTTGACGATGGTGGCGATGCTACATTGCTCATCCACCTCGGATACAAAGCGGAAGAAGATCCTTCCATTTTGGACAAAGAACCTGAAAATCACGAACAAGCCGTTATCTTCCATACATTAAAGGAAATCCTCAAAGAAGACCCTCATAAATGGCACAATATGGTTAAGGAAATCAAAGGTGTTTCCGAAGAAACCACCACTGGCGTTCACCGCCTCTATCAAATGATGGAGCGCGGCGAGTTGCTCTTCCCCGCCATCAATGTTAACGACTCTGTGACCAAATCCAAATTCGACAACAAATACGGCTGCCGCGAATCCTTGGCAGACGGTATCAAACGTGCCACCGACATTATGCTTGCCGGCAAAGTGGTTGTCGTTTGCGGCTACGGCGATGTAGGTAAAGGTTGCGCCCAATCTATGAAATCTTACGGTGCCCGCGTCATTGTCACAGAAGTTGACCCCATTTGCGCACTGCAAGCTGCTATGGAAGGCTTTGAAGTTAAAACCGTGGAAGACGCACTTCCCGAAGGCAATGTCTATGTGACCACCACCGGCAACTGCGATGTCATTACCGTGGATCACCTCAACAAAATGAGAGACCAGGCTATCGTTTGCAATATCGGTCACTTCGACAACGAAATCCAAGTTTCCGCTTTCGAGAACCAACCTTCCATCAAGAAACGCAACATCAAACCGCAAGTTGACGAATACATCTTCCCCGACGGACACTCCATCTTTATTCTTGCAGAAGGACGTCTCGTAAACTTGGGCTGCGCCACAGGACACTCCTCCTTCGTGATGAGCAACTCCTTTACAAACCAGACAATGGCCCAATTGGATTTGTGGAAACACGACTACAAGATTGGTGTCTATAACCTTCCCAAACATCTGGACGAAGAGGTTGCACGTCTGCATTTGGAAAAAATCGGTGTCAAGTTGACCAAGCTCACACAAAAGCAGGCCGACTACATCGGAGTCCCTGTTGAAGGGCCTTTCAAATCCGATCTTTACAGATACTAATAACGAGAGAGGATGACTAAAATTAGTCATCCTCTTTTTTTAATCTTTCAAACACCGCACCGAGCGGCCATAGCACTTATAATCCAAAATATTGTAGCAATCGCTATTATAGCTAAACAGGCCGCAACACCACGCATTCTGCCTATCATACGTGGTTGAACTCCAGAAATGAGCATATCTTCCCGTATTGCCCAATCCGTCTTCTGTATAAACACCAGCGGGCAATGCTGAAAATCCACTGAGAATTTCAGCTCTCACGGGTTCAATCCACTGCGAAGACGGGGATTTCATCACGGCACCGGCCTTTTGCGTGCCACCCAATGATTCCAACAATTGCGTCCACTCCGAATTGTTGGGCAAATGCCAACCTTTCGGACAAATGCCTCTACGCTTGTTATCCGAACAAGGATAGGCATACTCGTTGATATTCAAATCCATAGCTGCCGACCAATTGTATAAAATGCCATTCTGGGAATTTCTTGGCGTATAATAATAGGATTTAAAGACAGGGTTGTCCACAGAAAAAACGGGATTCTTAACCCACGATATCCCTGTAGGAGAAGACGTACAACGCATATTCTCCGCCATCCAGCACTGCTTGCCCAATTGAACGGTATGATACACATTTCCCTGATGGTCAGAAACCGTAGGCACACCCTCACAGGGCAACCCGAAATTTGCAGTCTGCCCAACAACTATCTGTATAACAGCTAAAAAGAAGAATGTTATCAATATTTTTTTCATCCGAAAAAATGAGCTGCAAAGGTAGCATTTTTTCTATGCGGCATCAAAATACAAAAAACTAAAAAATAAGAAGAAAAACGTATTCTTGATTATACCTTAACAGCCCGCTACCGTACCAAACCGTTTGCCTGACACAACCACATACCAAAAAACCGGTCATTTACCGCATAGTGGTTTGATTCCTGAGTTATCAAATCCTTCTCAAGCAACTTATTCGTCGCAGATTGTACAGAACTTGCCGACATCAAATGATATTTTTTGACAAATGCGGCCGACTGCATTTGCACGGCTTTTCCCTCAAAAGCAATGGCCTTGAGTAATTTCTGCTGTTTCTCAGGCAGACTGTATAAAAGCGATGCATACACATCCTCATTGTCCAAAATACGCCTTTCAACAGCCTGATCTATCAACTCTTCCGTACAATCTGGCTGCGACATATAATATAGTAGGTAAAACACAGATTGTAGATACCAGGTATGTCCTTCAAATAAATCATAAACTTTTGCAATATGCTCATTAGAAATATTCTTGCCAGCCTGCGAAAACTTTTCTCGCACAAACACTGAATACGAAGTTTTATCTATCGGCTTGAGTGACAAAATATTAGCACTATGGTAAAATGGCTTTGAAGCTGAGGCGAACATATTTTGCAACAGATGGCGCTGACTACCCGCAAAAAGAAATGTAGCGTTATTGCAATGTTGTATTTTCGTTCTCAACAACGCTTCCACATTCTTTTCCGGATAACGACTGATTTGTTGGAACTCATCTACAGCTATTACACAAGGTTTGTCTGCATTCGAAATATAGTCAAACAACTCATCTAATGTTCTATTCGCATCTTGAATGTCCCCAATTCCGAACGATGCTGACAAAAAGCCCTTTTCATCTATCCCAATATTCAGCTTCAGAGATTTCACCACGCGTATAAAAATATCTAACGCATTCCTACTACGCAATTGTCGGACTAATTCATTGCCAAACACATAAATAAAATCCTCCAAACAAAGTGTAGCATAAATGTCAATAAAGATATGATAAAAGTTCGCACTTATAACATCCTGATGAAAGCAATGTTGAATTAATCCTGTTTTACCCATACGTCGTGGGGAGATGATGACGGTGTGACTTCTACCTTGAATATCACGCAAAAGTTGTTCGGTCTCTTTCTGACGATCACAGAAATATTCTGGGGAAACATATCCGAAAGTGACAAATGGATTCATAATCTTACTTTTTTGAAGCCGCAAAAGTAATCATTTTTTTAGAATGATGTAAAAAAAATGACGAAAAGATGTATCTTCGCGGCCTAATTTTCTTGCCCTATGCGAATTGTTTTCTTCAAGTATTTCATACCGTCAGTCATACTTTTCTTCCTGATTTCAGGAAGATTATCCGCTCAGAACGATTCCATCATCTTGTCCAATGCCCATTGGAATGCGGACACCATCAACGGGATGGTGCTCAAAACCGTTCATTTCTCCCAACAGGAATATTTTCACAGCAACCAATATATTTGCATTTTGGAATTGTCCCCATCATCTGGGCTGTCACTTCAATTGGGACATACGCCACGGCGCACCAAGACATCCGAAACGGCCAAGGCGCACGATGCTTTGGCAGCCGTCAACGGGTCGTTTTTCGATATGGACAGGCACAACCCCATCTGTTATTTGCGCATAAACGGAGAAGAGGTCGGCATTAACACGCCAGGCGCAGACACTGTAAATCGCAAATATTACCAATACGGGACATTGGTATTTGACTCGACAGACATCCGCATCGTACACACGGACAGCGCCCGATTGTGGGAGCGCACCCTGCCCGACCGCAACATTATGACCGCCGGACCGCTTTTGATTTACAAAGGGCAAAATCAGCCTATGCGCAACGACCTGTCCTTTGTCAACAGTCGCCACAACCGCACGGCAGTAGGCATCAAAGCCGACGGCACCATTCTGCTGTTCACGGTGGATGGACGTACCAAGCAATCGGAGGGGATGACGTTGGACGAGCTCATAGCCACATTACGGTGGTTAGGCTGCCAAGATGCTCTGAACCTCGATGGCGGGGGTTCCACCACAATGTACGTGAAGGGGCAACCCTACAACGGTATCGTCAACTATCCATCCGACAACTTGCGCTTCGACCACCACGGCGAAAGAGCCGTCTCCAATGTGCTGATGGTCGTCGAGAAGTAAGGGTTCAGGGTTCAGGGTTCAGGAAATTTCTTCTGTAACTTCTCACATTATCGCATTACCGCATTATCGTATTACCGCATTATCGCATTCATCGCATAGCGTTTCCCGGGACGGCAGACTATCACCCCTTTCAATTCCAAGCCCAACAGTATGCCGGCCAATTTGGAGGGGGAAAATTCCGATAGATTTTCGGACAGTGCGTCTATGGATATCTCGTTCGCCGCACGAATCAAATCCACCACCGGTTCTTCTTCCTTAGTAAGTTCCACAAAGAGAGAAGTCTGGACATTCTGAGGTTTGACTTCCCAATTCATCATCTCCATCAGTTCCGTACCTGAAGTGAGAATGGCTGCCACGTTTTTACGGATAAGTTCGTGGCAGCCGTCGTAATGCACATCGAAAATAGAACCGGGGACGGCAAAGACATCCCGATTGTAGGACTGGGCGATGTAGGCCGTAATCATACTGCCGCCTTTGTTGGCTGTTTCCGCCACCAAAACAGCGTCCGACATTCCCGCAATAATCCTATTACGCTTGGGGAAATTCAATCTGTCAGGCGGTGTCTTGAAGTTATACTCGCTAACGAGCGTTCCTCCCTGCTCGACAATCTGCTCCGACAAATACAGATTTTGATAAGGATATATGGTTCCCAATCCGCAGCCCATAACGGCTATCGTCTTCAAACCGAATTCCAGCGAGCGCGTGTGCGCCTCCGTATCTATTCCGTATGCCAAGCCACTGACCGTAGTCAGAGGAAAATCCTTCAACTCCGACAATATCTTGCGAACCGCATTCCTTCCATATTCCGTCGCCTCACGCGTGCCCACCACAGCCAATGAATACGGCACATTAAAATCAGAAGAACCTTTATAAAAAAAGGAAATCGGTGCATCCGTACAGTTCTTCATTCGATACGGATATTCATTGTCCAAATAAAAACATAAGCGAATATGATGCTTATCCATCTGTTTCAACTCCTCATCCACCCTTCTTCGCGCATCATCGCTCACAATAGGTTTTGGAATATTTTGACATCTTTTCGTAATGGCGGAAGTCCACAATTCAGTCCGAAGAAACAGGTTGGTTGCAGACCCAGACAAACGCAACATCTTTTTCAACGTCGCATTCCCATAGCCCTCAACATATTGTAATGCAATACGATAGAATTCTTCTGAATACATAAAAAAAAAATTTTAACTCAAATACGAATTTCCTGTTTTCTACGTTAATAAACTCGGTTGCAAAAATAGCATTTTTTCAATCAAATATTTAAAAATAACATTGGATTAAACATAATTTTATGAAAAGATTACTATACACCATTCTTGTAATAAGTATTGTCTTGGTCAGCTCCTGCAAGCAGAAAGCCACCCCGGCGTTCAAAGAAGACAATTTTTCCACGGGGAAAGCCGGCGAGATGATTTTAGCCATTGACACGACCTATTGGACGAAAGCCGCACGCACGCAGATTTACAATGTCATCCAACAGCCGCAGCCGGCCATCAACCAGATACAGCCGATGTTTGACGTCATCGAATGCAGCAACAAGGACTTTTTGGCTTCCTTCACGCGCCATCGCAACATCGTGCAATTCGACTACAACAAGAACTACTCCAACAATTCCTACGAATTGAAGAAGAATCCCTATACAAGTCCTCAAATCCAGGTTGTCATCCGAGGCAACAGCTGCGATTCCTGTTTGGCGTTATTCCTCCAACATCAGGATGAAATCATCCAAGCCATGTATGACAACGACATCGCGCGCCTGCAGAATGCGCACCGCAAGCTCAACAATCCCAATGTCGAGAAAAAAATAAAGGAGAAATTCGGTTTCAATATGACTATTCCCGAAAGCTATTTTGTGGGCAGAGAAGAAGCCGACTTCCTATGGTTGTGCTGCCGCACGCCGAAGAATGACCGTTTCATTATGATTTACAAGTCTCCGGCCTACGAGCTAAACACAGAGAACATTGTCTATGAACGCAATAGGATTACCAAAGCCTATATTCAGGGTGCCGTACAGGGTGCATACCCCATTGTAGCTGACCTTGAAGGGTTCCCCTTGTCTCAAAAATACAACATCCATTATCACAACGGCATTGAATTGCGCGGCCTTTGGGCATCCGTACGCGATAAAATGGGCGGACCATTTTACAGTTTTACGATGCTCAGCCCCGACAAAACTTCCTGTATTACCGTTGACGGCTTCGTTTATGCTCCTCAAGAACAGAAGAGAGACTACCTTCGCGAAGTTGAATCTATCGTTAAATCAATCAATTAATAAAAATTTTTCATCGCCTGTCACGAAATCGGTCTTTGTTACGTCTAAGCAAGCGTGATGAAAGAGATTTACTCATTTGATGAAATAATAGACGGCTGTCTGAAGAACGACCGCAAAGCACAACACAGACTTTACGATGTTTTTTCAGGAAGTATGTACGTACTCTGTCTTCGCTATGCGCAAAGCAAAGAGGAAGCGGAGGATATTCTCATCGATGGTTTTTCGAATGTGTTTTCCCACTTGCAGGAATTTCAACGAAACAGCTCATTGAAGACCTGGATTCACCGCATTTTCATCAACACGGCATTGGATGCCTTGCGGTCTAACCGAAAGTATCGTTTTAATGAGTCTTTTGATGAAACGACAGATGAATTCGAGCAAAGCCAGCTGGATTGCGACATCATCACCAAGTTGGAAGCAAAGGAGATTCTCAACCTAATGAGTAAAATGCCGGACGAATACCGAATCATTTTCAACTTACGGGTCTTTGATGGCTGTTCCTTTAAAGAAATCGCCCAAGAGCTCGGCAAGAAGGAGGACACGGCACGAATGTACTTTCACCGAGCGCGACAATGGCTGATAAAAGCCTTTGGAGAAGAAGAGGACAAATCATAGCCACTTCCAAAATCCCGAACTCAAGTCGAAACAGTAACGATGAAAAATTAGAATTATGAAAAATATAAACGACATATTAGCCCACTACGAAGAGCAGCCACCCGCAGAGTGTTGGGACAAGCTCAGCAGCCATTTAGACAAGATTATGCCCACCGGGGAGAGTGCTGCAACTTCGACCTCCGCTGCAGTAAAAGGGGCTACCGCCACACTTTCCAAGGCCGTTACCGCTAGTATCATCGGCGCAGTGGCCGTGGCCGCTATCACCATTGTGGCTGTAACCGCCGCACACAAGTCTTCAGCCGAAAAGCCGACAGCCGACAACCAGACGAATGTAGTAGCAGACAGCAGCATTGTTGAGAATATTGAAGATGCCCCATCCATCTATCTTACTGAGGCGAAAGAGGCAAGCAGCGCTTCCCCAAAAACCGAAAACGAAGTCGCCCCATCGTCTAACACTTCTGCGAAATCTGCAGAAAATCCCACCCCAGAGAGCAACATTCCCTTTGTCAGTCAAACGGCCCAAATGAATGTTCCTTCCGCTTCCGTACAACCGAAGGCCGCCCCTACGGTCACCAAGACAATAGCCCCGATTCAATCAGCTTCTGTAACCAAGGCTCCGCTTCCCAAGAACTCGACCATTGCGCAACAGCATCAAAACGATCCTGTTGTTCAAAGCCATTCGGAGGAAGAAGATTTCAGTTGGAATACACCTGTCAAATTAGAGATCCCCAATGTTTTCACGCCCAACGGAGACGGATACAATGAAGTGTTTATGATTAAAGGGTTAGAGAACTGTTCCAAGCGGCAACTCGTTGTTCGAAACCGAAGCGGCAAAATCGTCTATCGTTCAAACAATTACGAAAACACTTGGAACGGCGACAATTGTCCAGACGGCACATATACCTACCAACTCTTCTACAACAACAATGGCATAGACCAGAGTATGAGCGGCACAGTCGCCATCATTCGAAAATAAAAGGAGGAACTACTTCTTCCCTGTCAGCAGTTGTTGAATTTCATTCAACTTCATCAAAGCCTCCACAGGGGTCAGGCCGTTGATATTCAATCCTACAATAATATCCTTGACTTCCAACAAAAGAGGGTCATCCAAATTGATAAAACTCAACTGATAACCAGGGGAAGATTTCTCAATGGTGGGTTTTCCTTTGTTGGAATCATCGCGGTTCTTTTCCAACTGTTTGAGGACCTCTTCGGCACGTTTCAGCACCTTTGTCGGCATTCCGGCCATTCGTGCCACGTGAATACCGAAGCTGTGCTCACTACCACCGGGTTCCAATTTGCGAAGGAAAAACACCTTGTTGTCGATTTCCTTGACCGACACGTGGAAATTCTTAATGCGAGGGAATTGGGATGCCATATCGTTCAGCTCGTGATAATGGGTGGCGAATAGAACTTTAGCGCGATGATAGGGATTCTCGTGCAGAAATTCCGCAATAGACCAGGCAATGGAGACGCCGTCGTAGGTACTGGTTCCGCGTCCGATTTCATCCAGCAGGATGAGGCTGCGGTTGGAGATATTATTCAAAATACTGGCCGTTTCATTCATTTCCACCATAAAGGTAGATTCTCCTGTCGAAATGTTGTCGGAAGCACCGACACGGGTGAAAATCTTATCTACAATGCCGATTTCCGCTTTCCTGGCAGGGACAAAGCAACCCATCTGCGCCATCAGGACAATGAGGGCGGTCTGACGCAACAGCGCGGACTTACCGGACATATTGGGGCCGGTAATGATAATAATCTGCTGTTTGTCATTATCCAACATCACGTCATTGGAAATATAGGGCTCTCCCGGGGGCAATTGCTGTTCGATAACCGGATGTCTGCCGTCTTTAATTTTCAACATCGTACCCTCGTTCACATCGGGCTTCACATAACGGTTTTCTTTGGAAACGTTGGCGAAACAGAGCAGGACGTCCAAACGTGCCGCCAATCTCGCATCCAACTGAATCATTGACATATAGTCCAACAAACCGACCAACAGTTCGTTGAAGAGTCTGGCCTCAATTTCGAGCATCTTGTCTTGTGCGCCCAAAATCCTGGTTTCCAGTTCCTTTAATTCCTCGGTTATGTAACGTTCGCCGTTGGTAAGTGTCTGTTTGCGTGTCCATTCGGGTGGTACTTTCGATTTGTGTACGTTCGTCACTTCCAGATAGTAGCCGAACACGTTGTTAAAGCCGATTTTCAGGGACGGGATTCCTGTACGTGCTGATTCTCGATGTTGGATATCATAAAGCACGCTGCGACTGTTGGTTGCCAATGCGAACAATTCATCCAGTTCCTTATCCACACCACGTTTAAAAACATTTCCTTTGCTGACTAGTACAGGAGGATCTTCCTGAATGGACTTTTCAATTCGTTTGCAAATCGTAAGACATGGGTTCAACTGTTCGGCAATTTTGGTCAATGCCGGATGTTCTGCTTTCTGGCAGAGATGCTTAGTCTCCTCCACGGCACGCAAAGCCCGGGAAAGTTGGAGCACTTCTCTCGGATTGATTTTTCCGGTGGCAATTTTGGACACGGTACGTTCGATATCGCCGATTCGCTTCAATGTGACCGTTAAATCCTGCGCCAAGTCCTCGTTTTGCATAAAGTACTCAACGATGGACAGACGTTCATCAATCCAGACTTTTTCCTTGAGGGGCATCAGCATCCATTTGCGCAACATTCGGGAGCCCATCGGGGTCTGCGTCTGGTCAAGCACCTGCAGCAAAGTCACGGCATTCTCATTCGGACTTTGTACGAGTTCCAGATTGCGAATGGTGAAGCGGTCGAGCCAGACGTAATGTTCTTCTTCAATGCGGTTGATTTTGTTTATATGTTGGATTTTATGGTTCTGCGTTTCGTACAGATAATGTAGTGCCGCGCCTGCCGCAATGATGCCGTTGGGAAGATTATCCACGCCAAAGCCTTTTAAAGAAGTGGTTTGGAAATGTTTTGTCAAAAGTTCATTGGCAAAATCCGTCATAAAGACCCAATCGTCAAGGGTGGTCAAGAGCATTTTTTCGCCGAAATGTTCTTTAAAGGCAGAGACTTTGGCCTTTTGGATAACGAGTTCTGAAGGTTTGAAGTTTTGGAACAGTTTATCCACGTAATCGTAATCACCTTCCGCGAGATAGAACTCGCCTGTGGAAATATCCACGAAGGCGACGCCTGAGTTTTTGTCCGTCAACTGTATGGCTGCCAAAAAGTTGTTCTCACGCTGTTCGAGGACTTTGTCATTGATGGAGACACCCGGTGTGACCATTTCGGTAATGCCTCGTTTGACGAGGGTTTTGGTCAATTTGGGGTCTTCGAGTTGTTCGCATATAGCCACGCGCATACCGGCGCGGACGAGCCTCGGCAGATAAACATCAAGCGCGTGATGTGGGAAGCCTGCCAGTTCCGTTTGGGAAGGGCCTTTCCCGTGTTTGGTCAGTGTAATGCCCAAAATCTTGGAAGATTTAAGCGCATCTTCCCCGTAGGTTTCATAGAAATCGCCCACTCGGAAGAGCAGGATAGCATCGGGGTGTTGGGCTTTGAACTTGTTGTATTGCTTCATCAACGGGGTTTCGACAGACTTTTCCATAGGCTTAGTTTAAAAGGATGGCAAAGGTACAAAAAAAACAACAGGTTTCAGACAAGCAAAGAAGAAAAAGTTTCAGATTTCAAGAGAGAGCTCCGCACTCAGGTCCCTTATCTTAAATGTATTGGATTCGGTTTGTTCCTCTCCTATTCGAAATTCTCAACAACTTTCCACTTATTGTTCATTGAACATTGCAAATTGTCCTTTGCACATTCATAAAAAAGTGTATTTTTGCGCCCACAAAACAAACAACTAAATTTTATAAAAATGGCTTACAAAATCAACCCGGATCTTTGCGCAGCTTGCGGTACATGCGCTGGCGAATGCCCTCAAGAAGCTATCTCTGAAGGCGCTGCTTATTCTATCAATCCTGATCTCTGCATCGAATGCGGCGCTTGCGCTGACGTTTGTCCTTGCGAAGCTATCAGCTTAGAATAATCTGCAAAGATTTAAAAACTAAAAAAGGGCACGGAAATCCGCGCCCTTTTTATTTTTATTGATTTTTCGAATTATTTCGTTATACCGAGTTGTTTTTTGACAGCTTCCGTCAAATCATCAGAATCAGCGTGGAATGCCAACGTGGTAATATCAAAAACGTATGTGTAGTTGCCAGCTTCCGCCACTTTCTTAATAGCTTCTATTATTTTTTCCTGAAAGGGTTTTAAAAGTTCCATCTGCTTGTTTTGGAGTTCTTCTTCGCTGATGGAGGCAAATTCCTGAATACGGGCATAGAGTTTGGTCATTTCATCCTCTTTGACTTTCAAAATAGCAGAAGAAGCTCCAGAATTAGCCATTTGGGCGTAAGCCGCTTCTTTCTCCTTAAACTCACTGACCATTTGTTGGCCGGTCTCTTCCAATTCCTTCTGATAATCACGAAGGGCAGCTTGTGCCGTATCAATACCGGGTACGTTTTGCATAATAGTGCCATAATCCACGTGACCAAACTTCGCTTTTTGGGAGAAGCCAGCGACTGTGAGAAGAAGGCAGAAAAGAATCAATGTTAGTTTTTTCATAGCTCGATTCCCTTATTTAATTCCTAATTCTTTCTTTACCAGTGGAGTGATGTCATCGCCATTGCCATAATAGAGCAGAATCTTGGTATCGAAGATATAGGCATAGCCATGTTCTTTGGCCACTTTGTTAATAGCGTTTTGAATGGCATCCTGAAAGGGTTTGGCCAATTCATACTGCTTTTCTTCCATATCATCTTGCGCATTGGCTTGGAATTCCTGAATACGAACACCCAGGTCTTCCAATTCTTTTTCGCGAACTTGTCTTACGGCAGAAGACATCGTACCAACTTCACGGTCGAATTTGTCCTTTTTCTGTTGGTATTCGGTCATCATACTCTGATACATAGCCTGTAAATCATCTTGGAAAGCCTTCAATTTGATTTGAAGAGAGTCAACGCCCGGCATCACTTCCAGAATTTCGCTGGAATTGATATGACCATACTTTTGAGCGTCAGCAGTGCCCACAGAGAATAAAACAGCAGCTGCAACGAGTAATAAAATCTTTTTCATAATACGTATAAATGTGTTTTAAGTTATTAATTTCAATTAGTCTTCCAATTCTTCATTGACGGAAACGCCCAATTTTTGGAGGATTGCCTGATTGATATCCCATTTGGGATCAGCATAGATGATGGTCATTTCGCCTGCGGTATCGAAGACGAACGCGTAACCTTTTTCCTTCGCATAATCATTGACCGTGGAAATCACTCTGTCCTGAATCGGTTTCACCAGTTCTTCTCTTTTTTTGAAGAGGTCGCCATCTTGACCGAAACGTTTTTTCTGCAAATCCTTGGCAGCTTTTTCCTGATTGATAATAGCTTCTTCACGGTTCTTTTTGATTTGCTCCGGCATAGTCACAGCCTCAACCTGGTATTTTCTGTACATAGAGTCAATAGAGGCGAATTTGGCTTCTATTTCCTTTTGCCATAAGACGGCTACTCTGTTGAGTTCGGCCTGCGCTTCTTTATATTCTGACATATTGGAGAGAATATATTCGGAATTGATGTAGGCATATTTTTGTGCGAATCCAGTGAGGGAAAGAAGCACAACCATTGCAGATAATAATAGTTTTTTCATTGTTTCAAATTTTAAAAACGTGTTGGTAACGTGATAATGTCGTTTTTATTGTATTAATCGATAGATTGGTTAATAGAAATGTGGAAATGGCTACCCCAATCTGCTTTTTGGCGACCGGGCACCTCGTCGAAGCCGTAACCCCAGTCGAAGCCCAACAAGCCGAACATCGGCAGATAGACGCGTACACCAAGACCGGCGGACTTATACAGGTTGAACGGATTATATTGGCGTTTGTCAATCCAACCCTTGCCAGCTTCCAGGAAGGCCAGCACATAGATCGTGGCCGAAGGATTCAGCGTTATCGGATAGCGCAATTCCGCTGTAAACTTGTTGTAAATGCAAGCACCCGTTGACATACCATCTTGATATGGTGAAAGGACTTCGTCCGAATAGCCGCGCATACCGATGACCTCACGGCCGTCGTACGCGAATGTCGATAATCCATCGCCACCCAAATAGAATCTACCAAACGGTGTGATGCCGATAGATTTATTGTAGCAGCCCATAAAGCCCATTTTCAAACGTACGTTCAACACGAGGTTATCGACAATGCGTGTAAACCACGAAGCGTTGAACTTCCATTTATGGAACTCCAGCCATCTGTATTTATCTTGGTCGGTAGCACCTGTGAAATCCTTACCGCCAATCAGTGAATACGGCGGTGTCAGCTGCACACTGAACATTATATTTGAGCCTTCACGCGGATAAATCGGCGCATTCACAGAATTTCTGGAAAGTGTGAAAATATAGCTTAAACTATTGGCATAACCATTGTTAAACACATAATAGCCAGACCAATTCGTCACTGTATAATATTCGTAAGACAAGGTATGGGACATTTGGAAATAGTCATCCGGCCATTTCAGCTGACTTGCCAAAGAGATGGAAGCACCTGCAATGCTGGAGGAGCGATAGGACGTGGTATCGCTTTTCTTCATACCGTTGGTTTGTTTTTGATAATAGACGCCCATTGTCAAAGCATTGGGTTTCTTGCCGCCCAACCAGGGTTCCGTAAACGAGAGATTGTAGTATTGATACCAAGAGCCGTTTGTGGAGACATTGAACGCGAGACGTTGTCCGTCGCCACCTGGAATCGGAGCCCAAGCCTCTTTTTTGAAGAAATTGCGTGTTGAGAAGTTGTTAAACGCGATACCGGCGGTAATCACAAAACCGGTAGCACCATAACCGGCGCTCAGGGACAGCTGGTCTGAAGAGGTTTCCTCTACCACATAATTGATATCCACTGTACCGTCGGCCTCGTTCGGTTTGGGCTGCACATCCATCTTCTCCTGATTGAAATAGCCCAAAGACATCAGCACCTGCTGGGTTCTGATAATGTCCGCTCGGTTGAACAACTGGCCGGGAATCGTAGTGATTTCACGCATGATCACATTGTCATTCGTTTTGGTATTTCCCGAGATTGTGATTTCATCATAACGTGCAATCTTACCTTCCCGGATACGGATTTCTATATCAATGGAATCATTGACGACGGCAACTTCAACAGGATTGGCATTGAAGAACAAATAACCATTATTCATATACAAAGATGCCAAATCCTCACCATCCTCCTTCATCGTCAGATTCTTCGTCAACAGTGTCTGATTATAGACATCACCCTTGTTGATACCCAGCAATCTAGACAGGAGAGATGTGGGATAAACGGTATTGCCGACGAAGGTGATATTTCTAAAATAGTAGCGGGGACCTTCATTGACATCAATGTCAATATGCATATCATGTCCCTCCAGATAATACGTATCACGTACAATGACGGCATCACGATAACCCAGCTCATTGTACTTGTCTATCAATTTGAGCTTATCGGCTTCGTAAGTTTCCTTGGTGAATTTTGATTTTTTGAAGATACGGAGTTTCACACGATCTGCAAAATAATCATCCAAATGTTCCATAATATCCTTGGACTCGTAATAGCCGGGGTGCTTCGTGCAATAGGCAATAGCTGTATCCATTTTATACATCGGCATAAAGAGGAATTTTTCCTTTGTTTCCTTCATAGAGCGAAGCAGTTTGGCATCCGTCACCCCTTCATTGCCATTGATATTGATTTTGGAAATTTTGACTTTTTTGGATTTTTGGATATCGAAAAGGATGCTCATCGCATTCTTCATTTTCTCATCGGGAATTTCCTGCACATTGACGGTACAGCTATAGAAGCCCTTATCAACATAATACCTGCGAATAATGTTGGCGCAGGTGGTCTTCATATTGTCGTTAATGATGTTACCCTGGGAGATGTTGAGTTTCTCACGCAAATCGTTTTCCTCGGTTTTGGTTGTGCCCTTAAAGCCGAAAGACACCAGACGGGCGCGGTCTTCCAAGCGGACGTCCAAGAAGGCAATGTCGCCGGCCACACGAGTGACTGTTATTTCAACATCATCATAAAGACCTGTTTTCCATAAGGATTTAACGCTTTTGGAAATTTCATCACCGGGGATTTCTATTCTATCGCCCACGTGGAAACTAAGCAGACGTTGGTCCAACGGTGCTGTTCCTGACGAGGTGATACCGCCGATTTCGTATTCAACAGGATGGGCATAATCTATGCGAACAGGCTCACTGCCAGACCCGGAGCCCACAACCACCTGCCCGTAAGACCTTACAGTACACGTTGTTACGACAATCAACAGGAAAATTATTACACGATAATAAAATCTCATTCTATTTTATAAAAATAAGGCGGCAAAAATACACTTATTTTTCGTTTTTAGGCATTTTTCAGGGCAAAATTGTTTCAAGCTGTATGACAGCACATTACATCTCAAGAGCACATTTTTGAAGAAATTCCACCGCCTGGATGTTACGGGGTGATACGACATCTATCCAGCCGCTTTCAATCGGATAGACGTGTCCGTTTTTCACGGCATCCAGCATCGTATAAGGATGCTGCGAGCAAAATGCCTTGTAATCTTCTTGTCGGATAAGGATAATGTCCGGATTGGATTGGAACAGGAATTCGCGGCTAACATTCCAGCCTGTCAGGGAGGTACCGACATTCTCGCATCCGGCCAATTGGATAATCTCGTGGATATGGGAGCTCTTGGGTGCCGTGAAATCGCCGGCGTCACCAAAACCTACCACGTAATAGACCGATGGGTGCTTCCCCACTCTTTGTGCCGTTTGCTTCTTCATTAGCGAGATACGGTCGCGCCACTGCTGAGCCTCTTGTCCGGCGGTCTGCTCGTGACGGGTGATTTTCCCCATCACCTCAATCATATCCGCCATTCCCTCTATCGAGTTTTCCTCTTTGACAGTGATGACCGGCACGTTCATTTTCTCTATTGCCGACACATCTTTTTTGGAGACAATAGAGCCAATAAGGACAACGTCAGGATGCAATTCGACCAACGCTTCCATATTGATGTTCTGCATTCCGCCCACTTTGGGAAGATTTTCAGTCTCTTCGGGATAATCGCAGAAGTCCGACACAGCGACCAGTTTATCCTGTGCGCCAATGAGATAGATAATTTCCGTAATGGCGGGCGAGAGGGAGACGATGCGCATCGGCTCCTTTTCCAAAGAGACCTGGCGTCCGTAGGCATCGGTCCATTCGAAAAAAGAAGTTTGCTTTGACTTCTTCTGAGGATGGCATCCCGAAAAAAAGCCAGAGCAAACCGTTAAAATCAGAATAGTCGCAAAAATTCTTTTCACGGACTATTTCAATAACATATTATTGTAAGATTTCAGACTTTCCAAGATATTGGTTCTGACGTGGATGAAGTCGCTTGCGCCAGCAGCCTTGAGTGCGTCGATAGCCTCGGTCGGATTACCGGCCACGAGGAACGGCGTATTCGGGAACTGAGCTTTGCATTTTTGAGCGGCTTCCACACCGAGTGTGGCGTATTCTTCGTCAGAGCTGCAGACCACGATCAAATCGGGATTTGCCTCTGCCACAGCCTTGATGCCATCATCGACCGTTGCGAAGCCGGCGGGTTCTACGATTTCGTAGCCGGCGCATCCGAAGAAGTTGGTGATGAAGCCGGCGCGTGCCTGACGCATTGCCAAGTTGCCGAGTTTCAACAAATAGACTTTCGGGCGGTGACTGCTCTTTTCGGTTGCCAGGCGGACTTCTTCGAAAGCGATAGCGCCACGATACGTTTTGAGGCCTTCGTTTTCATCTTTCACGATGCGCTCGATTTTGTCGGCCATTTTCTCATTGATGTTCGGATACTGGTTGGTGCCGAGGAGAATGTAGCGGCGGGTGGCGATGTCCATATCGCGTTTTTGGCAGCTCTTTTCGATTTCAGCCTGCAAAGAGCCATCGGCGATAATTTTGAGCGCGCCACCGGCAGTTTCTACGCTTTGGAAGAGTTTCCAAGCCTGTTCTGCGATGGAATTGGTCAAAGTCTCGATATAATAGGAACCGGCAGCGGGATCCACTACGCGGTCCATAAAGGATTCTTCTTTGAGAAGGACCTGCACGTTGCGAGCGATACGGCGGGAGAAATCGTCAGACTCTTTGAAAGCGACATCAAACGGCTGCAAAGAGATGGCGTCAGAGCCACCGATAACAGCAGACATACCTTCTGTCGTGCTGCGGAGCATATTCACGTACGGATCGTAAAGTGTTTTGTTCCAAGTTGAAGCCACTGTGTTGATACGGATTTTGTAAGCGCATTGGCAACCCGGGTTATATTGGGAGACCATGGTGGACCAAAGCAGACGGGCGGCGCGCAACTTGGCTATTTCCATAAAGTAGTTGGAACCGACAGAAAGGGTGAGTTGCATTCTGGATGCCACCTTTTCAACCTTCACACCCTGTTCGGTGCAGAATGAGAGGTATTCATTGGCCAATGCCAACGTATAACCCAACTCTTGAACGATTGTGGAACCGGCGTTGTGCAACAAAATACCGTTCACATTGATAAGTTTGAACTTCGGCATTTCTTCTACCATATTCAGCAGTTCTACAGCCTGCATCATATCTTCTTTTTCAGAATAGTAGAATTTGTTGTGTTTCAAACGATACGTCAGCGGATCGAAATTGATGCAGCCGGATACATTCTTTCTGTCATATTTGTTGGCATCGACATATTCCAAGAAAAGTTTGACGAATTCAACATAATTTTTCACATGGTTGAATTGGACACCGACCTTATTCAAATCGATATCTTTTAGCAACTTGGCCATAGCGTCAGCAGACTCGACACCCTGAGCGTTGACTGCAATGGTATTGGCACCGCGATTGAGTGCATCCACAGCGATGGCATTGGCTTTTACTGGGCAGCATTCTTCAATTTCTTGAACGATTTCCCACTGGTTGTTATCAGCCTTGGCACCACGCGTATAAGGGAATTGACCAGGAAGCGTGTCCAAATAGTTGATGCTTTCGAGGTTCTCGGCACGATAGTAAGGGCGAACATTGAAGCCCTCATCGGTACGCCATACCAACTTCTTTTCGTAGTCGGCACCTTTTAAATCTTTATTGATAGTAGCTTCCCATTCTTCTGTGGAAATGGGAGGAAATTCGGTAAATAATTTTTCGTCTGCCATATTATTTTGATATTTATTTCTATTTGGAAAAAACGGCTGCAAAAATACAAAAAAAGTTATGAGTTATGAATTATAAATTACGAGCTAACGGGAGGGGCTTAATAATGGGATATCATTGCTATATGATTTCCTTTTTGACATTCTCTTTTCCAACAGCTCGAAACTAAAAACTATTTTATGTACATTTGCGGCTCACTTTCAAAGCGATGACATATCTATCCATTATTTCCATTATAGAGCTTATAGACAGAAAGTTGCTATTGCTAATCAATGGTACCCACGCACCTTGGGCGGATCAGTTGTTCTGGTCCGTCACCCAGACTTACGCGTGGATTCCCTTTTATCTGATGGCCATCTTTTTGATTTGGTTCTGTTACCGCAAAAAAGCCTGGAAAGTATTATTAATCATCGCGTTGGCAGTAGCTATGGCGGACATTGTTTCGTCAGGCATACTCAAGCCCCTGGTACAGCGGCCGCGCCCCACACACACTCCCGGACTGTCCGAGCAGCTACATCTCTACCTCCGGCCCAACGGGACTTATTACAAAGGAGGGCCTTACAGTTTCCCCTCCTCGCACGCCACCAACAGTTCCACCATCGCCATCCTGCTGTTCCATTTTCTAAAACCTTTCCAAAGGAAGCATTGGCCGCTGGCTCTCTTCCTAATATTCTACGTGCTTATTTTCTGCTATACCCGACCATACTTCGGCGTTCACTATCCAACGGACATTCTGACGGGTTGGCTCTTAGGTCTCGCACTCTGCCTGCCGATAACGACATTGACCAAACCGAACGCCAAAATGGGACATTCTATCCATAAAAGTTGTTAATTCGCCGCTCAGAAATTTCAAACATCAACCTTTAAATACTAATAATTATGCTTAACAAAAAAATCGAAGACGCTATCAATGCGCAAATCAACGCAGAACTATGGTCTGCTTACCTTTATCTCTCTATGGCGACCCAATGTCACGAGCTCGGACAGCCCGGTATGGCGAACTGGTTTGAAATCCAATTCAAAGAAGAACAAGACCACGCTCAGATTTTCTACAACTACATCGTTTCCCGCGGTGGTCGCGTCATTCTGAAGCCCATCGAAGCTGTTCAAACTGAATGGAAGAACTCCCTCGCTATGTTCGAACACACCCTCGAGCACGAACAAAAAGTCACCTCTTTAATCAATGACCTTTACGCTTTGGCTATCGAAGAAAAAGACTACGCCACCCAAAGTATGCTCAAGTGGTTCATCGACGAGCAAGTGGAAGAAGAAGAAAACGCTCGCGATATGATTGACAAACTCAAACTCATCAAGGACAACGGTTACGGACTTTATATGCTCGACAACGAACTCGCAGCCAGAGTATATACTCAAGCTTCTCCGCTGACAAAGGCCGAATAATCCTCGGTTAGCGTTCATTTCCTATTAGCCATTGGTTTTTCCTCGGAAACTCCAATGGCTTTTTTTGTATCTTCGCGGCCGTTTTTATTTTCCATTGATTATTGTTCAAAATATATCTTATATGAAAAAAAAACTCGTACTATTTCTGCTGTATATCAGCACTTTCGCCCTTTTCGCGCAAAATGAGACCATTGATTTGAACGGCTACTTCAAAGGCAAATACATCGCCGACAAGCTTACCGGCCTGAGTTGGCAGCCCGGCACCAACAACTACGCCTACATCGATGACAACAAAAACGTCAAGTTGGTGAATGCCAAAACTGGCAAAGAGAGCATTCTCTTTCAAGCCTCTGCCCTATCCGACAACAAGCTACGCGATTTTCGCTATATGGAATGGATTGATGCCAACACCCTTTATTTTCCCAGACACCACGCCACTCTCGCACTGAAAGACGGCAAAGTCGTATTTGACGATATGAAGGATGTCGATTGGGACAATATCGTGGATTGTTCCGTCAAGAACAACGTTTTCGTCACCCAAAACGACAACCACGTATTCGTCGTCACGCCGCTCAACGGCTACAAGCCCATCCTGCTCTGTCCCGACACGGGCAAGCACATCGTTTTCGGTTCTACTGTGCACCGCAGCGAATGGGGCATTGACGAAGGTCAGTATTTTTCACCCAAAGGCAACTACATCGCCTTCTACCGTATGGATGAAAGTATGGTGGAAGACTATCCGTTGGTCAACACCGGCACACCGATTGCCACCGTGGAATATATGAAATACCCGATGGCAGGCCGCACTTCCCATCAGGTCAAAGTCGGCATCTTCGACGTGGCAAAGTCCGCGCAGGCCGGCAAAGCCGTCTATCACTACATCAACACAGACCTCAACGACGGCGAATTTCTCACCAACGTAACCTTCTCTCCCGATGAGAAATATCTGTACATATCTCATTTGAACCGCGCACAAAACCACTCCAAGCTTATACGCTACGACTTGCAAACCGGCAACAAACTGAAAGTCCTCATCGAAGAAATCGACGAGCGCTATGTGGAACCGTCCGACCGTATGATTTTCCTCAGCGACGGCCGCTTCCTGTGGTTCAGCGAAACCGACGGATGGAGACATCTGTACCTTTATGATGCGGAAGGCAAGCTCATCCGCAAAGTGGTAGATGGCCGCTTCGACGTCATCAACTACTGCGGTGTGGATGCTAAAAACCAGTATGCCTATTTCACAATAGCCCCCACTGAAAAACCGGTCAACCAATATGTCTGCAAGACCTCTTTGAAAGATGGCAAAGTCACTCGTCTAGCCGCTTTCGACGGCGTTAACGAGCCTGTATTCAGCGAAGATATGGCCTATTTTGTAGATCATTTCGACAACGTCAGCACGCCACACGACATCTACCTGATGACCAATCAGGGCAAAAACGTGAAGACGCTGCTCTCCTCCAAAAATCCGTACAAGGATTGCGCTATGGGCACCACCACTATCTTCCCGATTCTGAACAAAGAAGGCGACTCCCTCTGGTGCCGTTTAATCACACCTCCCAATATGGACAAGAACAAAAAATATCCGTGTTTGATTTATGTGTATGGCGGTCCTCACTCCCAATTGGTGACCAACAGTTTCATCTCCGGCGGCGTGTTCTTGGAATATATGGCGCAGCAAGGTTACGTGGTCTTCACTTTGGACAACAGAGGCACGCAAAACCGCGGTGCCGAATTTGAGAAGTGCATTCACCGCAACCTCGGCGTTAAAGAGGTTGAGGACCAGATGTGCGGCGTTGACTACGTCAAATCACTGCCTTACGTAGATGCCGACCGCATCGGTTTGGACGGCTGGAGCTACGGCGGCTTTATGACGCTCTCCTTAGTGACAGAGCATCCCGAAGCATTCCGCGCAGCTTCCTGCGGCGGCCCCGTGGTCAACTGGGAGTGGTACGAAGTGATGTACGGCGAACGCTATATGGACACGCCGCAAGAGAATCCCGACGGCTATGCGCACGCCAACATCATCCCGAAAATCAAAAACGTGAAGTGCCCGCTGCTCGTTATGCACGGCTGTCAGGACCACACCGTGGTTTGGCAACAGAGCCTCGAGCTGATGCGCCAAGCTGTCACCGACGGCATTGAAATCGAGTACTTCCCCTACACGATTTACGACCACAACGTCATCGGACCCGAGCGCGTGCATCTTTGGAACAAGCTGCTCCAATTCCACAACCAGAATCTCAAAGGCGAATAATGAAACGATTGTTCATCGCCACTAAGATAACCCTTAGTCCCGAATACCATCAACTCGTGGCGCAGTTACAACAAGAGCTGCGCCACGATGATATCACGTGGGTGAAGGACGAGGTCTGTCACCTGACCTTACGGTTTTTAGGCGCCACCCCGGACTTCAAAATTCCGGCACTGAAAGAAGCTATAGCTGAAGCCTGCGCGCCCAGCTCCCCATTCTATTTGGAACTGAACAAATTGGGCGTATTCGGCAGCCACTACAAACCCGAAGTGCTGTGGTTGGGCTTTGAGGAGTTCTTCTTCTTCCGCCAACTTTTCGACCGCTTGGAACCGAAGCTGTTAGAACAGGGCTTTGAACCGGCATACGGCAACTTCGTACCACACATCACAGTGGGGCGCATCAAAAACATACTCAACAAACAGCGCTTCTGGAAAACCTTTGAGTCCCTCCGACCGGATTTCTCACAGATGATACCCATCTCGGAGATAACGCTATACCAGAGCTTCCTGCACAACGACGGACCGGAGTACAAGGTATTGGGGAAGTTTAAGTTGGAATAAGGAGGGTGGGGGCAGGTCTCAAGTTTCAGATTTATTCACTACGTTCATATTCTCCTGGCAGCTCAGCAAAGCCAAACAAGTTATGTCTTTGCTTTCGCTTGCTGCGTCGAAACAGGTTTTAAGTTTCAGGTTTTCTAACGTTTTTCTTTTCTGCCAAGCCAGAGCAGCAATCCTATTGTCAAGACAGACAAGGCGACTTGCAGAACAAAAGCCCACACATAGAGGGGTCTTTTATACTCCAGTTCGACAGTGTGCTTTCCAGATGGGATGTACAAGGACATCATAGAAAAATTCGCCGGTACGATTTCCAATGGATGTCTGCCGTCCAGCGTCGCGCGCCAACCTTTATAGAAATTCTGGCAAAGCACCACAGGCCGTAGTGTGTCGGTGGAAGCATTGATCACGATGTGACCAGGTTCAAAACAACGAAGGGTGCACCAGGCAGCTGAATTATATGTTGCCGCCAATGACGGATTGTCCGTATATATGGTGTCACTATTCAACCAATGCGATGCTGTATCAAACACCACGTTTGTCGGACAAAAAACCACAGGCATTCTCATCGGCGTTTCTTCTGACAGATACAAAGCCAACATTTTCGAATATGTGTTTAGCTTTACGGGATTCAGGCTGCACCATTCGACTTCCTTAAAAAAAGGACCGATATTCTGCCAATATGACCAAGCTTCGTGCTTATGCACGATGTCAACACAATCGAGTGTTTCCTGTGGGATAGGATAACCGGGCACAGAATATGCTTTCGCCATCTGGGCCATATCCTTATTCGTATCATAAATCGTCTTTGGTCCACAGAGATTAGCTTGAAGAACAATGTCAGATATCAATATGAACGTCAAAAAGACGACAGCTGATTTTTCATTTTTGATATGGAAAGCTACAACAAAGAGGAACGAAAAGAAGGCTGCCATACAGGATTCAACCAAACATTTCTGTGCCACACCGCCCTCTTTCCAGTTTGACAACGGAGATTGTCCTTTCAGAGTTATGGCCAACAATATTGAAATAACGAGGAAAACGGCAAAAAACAAGAGACCCACGATTTTCATACGGTTCCTGTTTTCAGTATGATTTTCCAAAACATTCTGAACTCCCACTGTCACCAAAAGTAGGATTGACAAGATGAAGAATATTCGGAACAGAGCTGGCAGACGGATGAAGCATATAAGGGGGATATACTTGAAAACCAGTCTGAAAAGAGTAGTCTGAGCGCCAAACGCCATCACTAAGCAGAGCAGTCCGAATGCGGCAATAGTCCATACCGTCACGTTCTTGTTTTTCAGAATTCCATAAATGGCAAACGGAATGACAAACAGTCCCATATAGATACTTGCCATAGAGATATCGGTATGGGTAAAGGCAGAATCACTGACAGCAAGATAGGGGAAGAATACGGAGACAAGACTCGGGATAGTAAAAGGTTGGGTAGTCTGCTCGATAGTGAGTTTCATTCCTCTGGAAATGAGCGGTTTGATTTCCAATTGCGATATCAGAGTCGGAGCGCACAATACTATTGTCAGGAACAGGGTCGAAAATCCGCAAAGCAGCAGTTTCCAGATATAGGACCAATTGCGCTGAAGTAAGGCTCGAACAATATATACGACCAACAATGTCAAAATCAGATAGAACAATATGAAGTACGTACCCGGATAGCCTCCCGACACCATTAATGATAGCGGCAGCGGAGGCAACAGTAGCGTTTTCCAAGAAGGATTTTCCAAAAGTCGGCAAAAGGCATAGACTATCCAGGGAATCCAAGTTGCAGACACTATCCAAACAAGATGTTCAGCATTTCCTATGAAGAAACCGGATAAAGCATAACAGCAAGCAGTCTCAAATGACGCCACCCTATTACCTGTGAAATGCCAGGCTAACAGATAAAATCCCACTGCGGCCATAAAGGTATGGAATATAAACTCTATGCCGCAAAACAGCGTGGTGTATTTTCCACAGAAGGCGAAAAGCCACATTGGCAGATAAAAGACACCGGCCTGCGGGTCGGAATGCAAAGGAGTTCCCATAGACTGATACGGATTCCATAGAGGGAATATGCCGTTGCGAATACATTCCGTGGTGAAATAACGACAAGGGAAAAATTGATTTATGAAATCATATATGGGAGCATTCCATAGAAACGCCCCGTATCCGGCGAGACAGACAAACAACATAAGAAACACATAAAAGCCGTGTGTTTTACTGATGTTGCGTATGATTTCGTTGAATTTGCTCATAGCAAAAGCATTTGTGTGTATTCATACTTTATAAACTATTGAAGAACTTTTCTCAGCCTCACCCTCCGAATGCTTCCAATAGGCTGTTGCCATCGGTAATGTGCATTGTTCGCAAGCCGCACAACTGCGCACCTTTGAGATGTTGCGGGGAATCATCCACAACGAGTGTTTCTGAAGGATTCAAGCCATTCTCTTCAAGGATTAATTTAAAGCCCTCGGGCTTGGGTTTGCGTATATGGATAAGTTGTGAGAAATAGCATTTCTCAAAATATCGGTCAAAGATATCATAACCGAACTGTTCGCGCATTTGCGCACGGAAAGCCTCATAGTTCAACTCATTGGTATTGCTGAACAGGAACAGCCGATACTGCTGGCTGAGACGCTGCAACAACTGTTCGTGTTCTTTAGGAAAACCCAAAAGGATGGAGTTCCAACATTCGTCAATCTGCTGGTCTGAGAGGTCGTTATCGGCCAACGTGCGGATATAGTCTCGAAAATCCGGCGTGGGGAGAAAGCCCTCCTCATAAAGGTCCATCACCTCGTTTTGTTTCTTCTTGGAATAGATTTCTTCAAAATGGGGCAGCCCGCAACGGTCAAATGCCTCTGGGATATTCTGATAACGGATATTATACAACACTCCGCCGAAATCCAATATCAAGTTTCTTATCATACTATGTTCTTTATGGTATCTGTGAACTGTTTTTTGTGAGCTGTGAGCAGTGAACTGTGATCTGAATGGGAATGACAGATTTATTATCAATAATATATTGAATAGTGGTGCTTTTATTTTTGATATGAAGGAAGGGGCGCAAAACACTGCTAACGTTTGTCTAATTCCTTTTGGATTTTTTCCGCCAATTCATAATCCTCACTTTCAATAGCGCCTTCGAGCAAAGTTTGCAATTCATCAGCGGACATTTCCTTCAACTTCTGATCTATGAAGGCATCATTCACACCATTTTCGTCCTCATCAGGAGTTAATTCTTCCATCAATTCGTTGTACTCTTTTTCTTCAGATTCCTCGTCAGAAGGGAGGTCTTCCATACAATTGGCCACAAAAATATCTTCGTTCATAAAGAACGGGGCATTGAATTTCAAAGCCAAAGATATGGCGTCCGATGGACGGGCATCCAGATGGAACAGTGTGCCGTCGCTACGTTTCATCAGCATATCGGCATAATAGACGCCATTCGCATAATGGACGATATCCACTTCTGTCAATGCGCAATTGAAGTTGTCAGCCAATGACACGAAAAGTTCGTGCGTCAGCGGTCGATGTGTGGGCGACTGGTTCAGTTCCACCAGAATCGCGCGGGCCTCGCTCATCCCGATGATGATAGGCACATAGCGTTCACCCTCCTTTTCCTTGAGTATCAAAGAAAAGGCTTCGGACGGACGTGCCGCCGCGTGAATGTCCGCAACCTGAAGCTCGATTTTCATAATTATTTGGTTAAAATGAAATGAGGAATTTGAATAGAGGAATTATATTATTGTGCTTTCCATGTCGAATTAAACCATTGACGTTGCTTCAACCATTGTTTAGATGCCTGCAAAGCGTGATTGATGAAAATTTCAAAATCTATTGAAAGTGGATAAATTCTATCTTGAATTTCTTTCTCCGACAAAACATACATTCCATGCCACCCATTAGTGGGAAATTCCTTCGAACCACCATTTACCATAAATTTGAATTTAGGTAATTTCAAAAATTCTCCATCCAAGACGAAAGCCACACTCCAAAAAAAAGACTCCATTGCATGCAAGGATGGTTCACGATCCCTCGTCACTCTATCCCTAACACTCGTTTTACATTGTACGCAACCAAAACAATATTTCTTGCCATTGTCATTTACAATACAAAACAAATCAAAAATATTACCTTTTACCTGTTCTCTTAGCCAACTCAAATCTCGAGGTTCATTTTTCAATTCTTCATTCTTCAATAAAACATTCAAATCTCTCTGTAGAATAATTTCTATACCATATTCTTTCAATGACAACGACGACAATTCCTTGATCACTTCTTCAAAAGCATGACCGCTTGATTTTTTCCAGCTTTGTTCTGCACTGATAACCTTTTGGATAGTTTCTATATCTCCTATTCCAGATTTTCTAAATAAATGGACTTGATAAATAGCATTCCACAATTGCGAAACACATGGATCCTTGAAATTTTTCAATCCCTCAACAATACAACAACGAATTGCTGATTTTTGCGCTTCTTTATCCCACTTTTCTTTAATAGAATCTGGCGAAGTATCTCTTTTAAAGTTCTTTTCACAAGTATTCATATAAGATTCATATTCATTAGAATATGTCTTATAACAAAATTCATAATACTTATTTTCCATTATAATTTAGATTAAACAAATAAATGATTTGCACTCCCCAAGCATAAGCTAACAGAGGAGGGACAGCATCGCCAATCTGCTCATACTTATCTTGAACTGCTCGATCAATATGAGGAACTATATAAGGACCTCCAACAAAATCATACGAGTCTGGGAAAGACTGTAAACGCGCACATTCCCTAACCGTTAAACACCTATCATAATTTGGATGAACAAATTCATCCAAGCAATGACTTGTCACTGTGGGAGATGGTGCATCGGGAACAAGACGATAATTTCGTTTTATGAATAATTTTTTAGGCAACACCCTTTCTAACTGCAATTTCTGTCGTTCCTCTCCTTGATATCGATCAAAAAGAGATTTGAGGCTTTCACCTTGATTTAAAAGATGGAATCTTTTCAAAGTACATGCTCGATGATTCATTGGTTTATGATTCATAATACATCCTGAAGACATTGTCTCTCGTTTCCAAAAAGAATCATCACGCATTAACGTTTGATATTCCGATATTTCATCTGTATATTCTGTTTGTTCTTCATTCGAATTTGGTATTACATTTGGCAGTCCCGCCAAAGCATCTCTAACTGTTACTGCTTTTCTATATTGATTTGGTTCTGACAACCACCATTGTTCAAAACGAGTTGCCAATATGAAAAAACGATTCCGCTTTTGAGGAACACCAAATTTAGTAGCATCAAGAACCACTTGAATCATATTTCCATAACCAGCATCCTTTAATTCTTCACGGAGTACCTCAACTATCAATTTGTTTGCATCTTTAGATACTTTTTTTGAAGTAATGGCAGGGACATTTTCAAAGAGAATCATTTTAGCATTGGACATTTTTGCTATTCTAATACCTTCTCTAAATAAGAACTGTCTATGGTCATAAAAAGAGCGGGAAGTATTTCCTGCCGTTGAAAAGGTTTCACACGGCATTCCAGAAGTAACAAGATCAACACCTTCTTCAGGAACAAAAGGAAGAACTTGTTCTTCAGTAACATCTCTTATATCCGAGTTTATAACATGAACTTCAGGATGATTGGCAGAATAAGTCTCGCAACAACTTTGAATGTATTCAATCGCAACAAGTGTTTTGAAACCAGCAGCATGAAGGCCTGTACAAATCCCTCCGGGACCTGCAAAACAATCTATATGCGTAAATACTTGTTTCATAACGAAGACTGGCTTTTTATTGAATTACTAGCGTCTAAAGTAGTTCACTGCATTTTTGAAAAGATCTTGGCACTTGTCGCCTTCGATATTCTTGTACAGATTCTCGCCTTTACGTTCGCTGTGGCCCATCTTGCCGAGGATAAGTCCGTCGGCGGAAACGATGCCTTCGATGGCGTAGAATGAGCCGTTCGGGTTGTCGGCCGGGTCCATACTCACGTTGCCATTTTCATCGCAATATTGGAAGGCCACCTGTCCGTGTTCGAACAACTCCTTGGCCAGTTCCTTAGTGACCACGAATTTGCCTTCACCGTGGCTGACGGCGATGTTGTGCATATCGCCAACCTTGAAAGAGGTGAGCCAAGGAGAAGCCACCGTTGCGATGCGCGTACGCACGAGACGGGAAATGTGGCGATTGATGTTGTTGCGGTACAGCGTCGGGGATTCGGGAGTGATATCACCCAAACGTCCGTAAGGCAGCAAACCGGATTTCACCAAAGCCTGGAAGCCGTTGCAGATACCGAGAACCAGTCCCTTGCGGGCAAGCAGGTCGTTAATGGCAGCCTTAATCTCCGCATTGTTCAACACCGTAGCGATAAACTTGCCACTGCCGTCAGGCTCGTCACCGGAGCTGAAACCGCCGCTGAGTGCCAAAATCTGAGATTCGCGTATAGCAGCGGACAACTCTTGGATGGAACCGTTGATTTCGGTTTCATTGAGGTTACGGAAAACGAAGATGCGCGGATCGGCACCAGCATCTTCAAATGCTTTGGCCGTGTCATAATCGCAGTTCGTGCCAGGGAACACCGGCAGGATGACTTTGGGCTTTTCAATGCGGACGGGCGATTTCATCACCGGAGCGCATTTGCTGTTGACTGCAAATTCAGAGCCTGTGGATGTCGTTTCGTTGGCAGCCATCTCCGGATAAAGTTTTCCATAGACGCCACGCCAAGCGGCCAGGCAGGCTGCCTTATCCATAGCTTCGCCATTGACGATGAATTGGTCATCGACCACACCCAATTCAACAGCGAACTCAGAGTTCAGCTTTTCGGTTGTTTCCACCACGAAGCTTGCATAACCGTAATCAAACAGATTAACAGCGGTATTCACGTTGAATCCGAGGTCGTTACCGAAACTCATTTTGCAAAGTGCTTCCATAATGCCGCCGTATTGCAGCGTGAAAGCGGAAACAATCTTGCCGTTGAGAATGTTCTCGCGCATATATTCAAATTCGCGCTTCGTATAGTCAATATCGGGAAGATTATCAACGATTTTATTCTTTATCAAATAGATATGATTGCCTTTTTGTTTGAATTCAGGAGAAATGATATTTCCCGCATTTTCAGTGGTGATGGCAAATGAGACGAATGTCGGTGGAACATTCATTTTCTTGAACGTGCCGCTCATAGAGTCCTTGCCGCCCAAAGAAGCGAGGCGGAACTGGTGCAGCATCCAAACAGAGCCGAGCATAGCGGCACAGGGCTTGCCCCAACGGGTCGGTTCGTGGCCCATCTTCTCGAAATATTCTTGGAAGGTGAATCTGATTTTGCGATAATCAGCACCTGTGGCCACAATCTTGGACATAGATTCCAAAATAGCATACACAGCGGCGTGGAACGGGGAACGCAACGCGATGTACGGGTTATAGCCGAACGCCATAATACTTGTCGTGTTGGTATGGCCGTGCAAGACGGGAAGTTTCTGAGCGGAAACCTGGGCTTCCGTCAATTGGTTCTTGCCACCGAACGGCATCAGCACGGTGGTAGCGCCAATCGTTGCGTCAAACATTTCAATGAGACCCTTTTGAGAAGCCACATTCGGATTGGTCAGCACACTGACAGCTTTTTCCTGCATAGTGTCGCCTGTTACGGGTTGGCCTTCCAACACATTGTCGGGCACAGCGTTGATGACGACTTCCGTCTTCTGGCGCACGCCGTTGGTATTGATAAAGTCGCGGTTGAGGTCAACGATGGTTTTGCCGCGCCACGTCATACGCAGGCGGTTGGTATCTGTCACGTGGGCAATGATGTTGGCTTCAATATTTTCCTGACGGCAATAGTCGAAGAACACCTCGACATCTTTGGGGTCCACCACGACGCTCATACGTTCCTGTGATTCGCTGATGGCCACTTCTGAGCCATTCAAGCCTTTGTATTTTGTTCTTACGGTATCCAAATCGATATCCAAACCGTCGGCCAGCTCACCGATAGCGACGCTGACACCACCAGCGCCGAAGTCATTGGACTTCTTCACCAGACGGGTTACTTCGGGGCGGCGGAAGAGATGTTGGATTTTACGTTCTTCCGGAGCATTACCTTTTTGAACCTCAGCGGCGCAAGTATCGAGAGATTTCTCGTTGTGTTCCTTGGAGGAGCCGGTTGCGCCTCCGATACCGTCACGGCCTGTGCGTCCACCGAACATAATGACCACATCGCCGGGTTTTGGTGTGTCGCGACGCACGTGGTCAACGGGAGCAGCACCTACCACGGCACCGATTTCCAGACGTTTGGCCTGATAATCGTTGTGATAGATTTCGCGCACGTGCGTGGTTGCCAAACCGATTTGGTTGCCGTATGAGGAATAGCCGGATGCAGCGCTTTTGGAAATCACAGACTGCGGGAGTTTGCCTTCGAGAGTTTCGCTCATTGGCGCATTGATGTTGCCGGCGCCGGTCACGCGGAGAGCCTGATAGACGTAGCTACGGCCGCTCAGCGGGTCGCGAATAGCACCGCCCACGCAGGTGGCAGCTCCACCAAACGGTTCGATTTCCGTCGGATGGTTGTGCGTCTCGTTCTTGAACATCAACAGCCATTTCTCTATTTTTCCATCCACATCCACATCAATATAGATGCTGCAGGCATTGTTTTCTTCGGAAACCTCCATATCTTCCAAATTGCCGGACATCCGTTCGAACTTGCCATTGATGGAAGCCATATCCATCAAAGTCTGCGGTTTCACACGATCCTTATAGACCTGCTTGCGCATTTCAAGGTAGTCGTTGTACGCAGCTTGGATTTGGTTTTGGAAATTGGAGGGTGTAAACGTAATCCGGGCTAATTCTGTTTCAAAGGTCGTATGGCGGCAGTGGTCGCTCCAATAGGTGTCCAACAACTTGAGTTCCGTATCGGAAGGCTCGCGTTTTTCCTCATTTTTGAAGTATTCTTGAATGAAACAGATGTCTTCCAAAGACATTGCGAAACCCATTTTCACGCGGAAAGCTTCCAATTCGTCTTTGCTCCACTGATTGAATTGTTCATAAACGGGGACATCCTGGACATCGGGATTTTCAGCCAATTCCAGCACACTCATATCCTTTTGACGGGCTTCCACTTCGTTTATGCAGAACTTTTTCACACTGGCAAATTGTTCGGGAGTGAAATCCGCATCAAAGACATAGACTTTTGCACTCTTAATAACGGCTTCCGTTTTAGGATCCAAAAGGGAAAGGCACTGCATAGCGCTGTCGGCACGTTGGTCGAACTGGCCGGGTAAGAATTCCACGGCGAAGTATGTTTTGCCTTCCAATGGAAAGTCCTCATAGATATTATCCACCACAGGTTCGGAAAGCACGCCCACCTTGGCTCTTTCCAAAAGGGTTTCATCCACGTTGAAAATATCATAGACCACCAACTGGCGAAGATTCTTGATATTCAAGTTAAAGTTATGATTAAGAGTTTCTTTCAAGCTGACGGCTTCCACATCGAAACCGGCTTTTTTTTCTACAAAAATACGAGCATTGCGCATAATAATGGGTTTCAAAAATTAGGGCGCAAAGGTACACAAAAAACGAATTTTTTATCCCAATCAAAAGAAATATCCGATAATTTTCCCCATCATTTCTTTCCCACATACGTTCTGCCATCGGACAACCGGCGAACGCGCTCCACATTATATTGCGCGTTGAACATACTGCGTGCAGGCTGAAATATGGGCGACGACACATTGGACAAATCTATGAAAGTATGAAACAAATCATCGATCATATAGGGTTGATGCAGCAATTTTCTAAGGGAATCCGCGCGTTGCAAATCCCTGGCATTATACGGATTTGTCCATAAGACAAAGGGGATTTCAGCTATGGAATACGGAATAGTATCCGCCACGTCGTGTCCGGCATTTTGACCGTCGTCATACACATTTTCGCCATGGTCGGAAATGTACAGTGCGGAGACTCTTGTCTGCGGATGCTTTTTCGCATACGCATCCAGAATGTCCAACATCGCATTCACGATATAATCACTGTAAAGCACCGAGTTGTCGTACGCATCAATCGTGCGCTGGCGTTTGTCCTTGCCCTCCTTAAAGACATTGAAATTTGACGGATAGCGCTTGTCATATTGGGAATGGCTGCCCATCAGATGCAGCACAATCCATTTCTTTGGAGCATTGTCATCCTCCAAGACCTTTTGCAACGGGGCAAGCAACATATCGTCATACGAGGCAATCTGCGTGCTCTCAAAAGAGGAATTGCCGCCTAAGTTCACGTATCGCACCACATCCGAGAGGTTGGCGATGCTGGCCACGGCATTGTCCCACACACCTATCGGAGACTGGTTGGAGATCCAAAACGTCTTGAATCCGGCAGATGCCAGAACCTCCTGCAGCAGCACACATTGCTCTATCGGGCGTTCCTCGTCCATATTGCTTTCCGACAACAGATGCAGAACGGAAGCCATCGTATAGGAATACGGCGACACCACATTGTCGAAGACCAAAATATCCTTGCGTTTTGAAAGCTCCGGTGATGTATTGCGTGCATAACCGTAAAGCAACATATGGTTGCGATTGCAGGATTCTCCCAAAATCAGGATAGTCACCTGCGATTCCTCAGAAGTTGCCGCGGTCACCTCTTTCAATTCTCTTTTTTGCAGCAATTTGTAAGAGCTGCTTCCCTGCGCAAATGAAATCACCGCCTTGGCGGTTGGCGGCACCGTCATACGCAGAAAACGCTTATTCACAGCGGCTTCTGTCAAAAACAGAAGACAGGCGACGGTTAAAGCGCCGACAATCATTTTCATCCATTTGGACCTCAACGAAAAATTCGGGACCCGCTTCATCGCGACAACAAACAAGACAACATTCGGAATGAGCAGCAGCCAGCGGGGCGACTGCTTCAAGGACATAAATTCAGTGGCTTCCTGCGCGTTGGTATTGAAGAATACGAACAGTGAGGACGCACTAATCGGGCATTTGAGGACAAGCCAGTGCGCCAGGTTCACAAAGCCTTCTACAAAGAGCGACACAACCGCGGCACGGTACAGCCATTGTTTTCGACACAGCATAGCCGGCAACGTGAGCAGGAACACCCAAACCGAAAGGACCAACAGCAGATGCGCATCCCAAATCGGCGGATTCACGAGCAGTGTCACAAGCGGGACATAGGACACCATCGCCCAAAGCCACAGATAGGGGCGCCATTGTCCAACGCTTTGCACGGTGTCAACATTATTCAATATTTCCGACGGATTGTTCAAGGTTTAAGGTTTAAAGTTCAAGGTTATATTTTGTGCGGGTAGATTGTTATTTGGGAAAGCACAAGAATCATATCAACATTTTTTATCAGCTAATTTCTGATACAATTTCATCAATTCCGTCACACATTCTGTTTCTGTCAAATTTGTAATAAATCCGTATGCAGCCATCACAGCCTTATCGTTCTCTTTATGTGCCTTTCGAAGGAGAGGAGGCATTGTATTATCATCATATAGATCTGCCATCGAGCAATCTGGGAATAATAATCTGGCATCCAAAATTGCTTTGGCTGTTGTTTCTATTTTGATTTTCTGTTTATATGTTGGTTGAGGCCAGGGGAAATTATTATAAACGATTTCCTTACTATAACGATAATCAGATTTCAAGCGACCGCAGACTTTGCGCATCCAAGCTTGGTGAACGAAGGAAGTCAACACCCCGAAATGGAACAAAGACGCATTCGGTATTATTTGAACGGCATCTGAAGCAATCGTATCACCTTCAATAAAGTCAATAGGTATGTAGTAACGTCGTTCTGAGGATGTACGTGGTATGACCAAATAGGGGACGTTATCGGGTTGAGTGATTTGAGCAAACAAATGTGGAACTTTGGCATAGCCGTTTGTCGTTTTAGCTTGGGATTTTTCTCTAAACCTCCTCACTGCTTGGACGCGTTCGTAAAGTACTTTGTTCTGTTTGATAATGGCTGGCGAGGCGTCTTTAAGCCACAGACAATAACGTTTTTTACCGTTAATAAATTCATCCGCACCCATATAAGGTCGTATCCACATTTTTAAAGTTGCATCTTTCAACAACAATTCATTTTTTTCCAGCTCAGTCAGGATGAGGAAACCGCCATCACGAGGTTGATTGCCGAAATTCATTTTAGGAGCATCACAAAGGACATCTTTTCGAGCCTCAACAAGAACATTCGGACCTGGAAGAAGATACGGGTTGATATTGTCAACTGACTTTTGTGAAGTACCATCTGCTCCATAAAGTGTTCTTTTGTTTTTACATCCTCGATAAGAGAATCCTACGATTACGCAATAAACAGAGGCTTTTTCAGAAGACTCACTATTCCATTTGAATGTTGGATGGGCAAAGTCAATCGTAATATCATAAGTATTCAACAACTCATTCCACAATATTGGCACTTGCGCGCCTTGGCAAATAGAATTAGTTGAAACGAAACCCACCTGCGTATCCGTACCTTTAATCAGTTGGGCAGCTTTTTTATACCACCCACACACATAGTCCAAATCCTGCACGTCTTTGATTTTGCCGAACAAGTCCTCTATATCTCTCTTTTGTTCACTTCCCTGTGCCATCATTCTTGCCCCTACAAAAGGAGGATTCCCCATAATGTAATTGAAATTGACTTTGTGAGGTTTTGTTTGCTGAGCATTCACCAATATCTCTTTTGTACGCAAGTTGATCTCACCATATTTGATAATATCCTCATTAGCGATAGGGCTTTGTTCCTGTGGCAAAACATACAGATTTGTTTTATCTGCCACAATGGTTGGGACATCTGCAGACAAATCCCAATACTCCCAATTCTCGCGCAGAGCATTACCCTTCTTTATATTTTTATACGTCTTCAGCGGAAGCACATCCAAGTCTCTATCTATGATTTTAGAAGTCTCTGACATCATTTGACTCTCGGCTATCCACAATGCGGTTGTAGCCACATCCACGGCAAAGTCATTGATTTCAATTCCGTAAAATTGATGAATATCAACCTTAATAGGATTTACCTCTTCAAAGCCAATTAAGGTTTGACCTTTTGTAAGTTCAACAATTGCTTGATTTTCCAAGCGACGCAAAGACAAATATGTTTCCGTCAAAAAATTACCTGATCCACAGGCCGGGTCAAGGAATGTCAGTGAGGCAATTTTATCTTGGAAAAGTTTTAATGACGACATTCTTTCTTTTTCCACCGTGATATTTCGAATGTCGGAAAACTCATGTTTCAAATCATCTAAAAACAGGGGGTCTATAACCTTGTGGATATTTTCAATGCTTGTATAATGCATTCCACCCTTTCGACGTGTTTTAGGATTCAGTGTGCTTTCAAAGACAGCACCGAAAATAGTAGGAGAAATCTCGCTCCAATCAAAATCCAGACTCGCATTTTTCAATAACAAGGAAGCAATTTTCTCATTAAAATACGGTATCTCAATATTCTTTTCTGAAAACAATCCTCCGTTGCAATACGGGAATGCTTTCAAATCTACCGGCAAATAAGGATCTCTTTGTGGTATCGGCGTATTCAGAACCTCAAACAAATCCTTCAATGCCCTCCTCATATCACCCTCTCCCGCTTTAAATTTGGACAGATAATCATAGAACATACTTTTACCACCAAACACTCCCGCATCTTCCGCATACAAACAGAACACAATCCGTACGCACAAAATATTCAGACTCCTCAATGTTTCTGCTGAAGTGGGATTCAAGTATTGTTTCAAAAGTTCATCATAAATTTCTCCAATAATTTCCCCAGCCTTCATCGAAATCTCCATCTCGCGCCGAATATGCTCACTTTGCTCTTCAACTAAAAAAGACAAGCGATAATATTCTTTTGCTAAATCTTCCAACAAGATTTCTTCCGGTTCCTTATTGGGTTGTTCCATATCATAAATCAGGAAGGATTTAAAATTACTGGTGACAATCCAACGTGGGCGTTCACTATAAGGCAAATCGGCTGAATACCTTTTAGCCTGTTGAAATGGAGTGAGGAAACTGCCGCCACTTTGCTTAATTGGAGAATACAGACTCTTATCCTTGCTTTTCTGCTCAATTAAAACGTGCGTTTTATGAATATATCCATCCATAAAGCTAGTATGATCCAACTTTACCTGACTTTCGAATTCAATAACCTGCTCTGGTTTCTCAACGCCAAACACATCTCGCAGAAGCCCCAACCAAAAAGGTTGGCACTCCCCTTTTTCGTATCCTTTGTCCTTCCAATACGAAACGAACGATTTTGCTGCTTTTTCCTGCTGTACTTTTGTTATCATCGATTAAAAATTTCGGGCGCAAAAATACGAAAAATATATAAAAATTAAGAATTTGTCTTCTTAATTTTTACTCTCTTCAGGTTCAGCATATTGACGGGATTTGTGCCCAATCCGGAAACCTTGGCGCGGGTGAAACGAACCACTTTATCATAATACAGAACCACCACGGGAGCATCTGACACCAACATAGAATCCATTTGGATATAATACTCCGTGCGTTTGTCCTCATCGTAACTGCGCTGCGAAGCCTCGTATAATCTGTCAAAAGCGGGATTCACATAATACGTGTAATTCGAGCCGACAGGTTGTAGGTTTTTGGAATAAAAAAGAGCCATATAGTTTTCGGCATCTGGATAGTCGCAAATCCAGGAGCCTCTGAAAAACGGCAGCTGGTAGTTGCGCATCATCTGGCGCTGCTGCGCACCCTGAACCACGTCCAACTTCAATTCGATGCCGATGTTGGCCAATTCGTGTTGAATATACTGGCAGAGGTCGGCGTATGACGCGGATACGGAAAGCGAGATGGGCGGCAGCCCCTTACCATTGGGGTAACCTGCCTCCGCCAGCAGTTGCAACGCCTTTTGCGGATTGTAACTGTAACCGCCGGTGCGTTCCGGGCAGTACGACGGCATTCCTTTCGGCACAAAACCGGCCTCACCCGCATAGCCGACGTTATTGCGCAGATACTTCATCATCTTCTCCCTGTCAAATCCATAGTTTATGGCTTGGCGAACGCGCTTGTCCAAAATCGGATTGTCCTTGTCGCCCGGTTTGAGCATAAAGCCAAGGTACTCCGTATTCAAATAGGGTCCCGTCAGCAGCTTAATTTGATTCTTATATTCAGGATTCAACTTTCCGTCTTTCGTTAGCAGCGCGTCCTTATAGCAAGCCTCCACGCCAGACATAAAGTCCAACGTCCCCTTCATAAATTCCATAAAAACAGACTGTTTGTCTATAATGAAGGAAACGGCGACGGCATCCAGATAAGGCAGTCTTTGTCCATTTTCATCTTTTTCAAAATAGTCAGGATTTTTACGGAGCACCAGTTTCACGCCCTCCTGCCAAAGTTGGAATTGGAAGGGGCCCGTGCCGACCGGGTGGTTTCTAAAGTCCTTGCCGTAATGTGCCACCACTTCTTTGGGTACGACGGAACAATATTTCATTGTCAGAATGCCGAGGAAAGGAGGAAACGCCTCTGTAAGTTCAATCTGGAAGGTCGTATCGTTCAAGGCCGTAAAAGCCGGTTTCCCCTGTTTGTCACGTTTTACCTTTTGGAAAATCCAGGCTCCGGGAGAGGCCACATCCGGATCCAAAATGCGCGAAAAGCTATAGACAAAATCCTGTGCCGTAACGTACCGTTTTTCCTTAAATGGGAAAGATTCCGTATTGTGAAACGTCACGTCATCGTGCAAAGTGAACGTATAGACACGGCCGTCATCAGAAATCGTCCAACTTTTGGCTATAGCCGGCACGATATTCAGGGAATCGTCCAAATCGACCAATCCGTTAAACAACTGGTTGCAGGGCCAAATCACAGCCTGGCCCGAAGCATACGCGGGGTCAAGGGTTTGAATTCCGCTGGATTCGTTGTAATGGAAAATCATCTTGTCGCTGTTATCCACTTTGGTTTTACAGGCGGCAAGCAGGCAAACGAGCAGCGCGAATGTTAAGAAGTGACGAAAATCTATAGCCATAGGCAGGAAGAAAGTTTCTACATACGGGCACTTATCTTTCAGCATATTAAGAGAGTGCCTGATTAACACGTTTAGAGGATTCGAGCAATTTGTTGTATTCTTCAGGTGTAATTTCCGCATTGAAATAATAGACTGGATTGACACGTTGTCCGCCTTTGATCACTTCGTAATGGAGGTGAGAGCCGGTGGACATACCGGTGGAGCCGACGTAGCCAATCACCTGACCGCGTTTCACTTTCTGGCCGGGTTTCACCGTTTTTTTGGAAAGGTGGGCGTACAGTGTCTTATAGGAATAGCCGTGGTTGATTACGATTACGAGGCCGTAGCCGCCGCCTGGTGATTCGCTCGTCACCGTGCCGTCGGCAGTGGCGAATACCGGTGTTCCTTTCGGAGCGGCGATATCCACGCCGGTATGGACGCGCAAACGTTTCAAGATCGGATGATAACGGCGGCCGAAACCGGACGTGATGGAATACATATTCTTCAACGGGCGGATAGCCGGAATGCAGGTCAGCATTTCCGCCTTATTGCCGGATATCATTTCCAATTCTTTCAAGGATTTGGCCTGAGTTGCCAAACGGACAGTCAGTTTGTCGGCCTTCTTGTTAGCTTCTTTCAAAAGCGTGTATGCCTCCGAACGCGATATGCTGTCGAAACGCGGATTGTCCAAAATCAGCGGATAGCGTTCCGACGCAGGCACGGGGTCCGCCTCCAACACCGTTCTATAGACATTGTCATCTCTGTCCTCTATATCTAACAAGACGTCTGACATTTTATCTATCCGCGAACTCAAATAATCGACTTCTCCTTTCAGCTCGTTATTCTCCTTTTCCAATATCTTCACTTTGGGAGAATCGACAAAGTAGAATGCCACCCACACAAAAATCAATGCCAAAGCAAAGCCACTGGCAAAAGCCCAAATCACGCGCTTGAAGACTTGCTTGAAACCAAGCTTCACCTTCTCGTACGAGAGTGTTTCCGGATTAAAATGATAAAATGACTTCGGCATTGTTTTCTACATTACTTATAATATGGCACAGCACCATTATTTGCACCCGATGCAAATTCTGTCTCCAACGCTATAACTGCTGATTGCACCGCTGTTCCGCTTGATGATTATTTTCAATTGAATACCATATTTCTGAGCAATATACCTATAGGTGTCTCCTATTTCCAACGTATGGTATTCGACCGCTGATTTTGTACTTTTCATTTCCACGTACACCACCTCGTCCTCAATCGGTTCGGAATCATCATATACATCATTATAAAGGCGAAGATTCTTTTCTGAGAGCTGCAATGCGGCCGCCAGGCTTTTGTATGTATCACCAGCCTTGGCAATGATGAATTTCGTCTTATTGTTCTCGTATGTCGGACGAGAAGTATATGGATAATAGGCTGCCTTAAATGGGACGGAATAAGGATTCAGCACAAAGATATTTTTACCCTGCACCTTTTCCGGGCTGGGAATGGTGGCAACTATGGTATCGTATTTCACCTCTTTAGGCTTATCGGATTTCATCACTACCACGTCAATTCCATTGACATTCATTGTGTCAGCTTTACTCTTTTGCACTGACGTTGCAGGTTGTTCGGTCGTTGTTGGAGCAGCTTGTGTTTTAGGCGCAGGCGTCGTCTCAGGAACAGGCGCAGGTCGAGTTTGTGGAGCATTTTCCGCTTTCGGGCGGACCATATTGTCCAATGGGTTTTCATCAATACGTTGAGGCTGAGGCTTGGACATCGCATTCAAAGCCGTCGTATCACCCATTTTCTGGGCAACCTTTCTATCATAGTGCATCAAATAGTATTTCTCAATGATAGAAATCAGGGTGTCCGCATAACGCGGATTGCCGGAATAGCCGGCTTCTTTCAAACCGTTAGCCCAGGATTTGTAATCCGTTATCGGGAAATAGAACAACTTCACGTAGCGGCTGCGCTGCGACAAGAACAATGAATGGTCCCTATAGGATTCTTGTACTGTAGCATATTTGCGGAAGCAGTAATCGCTGCTGTGGTTGTCGGTTTCATAGAAAGTCTCGCCCGTCCATTCGCTGGTATGGCACATAATGCCGAAATGGTTGTTGGCCTCTTTAGCCACACGGTTGGTACCTATTTTTGAAGCATATATGGCCTGAGCCAAGGTGATGCTGGCCGGAACTTTGTAAAGTTCCATCTCCTGCATTGCCATATCCTTATAAGCATCGATATAGTCGTAAATCTGATCCTCGAGGGAATAGTTTTGGGCTTGCGCCACAGCGAATCCCAACAAAATTGAAGTAATAAAGAATATCTTTTTCATAGCTTGATTTTTTAATGTCTTAATAATATTTGATCGCCCGGATGGATAATTGTATTTTCATCCATCATATTGTATTTCATTATATAATGTAACTGAACACCATAACGTTGCGCGATGTAGCGCAAGGTCTCTCCGGCCTGGACAATATGCACGCGATTGGTATTGCTTTTCGCTTTTGCCTCTATATAGACGATTTCATTTTCAACAGGTTGGCTTCCATCCTGCACATCATTGAACTTTCTCAAATTAACAGCGGCGACCTGCACATCGCCCGCTATCTTTTCGTAGGTGTCATTTTTCTGTGCGATAATGAAGAAAGTGTGATTGTTTTCAAAGACCTTACGATAGCTGAACGGGCTGTTTCCGGCCGGATAGTCATTCCCAATAGCAGTAAAGACCTTCATTGAGCCTGTCGGTTTTGGCTCGGATTTTTTGGCAGGCACATCCTTGTTTTCATTGGCAGGCGCCTGCGGTTTCTGGACAGGGGTCGTGCGTTCTGCCAAATTTCCACCATTTTGGCAAAGGGTGTCCAAACGAGCTATATGGTATCTTTCGATGAGGCTTATCAAGCGGTCGGCATACTGGGGATTCGTTGCATAGCCGTCCTGCTTGAGTGTTCTGGCCCATCCGGGATAATCCATAATGTCCAATTCGAACAGATTGGCGTAACGTTTACGCTGAGTCAGGAAAAGCGAATGGTCCGTATAGGATTCCGAAACGGTAACGTATTTTCTAAAACACTCCTGCAATTCATCGTCATCAATCAAGATGGTATCGCCGGTCCAATCGTTGTGGCACTTTATTCCGAAATGGTTGTTGCCGTCAACGGCGAGGTGGCTTTTCCCGCAGGCGCTTTCAAAAATCCCCTGCGCTATCGTTATGCTGGCAGGAATTTTATATTCCACCATCTTCTGCATAGCCACATCTTTATATTGTTCGATATAGGCATAGATGTCCTTCTCTGAATACTGGGCAAAAAGCAGACTCGGCGCAAGCAGGCAAAACAATGCTACGCCTATCATTTTTTGGAAATTCGCAAAACAACTATAAAAAATATTCACACGCTCCTTCTTATTCATACTGTTTTCCCTATTTTTTCAAAGCTTCCATCACCATTCTGGTATAGAAATCCTTGATATCAAAACCATTGTATTTCACCTGTTCTGGAACGATGCTTAACGCGGTTTGTCCCGGAATAGTATTCACTTCCAAGAAATAAGGAATTCCGTCATCTTCAGAGAGGATGAAATCCACACGGACCACGCCGCGGCAGTCGAGCTGTTTGAAAATCATCTGCGCATACTTACGCACAATTTGTTCGTCTTCAGCGGAAATGGCGGCAGGTGTCAGCAGTTTGTGGCCGACAGCCGTATATTTCGCATCATAATCGTAAAATTCGTTGGTGGCCACGACTTCCGTGACGGCCAGCACGCGGACATCGCCATAAACGGAAGTCACACCGCAAGTCAATTCGCGGCCGCGCACGAATTTTTCAACCATCAGCTGGTTGTCATATTTGAAGGCTTCTGCAAAAGCACCTGTCAGTTCTTCCCTGCCATGCACTTTGGTAACGCCGACACTGGAACCGGAGTTACAGGATTTTACGAAACAGGGATAGCCACAGACGCTCTCAATCTTCTCATAATCAATTTCTTCTGTATCATAAAAATGCAAAGACGGAGAGATGGGCAATCCGATATTGGCGACCGCCTGATTGCAAAAATACTTGTTAAACGTCAAAGCAGAGCTGAAGCTGCCACAACCCGTATAGGGCTGTTTTATCATTTCAAAATAGCTTTGCAACTTCCCGTTTTCACCTGGTGTGCCGTGAATGGCAATAAAAGCGACATCGAATTTTATGGTATTTCCCTTCACATTGAGGGTGAAATCATTCTTGTCTATGGAATACTTGTTTCCTTCCTCATCCGTATAGCTCCAATCCGCTCCTTTGAAATGGACAAGGTATGAATTAAACTTTTCATTATCAAGCTGATGCATAATATTATCAGCCGTTTTGAGGGATATTTCGTATTCACCGGAGTCCCCGCCGGCAATCACAGCGACATTATACATAATACATTAAATATTAAAACGCGCAAAAATACCCTTTCGATTTCAAGATGTCAAGAAGAAGAATTTCGTTTTTTAAACACTTCTTTGTGTATAAAAAACTACTGTTGAATGGTATGGAAATGATAGTATTCGCCTTTCAGCGACAACAGTTCGTCGTGGCTGCCCATTTCGACGATTCTTCCGTCACGTACGAAAAGAATCGTATCGGCGAACCGGATGGTGCTGAGTCGGTGCGCGATAATGACCGCCGTATGTTCTTTGACAAACGGCATTAAAGCTTCTTGGAAAAGATATTCGGACTCATTGTCCAAAGCCGAGGTAGCTTCATCCAGAATAAGGACTTCCGGTTTGCGCAACAACGCGCGGGCGATGCTCAATCGCTGGCGTTGGCCGCCGGACAAACGCATTCCGCGGTCGCCGATCACCGTTTGGTAACCGTTTTCCATTTCCATAATAAACTGATGGGCCTGGGCGGTCTTGGCTGCCGCATAGACCTGCTCTTCCGTCACATCCGGCATTCCGAACACAATATTATTATAGACCGTATCATTAAACAGGATCACATCCTGACTGACGATTCCGAACAACGCGCGCAAGTCTGAAATACGATACTGCCGATTGGGGATTCCGTCAATCAAAATGTTCCCGAACCGGATGTCGTAAAAGCGCGGCAGCAAATCCACCAGCGTAGATTTTCCGCTTCCAGACGGGCCCACAATCGCGATGGTCTGCCCGCGCCGCAAAGTGAAACTAAGATGATGCAGGATATCGCATTCTTCGGCATTGGATTTCTCACTATAAGAAAACGACACGTCCTGATATTCAATTTTGTCCTTCAACTCCGTAATGGATATAGGATGTTCGCACTCCAAGATTTTTTCATCCGCATCAATGATTTCATACACGCGTGCGGCGGCTGTCATACCCTTCTGCATCGTATAGAAGGTGGAGACCAGTGATTTAGCCGGCACAATGGCACGCGCAAAGACCACAAAGAAAAGCATAAACAGCGGGCCCTTCCCCACAGAAAGCGACGGATACAGGACCAGACCGATTACGGTAATCAACAAGAGGGAAAACACGCATAGGAATTCCACCAAAGGCCCGCCCAGCTCATTGATTCTAAACACCTTCTTATTAGCACGATAAAACTGGGAATTCTGTTTTTCGAATTTTTCGTAAGTATGCTCGATAGCGCCGTAACCTTTGATGACACGCAATCCGCCGATGGCCTCCTCAAAGAGCGAGCTCATCTGTCCGAGCAGCTGCTGTGATTTGAGCGAGTACAATTTGATTCGTTTTCCAATATTAGCCAGAAGAAAACCCATAAGTGGGAAAATAACCAAAGATATCAAAGTCAACTTGACACTTATGGCGAACATTGCGATAATATAGACGATGATCATAAACGGGTCGCGGCAGAGAGTCTGCAAAGCGGAGAACACCGTCCATTCGACCTCTTGCACGTCAGCGCCTATACGGCTGATGATATCTCCTTTTCGTTGTTCTGAAAAGAATGACAGCGGAAGAACCAACAGTCTGTGGTACATATCATTACGCAGGTCCTTCATAATACCCGAACGGATAGGGGCCAGAAGATACTGTCCGGCATAGCGGAAGAAATTAGACAGGAAGGAGAGCACCACCATCACGCCTGCGATATAAAACAACGCAGACACCTTGCCGAAGCGAAGGATTACCAGCCCCATATAGTAATAGAAAAGGTCAATCACATATCTGGCGGAAAGGGAAAAGACGGGACGTACGGCAACCTGCTGCACCTGTTCAAACAAAACGGACAAAAAGGGGACAATCATGCCAAGTGTGAATACCGAACAAATGGCATACAAGACGTTAGCCACCAATGTCAAGGCGATAGACAGCTTATATTGAGGAAGATAGCCTAATAAACGTTTAAACAGTTTCATCTTTATAAATGGGCGGCAAACATACATAAAAGTTTTGATTTTTTTGTATTTTTGCCGCCTTTCAAAATAATGCATATATGGGGAAATATCCAGACTCAATAGATAGAATCACGAAAGCACGGCTGCGGTTGTCGGCATTCGGCTCCATCTTCAGCATAGCAATCACGATGTTGTTCATCGGGATATTGGTGATTTTCGCTTTTTATTCTACCAAATTCATCCAGAACCTATCGCAAAAAATCGAGATGGAAGTGCTTTTTTACTCCGAAGTCAAAGAAGCAGACATCATCGCATTGGAGCAACAGATTAAGCTCAAACCATACATTGCCGCTTCAAGAGTCTCTTCCAGAGAGGACAACACCAAGAACGCCATCGAAATTGTCGGCAGTGACTTCACCGAAATCATCGACAATCCGATTAACGCGTCCATCATCATCAGCGTCGCTCCGGCCTACGCCAATTCCGACTCTTTGGACAAGATATCAAAAGAGCTGAAGAAAAACGAAATCGTACAGGATGTTGACTATCCAAAGCCCATAGTCACTTCCGTCAGCAACAACTTCCACAAGATACAATGGTTTATTTTCGGCATCTGCGCTATTTTCATGCTGATTTCCATGTTGCTGATTGCCAACTGCATTCGTTTGAATATTTATGCCAAACGCTTTAACATCAAGAGTATGCTCCTAGTGGGCGCCACTCCGAAATTTGTCCGCAAACCATTTGTCAACAAGGGACTTGTCCAAGGCATTTGGGGCGGGATCATCGCCATCCTCATACTGGCCGTTCTTCTGCACATCGGCAACAAAACTTTCCCGAACTTCATCGACTTTTCCCAATTGCTGTACATCGCCATCATTTTGGCAGGGCTCCTGCTGTTCAGCATCCTGTTCACCGTCATCATATCCATTGTTTCAGTGAACCGATATATCAGAATCAAAGACGAAAGACTTTACTTATAAATCATCAATAAAAAATGGCAACAACATTTTCCACCAAAAAATTCGACAAAAACAATAACAAACAAGAGGTGAAACGCGCCCCGTTGTTTCGCAAGATGAACTACATCCTGATGGGTGTCGGTCTTTTAGTGCTCATCATCGGTTATTTATGCCTCAGAGGCGGTGCCGTTTCCGATCCGAACACTTTTGACGGCAAAATCTTCGACGCACGCCGCATCAACGTGGCGCCCATCCTGATGTTCCTCGGCCTCGTCATCGAAGTCGTCGCCATTATGTGGCATCCCCGCGCCAAAAAGAATTCCGAAGAAACTCCCGCAGAAGCTTAATCTATGAGTTGGCTGGAATCACTTTTACTCGGCATCATTCAGGGACTGACCGAGTTTTTGCCCGTGAGCAGTAGCGGACATCTTACTATCTTGTCCAACCTTTTCGGTCTGTCAGGAGAGGAAAATCTAACAACCACTGTCGTACTGCACATAGCCACCGTGCTCAGCACACTATTCATCCTTTGGAAAGAAATCGTCTGGATTTTCAAAGACATATTTTCCAAACAGGATTGGAAAACATACGAAGGTCTGAACGAAGGCACCAAATTTGCCATCAACATTCTCATTTCTATGATTCCTGTGGCTGTCGTCGGCTTTCTTTTCAAAGACAAGGTTGAAGAAATCTTCGGCTCCGGTCTGTTGATCGTAGGCATTATGCTTCTCGTCACAGCCACCCTGCTGACCTTCTCCTATTTTGCCAAACCACGTCCTAAGGAAAACATCTCCAAGCTACACGCGTTCATCATCGGAGTTGGACAGGCAATCGCCGTATTACCGGGTCTATCCCGTTCCGGAACAACCATTGCCACAGGTCTTCTGTTAGGCAACAAAAAAGAGAAGCTGGCCCAATTCTCCTTTTTGATGGTCATACCGCCCGTCATTGGAGAAGCCCTGCTGGACGTTATGGATATCGCAGAAGTCGGTTTCGACACGGCTATGAACGGGATATCCGCATTTTCCCTTCTCGTCGGATTCCTGGCCGCCTTCATCACCGGCTGCTTCGCCTGCAAATGGATGATTAACATCGTGAAGAAAGGCAAACTCATCTGGTTCGCCGTCTATTGCGCCATTGTCGGACTTATCGCTATAATTTTCGGAGCCTAATGAGAAACAAACTCGTCCATCAGACCACCTTCACCCTTCCCGAGTTCGAAGTGAACCCGGAATGTGATGTGCTGCTCTTTGACAAGCCTTATAGATGCACATCTTTTGACATTGTCGGCAAAGTGCGGCACATCGTCCAAAAACAGGTCGGCCACAAAGTGAAGGTCGGGCACGCCGGCACATTAGATCCTTTGGCCACGGGTCTGCTCATCATCTGCGTGGGAAAGATGACCAAACAGATAGACACCATCCAAGCCGAGAGCAAAGAATATACGGGAACTTTCAAATTAGGGGCCACTACGCCGAGCTATGATTTGGAACATCCCATAGACCAAGAATATCCATACGATCATATCACCCGACAGCTGGCTGAAGAGACGGCGAAAAGCTTTATCGGCAATATCCAGCAACGGCCGCCATTGTTTTCCGCAGTCAATTTGGATGGGCGCCGTGCTTACGAATTGGCACGCGAAGGAGAGGATGTGAAGCTCGCCCCCAAGAGCATCACTATCTACGACTTTGAGCTACCGCGTTTCGAGTTGCCGGAAATAGACTTCCGCATACGTTGTTCCAAAGGGACCTACATCCGCGCCATCGCGCGCGATTTTGGCGAAGCACTTCAGAGTGGTGCCCATTTGACCGCCTTGCGCCGCACCCGCATAGGGGATTATGACGTCGAGAACGCCATACGGCCAATAATACTGTAAAATATTAAATATCATATAGTTGGCATTTTTTATCGTATGTGAAAAAATAAATTTTCATAACGGCTTGAATTATATGGAAAAAAGTGTATTTTTGCGCTCCAATTTTTAGACAACAAAAAATCAAGAATAAAATGAAAAAAGGTATCCATCCAAAAGAGTATAGAACGGTTGTATTTAAGGATATGTCAAACGATTACGCTTTCTTGACAAAGTCCACCGTTAGTACAAAAGACACGATTCAATGGGAAGACGGAAATGAATATCCGCTTGTAAAATTAGAAATTTCTAACACATCTCACCCTTTCTTTACAGGTAAGATGAAACTTGTTGACACCGCAGGTCGTGTTGATAAGTTCCGTAACAAGTATGCTCGCCATCTTGACGCAAACAAATCTAAATAATCCATAATATTTTGTACTTTTGCTGACCTTTTTTGTTACCCAAAAAAGGTCAGTTTTTTTTATATTAACGTACTATTTATGAAAGAATTATCGCTGCTAGACGATTTCATCAACAACGAATCCAACTTCATTCCATTGTTTTCTTCTGATGACGAAGAGAATCTCAGGAAAGTAGAAGTTCCTGAGGAAATCGCCCTCCTTCCACTACGAAACACCCTTCTTTTCCCCGGAATGGTTATTCCCATCAATGTAGGAAGAACTAAATCCATCAAGCTCGCCCAAGAATACTCTCGCACCAGCGAGCCCATCGGTGTTATCGCCCAACGCACGAATGAAGTGGAAGAGCCTACGGCCCAAGACCTCTACGAGGTTGGCACAATGGCGCATATCATCAAATATATCACCATGCCTGACGGCGGTGTCACCATCATTGTTCAAGGCATCAAAAGTTTCAGACTCAAAGAAATAACCCAAACAGAGCCCTATTACAGATGTTCTATAGAGCCTTTTGAAACCAACGAGTTCGACCCTGCCATCGTCAACCACAAGAACTTCAAGGCACTGATATCCTCTATCCGGGATACCGCAACGCGGATGATAAAGTTATCACCCAATGTGCCCAAAGAAGCTTCCATCGCATTGAAGAACATTGAAAGCAACTCTTTCCTTCTCAATTTTCTGACTTCCAACTTGTCCGTGCCATTGGCAGACAAGCAATCAATTTTGGAAACGGAAGATGTTGTCACTCGCGCCAAACAAGTGCTCAAATTGCTCCATCGCGATTTGCAAATGATTGAGCTTAAAAATCAAATCCAAGACAAGTCCAAGCAGGAGCTTGACAAGCAGCAGCGCGAATATTTCCTCACCCAGCAAATGAAGACCATTCAGGAGGAGTTGGGTGGTTCACCTTCAGAGAAAGACTATCTTTCCTTGAAAGAACGCGCTGCCAAAAAGAAATGGGATAAGGAAACCGCCAACCTTTTCAACAAAGAGTTGGACAAGCTTCAGAGGACCAATCCAATGGCGCCCGATTATTCCGTCCAGCTCAACTATTTGGAATTGCTCGTTGACCTGCCGTGGAACGAATATAGCACCGACAACTTCGATTTGCACAAAGCTCGCAAAGTATTGGACAAAGACCATTACGGACTGGACAAAGTGAAAGAGCGAATCATCGAATATTTGGCCGTACTCAAGCTGAAAGGGGATATGAAATCACCGATTCTCTGTTTGGCAGGTCCTCCGGGAGTGGGCAAAACGTCTCTCGGCAAATCCGTTGCCGCCGCCCTCGGCCGCAAATACGTGCGCGTCTCTTTAGGCGGTCTTCGCGACGAATCTGAAATCCGCGGACACCGTAAGACCTACATCGGCGCTATGCCCGGACGCATCATCCAAAATATGCGCAAAGCAGGCTATGCCAACCCCGTATTCGTGCTTGACGAAATTGATAAAATTTCAGGAATGAACGTTCAAGGCGACCCTTCAGCAGCCTTGCTCGAAGTGATGGATCCCGAACAGAACAACGCTTTCTACGACAACTATTTGGAAACCGCCTTTGATCTTTCCCGCGTTCTATTTATTGCCACCGCCAACAACCTCAACAACGTACACCCCGCCCTGCTCGACCGTATGGAAATCATTGATATCGCTGGCTACCTGGCAGAAGAAAAATTGGAAATCGCCAAACATCATCTTGTTCCCAAACAACTGAAAGAAAACGGTCTGGACAAGAAGTTGCTCCAAATCCCAGAGAAAACCATTGAAGCCGTCATCAACGATTACACCAGAGAATCCGGCGTACGCACACTTGAACGCACCATCGCGAAAATCATCCGCAAACGCGCCGCCCAATACGTACAGGAAGGCTCCATTGATAAGAAAGTAAACCCCTGCGATTTGAAAGAGATTCTCGGTTCGCCCATCTTCCAACTGGAAAAGGCTTTCGACAACTCCGTACCCGGTGTGGCCACCGGTTTGGCTTGGACCGCCGTAGGCGGAGAAATTCTCTTTGTAGAAGCGCTCACCAGTGCAGGAAAAGGCGAACTTACTATGACAGGCAGTCTTGGAGATGTAATGAAAGAATCTGCCACCATCGCGTACGAATTCCTCAAAGCCCACGCTGAAGACTTCGGCATCGATCCCGCTGTTTTTGAGAAAAAGAAAGTACATATCCACGTTCCTGAAGGAGCCACTCCAAAAGATGGCCCTTCCGCCGGCATTACGATTCTGACCGCCTTGATTTCCGCCTTCACCGGCAAGATACCGCGCGACAAAATCGCTATGACGGGCGAAATCACCTTGCGTGGAAAACTCCTCCCCGTAGGCGGCATTAAAGAGAAAATCCTCGCAGCCAAACGCAGCGGCATTTACGACATCGTAATGTGCGCCGACAATAAAAAAGACATCGACGACATCAAGGAGAACTTCATTGACGGAATGCATTTCCACTACTTCTCAACTATGAAGGATGCCGTCAGCTTCAATTTCGGAAAATAATCATAATGGGACGCAACAAATTGCGTCCCACAATATTAAAAATGTAAATCATCAAATGGCAGACAATTTTCAATCGGCATTGACAGAAAGAGAAGGCATTGAGCAACCCTTACAGGTAAATCCGAACCTTGTGAAACGCAAACGTAGGAACCTGACTTTGGACGAATATGTTCAAGGAATCCTTTCCGGGGACCGTATGATTCTGAGTCGTGCCATCACAATGGTGGAGAGTGCCAACCCGGAGCATCTTTCTATAGCACAGAATATTATCGAGCAATGCATGCCCCATTCGGGCAAATCCCTACGTATTGGCATAACAGGGGTCCCCGGAGTTGGGAAAAGCACATTCATTGAAGCCTTCGGCAAACTGCTCACCAGCTTGGGGCACAAGGTCGCCGTACTGGCCATTGACCCGAGCAGCGAGCGAACAAAAGGCAGCATCCTGGGTGACAAAACGCGAATGGAGTCCTTATCCGTTGACTCTGACGCCTTCATCCGTCCTTCGCCATCCGGCAGCACCTTAGGCGGTGTCGCACGCAAAACACGAGAAACCATCGTACTTTGCGAAGCCGCCGGCTTTGATGTCATCATCGTGGAAACCGTGGGAGTCGGGCAATCCGAAACCGTCGTGAAATCAATGGTCGATTTCTTCCTCCTGCTAATGCTCGCAGGTGCCGGAGACGAACTGCAAGGCATCAAACGCGGCATTATGGAGATGGCCGACGGACTTATCATCAACAAAGCAGATGGGGACAATAAAACCAAAGCCATTGCCGCCCAAGCGCAATATCGTGCCGCCCTCAAGCTGTTCCCAAAGAACGAGAACAATTGGGACGTGCCCGTGGAAGTCTGCTCCGCATTGGAAGGCTTTGCCATAGACAAAGTATGGGATATGATTACCCGATATGCCGAACAGACCAAGGACAATGGTTATTTCGAGCGAAACAGGACCGAACAAAACGTCAATATTTTCTACAACTGGATAAATTTCACGCTGCAGAATAATTTCTTCAACAACACCTACAATCAGCAACGCATTGAAGAACTGCTCCCGCTCATCCGCAACAAAAAGATATCACCCTATAAGGCAGCCGCAGAGCTGATGACCACATACACTGGCAGATGATCGGCGAAACCGCCGATGTAGCGCGGGCCGAGATAGGTACGGAAAGTTTTCTCGCCTCCAAATTTATCATCAAGAACCATCATAAAATCCGCTTTGAAAATGTGCGGGAGATGATTCTCAATCCTCAACCCTGTTTGATCGTATAGCAATCCACGTGACACGATCATCTGATCCAGACATCCCCAAAAATCCTCGTGTTTGTGCGAGCCGACATTGTTTTGATCAACGAAAAAATACATTAGATTGAATAGCGAATCAGGAACGTTTTCCTCATCGAAACGGCGGGCGCGCAAGTGCTTTTCCATACTTTCATCTGTCGCATAATCGTTAAAATCGCCCATCAGTAAAATATTGGCATCCGCATTCAAAGACAGCAGCGAATCCGCGATTTGCCGAACCACATCCGCATAATAATTGCGCTTGGGGATGGTAGCCGCATATCCGCCGTAACGCGAAGTCCAGTGATTGACAACAACGTGCAAGGAATCGCCATTCGGGAACTGCGCACAAACGTAAAGCAAATCGCGATTGCGCGTATGGGGCTCAAAAGGGAAAATAACCGGAATTTTTTTCGAGCGTAAAATGGTGACACAACTATCCCGATAGAGCAAAGCGACGTCCACGCCACGACTATCCGGCGAATCGTAATGCACATATTTGTAACCGAATTTCTTCAACGGAGACTGATAGCACAAATCCATCAGCACGCGCTCGTTTTCAATTTCCGCGAGCCCGACGATTGCGGCCGGCCTGCCCTGCCCCATCGCAAGCAATACTTTGGCCACATTTGCAACCTTCTTGAAATACTTCTTATAACTCCAATGATAGAGTCCGCTTGGCGTAAAATCATCGTCCGCCGTCAGTGAGTCATCGGACGGATGAAAGAGATTTTCCACATTGTAGAAAGCAACGATAAATTGGTCGAAAGTCTGCTGGGCGTTGACATTCACGCCCAACAGACTGAATAAAAAAACAATAAAAAATCTTTTCATATAATTCCACAGTCATCAAATTATCAAAAACTACACAAAAACACCGCGGCAAATATATTTATTTTTTTAATGTTTTAACTAAAAATATCGTCTGTCTTATTTTTAACTATCAATTGTTAAAAACAAGACAGACATACGTAGCTGTTTCCATACAGCTATTTTACAAAGACACTATTACTGACTGTAACATTTCGTTTGACGCCCGTCAGCTCATACGTGTTAATCAAATGGTTGAACTCCTCGTTTCCCATATAGATGAGCACGCAGTCGGATTTGCGGTATTTCAAGGTGATTTTGGAAAAAACCTGGGCAGCCGTTTTCTTCGCGGTAAGCTTTATCACATAGTTTTTGCCATCATCCGTAACAAAACAATTGGCATTATTGATTTTGGCAATTTCATTCACCTGACCTGCAAAAGCCTTCAGCAGATAATCAGCCAACTTATTCATCACCGGACTTTTGGACAAAGTATATTGCGTTGATTTAGCTCCCGTTTTGACATACATAAGGCCATTACTGATAATGAATTTATCGGTAGCCGGCTGAGAATAGAGCATTGACAACTGTCGCGTATTCTTATAATACAATTTTCCAGACATAGAGACTTTCACCTTAGCGACATTCGTTCTAGTCTGTTTGAAAGTACTTTCAACAGAGGTCGTCTGCTTGTTTGCGGAAGCAATCCTGACCAAAATATCGCCGTCGTTGGTTGCAGATAAAGAGAAGCAAGCACTTGTTACCCAAGATTGAATTCTATTCCGAGTAGCGCCATCGTACCCTGAACGACATACCAGCTCAAGAACATAGGCAGAAAGGCCAGTAAAGACAACAGCAGGCTGCGGAAATGGAGGATTAGCACGAGCAAGACGAACAAGGAGGAGATTATCAGAACCACATTGAAATTGTTATGCACGATGGCCACCATACCATCGGTATAATAAAATGGATCCATTACCAAGGCGTGTGGCAAGGCACAAACTATATCGCTAACAGAATCAACCGAGGCAGCATCCGTCAACATAGACAAAAAGACGAGATAGTCATCTCCCACTTTTTCTATAAAGTTGGACGACAATTCTTTAGGAATCCAAGGAGCTTCTAAAATCGATTCCGGTTGATAATCCGCATCCAAAATAGCATAGAAAGGAGTGAGAATTTCAGGGTCAAGATTGCATTTGACTGCGGCAGCGGATATTGATTTTCGGATATTGGAAACATATTCAGGCGTCCATACGACTTCCATGCATCAATATTCTCCTGTTGTTTGCTTAACGGCAAAAAAGCATCCGCCACTCCCGAGCACTGCTTGACCAAACCTTCCCGTCGAAGGGAATCCATCACCTGCATCATTCGACGATTATAGGTCAATGCCGAATCAAGATTTTTGGATGAAGCCGCGTAATACGTGACGGGATAGCCGTTATTGACCTTTTGGTTATATAAATCCTGCGACTTCCGCACGACATCCGACACAAAACCGATGTTATTCAAGTCATTGTCGAATTTCACCTTGAAAGACAAAAAGACGCAAACCACGCTATAGATTATCAGCACCGCAAGGAGCCAATATTTCTTATCAAGCGGATTTCCAACTGGGCAAAAGAAAAATATATCAGGGGAAAGGGGCCAGTCTGCTTCTCTTGAAGCACGTGATTGAAAGTTGTCACAGGCATAAAATCACAACCGTGAGGATGAACCCGCAATTGGAAGAGAACAACAAGGTTCAATCGCTTTTCGACCAATTTGAAGTCAAACCGTTTTTACGAAGACGCAGCTACACTATAACATTATAATATAATGTATTCTAATAATAAAAAAGGGCAGCGAATGCTGCCCTTTTCATATATGGGGAAATACAATTAGTTTCCTCTGTATTCGTTTACGATGTCTTTCACCATAGCGGGAACGAGACGGCCGTAAACTTTACCGTCAACCATTGCAACAGGAGCCAAACCGCAGGCACCTACGCAACGCAAAGAGGTAAGGGAGAATTCGCCGTTAGCGTCGGTTTCACCAACTTCGATGCCGAGTTCGCTTTTGAAGGCATCGAGGATTTTTTCGCCGCCACGAACGTAGCAAGCAGTACCCATACAAACAGATACGGGGTGTTTGCCCTTCGGGGTCATGGTGAAGAAAGCGTAGAATGATACAACGCCGAAAACCTTAGCTGTAGGCATGTGCAAACATTCAGCGATTAATTCCTGAGCTTCTGCGGGCAGATAACCGAGGAAATCCTGTGTCTGATGCAATACATTGATCAATTCACCGGGATCGTTGTTGAAATTATTACAAATAGCAACGATCTTATCATGAGTTTCTTTATTAATTTTAACTGTTATTGCCATAATTTATAATTTTACAGATTAATTAATTATTCAGCCTCCACTTTGATTTGGTTGTCAAAGTAGTGAGTGTGCAGCAATTCGTGAGAGAGATGACCGCAAGGTTCGCCAAGATATTCTTTGTAGATAGCTTGGATGGACGGATTCTCATGAGATTTACGGATCGGCATTTCTCTATCGGCTTGGTAAGTAGCTTCCCAACGAGCTTTGATGATGCTGGAATCGCCATGGTGATAAGGTTGGCCAGCGCCGTCGATACAGCCACCAGGACAAGCCATAACTTCGATTGCGTGGTACGGGCATTCGCCTTTTTCGATGAGTTCGAGCATCTTACGAGCGTTGCCTAAGCCGTGTACGATGGCGAGTTTGAGGTCCAAACCGTCTTGTACGTGTACGGTAGCTTCTTTAACGCCTTCGAGGCCACGGAGTTCTTCGAAATCAACTTTCGGGAGAGTCTTGCCTGTGATAACTTCGTAAGCGGTACGAACAGCAGCTTCCATCACGCCGCCAGTTGCGCCGAAGATAACAGCAGCACCTGTTGATTCGCCGAGCGGGCTGTCGAATTCAGCATCGGGAAGGTTGTTGAAGTCAATGTTGGCCATCTTGATGAGGCGTGCCAATTCACGAGTGGTGATGGAGTAGTCAACATCAGGATTTCCGTTCTTAGCGAGTTCTTCACGACCGGTTTCGTATTTCTTAGCAACGCAAGGCATTACGGAAACACAAACCATATCTTCGCGTTTGCAGCCGATTTTGTCTGCGAAGTAGTTCTTAGCGATAGCGCCGAACATCTGTTGCGGAGATTTAGCGGTTGAAGGATATTCTCTTAATTGCGGGAAATGTTTTTCATAGAAGTTAACCCATGCAGGGCAGCAAGAGGTCATCAAAGGAATCTTAACGCTCTTATCGCCAGCAAGATATTTGGTGAGGCGGCCGATCAATTCGGTACCTTCTTCCATAATGGTCAAGTCGGCAGACCAGTCAGTATCGAACACATAGTCGAAGCCGATAGCCTTGAGGGCTGCGGTGAGTTTCTTGGTTACGATGGAACCAGGAGCCATGCCGAATTCTTCGCCGAGAGCAACACGTACAGCAGGAGCAACTTGGACAACCGTCTTCTTGGCAGGATCAGCGATGTCGCGGAGAACCTTGCCGTTGTTGTCAACTTCTGTAAGAGCGCCAACCGGGCAAACTGCAACACATTGGCCGCAGAATACGCAAGGAGTTTCGGTGAGTTGTTTTTCGAAAGCTGTAGAAACAACTGCAGGGAAACCACGGTGGATAGCGGAGAGAGCGCCAACGCTTTGGATTTCGTTACACATTGTTTCGCAGCGACGGCACATAACGCACTTGTTCATATCGCGAACGATAGAAGGTGAAAGTTCTACTTTGTAAGTAGATTGTGTGTGTTCAGCACCTGTGAACGGGTTTTTGCGGATGCCGAAGCGGATAGCGAGGTCTTGGAGCTCGCAGTTTCCGCTCTTTGCGCATTGCAAACAATCGTTTGGATGATCGGAAAGAATCAGTTCCAACACGGTTTTGCGAGCGTTGAGAACGCGCATGGAGTTGGTTCTGACAACCATATCCGGCATACATTCGGTAACGCAGGCAGGAGCGAGGTTACGACGGCCAGCGACTTCCACTACGCAAACACGGCAACCACCGGGTTTGTTGTGGAATTTGAAACCTTCCAATTCAAAATGGCAAAGGGTAGGAATATCGATACCCATGCCTTTAGCGGCTTTAAGAATAGTGGTACCTCTTGGTACTTCAACTTCTCTATTATCTATTGTTAATTTAATCAAATCCATATTAATACCCTTTTACTATTTAATACTAATTGCGTTGAACTTACATTTTTCAATACAGGTACCGCACTTGATACAAGCGTTTTGATCAATTTCGTGAGGCATCTTGACTGTACCGTGGATAGCGCCGACAGGACAATTGCGTGCGCAAGCCGTACAACCCTTACATTTTTCAGGATCGATGACATATTGTTTCAGATCCTTGCATTGACCGGCAGGACATTTCTTGTCAACAACGTGAGCGACGTATTCGTCCCAGAAGTTGTCGATAGTAGAAAGTACAGGGTTCGGGGAAGTTTGACCAAGACCGCAGAGAGCTGTGTCTTTGATAACTTTTGCAAGATTCTTGAGTTTTTCAAGATCTTCCATTGTACCTTGTCCCTTCGTGATTTTGTCGAGGATTTCGCAAAGTCTCTTGTTACCGATACGGCAAGGAGAACATTTACCGCAGGATTCTTCAACGGTGAAGTCGAGGTAGAACTTAGCAACGGAAACCATACAGGAGGTTTCGTCCATAACGATCATACCACCAGAACCCATCATAGAGCCTGCTGCCACGAGGTTATCATAGTCGATAGGAGTATCGAGGAATTTTTCTGTCAAGCAACCACCGGAAGGGCCACCCGTTTGAACGGCTTTGAATTTGCGTCCGCCTTTGATACCGCCACCGATTTCGTAAATAACTTCGCGAAGTGTGATACCCATCGGGACTTCGATCAAACCAACGTTGTTGATTTGGCCTGCCAATGCGAACACTTTCGTACCTTTAGATTTTTCTGTACCGATTGAAGAGAACCATTCCCAGCCCTTGTTGATGATAACAGGGATGTTGGCGTATGTTTCAACGTTGTTCACGTTGGACGGTTTCTTCATATAACCTTCAACTGCAGGGAATGGCGGTTTGAAGGTAGGTTCACCACGTTTGCCTTCCATAGAGTGGATAAGGGCCGTTTCCTCACCGCAGACGAATGCGCCGGCACCGTAGCGAAGGATGATGTCGAAGTTGAAGTCTGTACCGAAGATGTTTTTGCCGAGCAAGCCAGCTTCGCGTGCTTGTCCGATAGCGACTTGCAAGCGGTGAATAGCGAGTGGGTATTCTGCACGGATATAGACCAAACCGATGGAAGCACCGATACAGAAACCGCCGATAGCCATTGCTTCAATGATGGAGTGAGGGTCACCTTCGAGGATGGAACGATCCATAAATGCGCCCGGGTCACCTTCATCGGCATTACAGATGATGTATTTCTGATCAGCAGCGTTTTTAGCGCAGAGTTCCCATTTCAGACCAGTCGGGAAACCAGCACCACCACGGCCACGCAAACCAGCTTTCTTCAAAAGATCGATGGTTGCCTTAGGATCGTTTTGTTCGAGAACGGAAGCGAGAGCTTTGTAACCGTCACGTGCGATATATTCGTCGATGTTTTCAGGATCGATGAAACCGCAGTTACGCAAAGCGATACGCATTTGTTTTTTGTAGAAACCCATGTGTTTGGAGTCGGAGATGTGCTCCTTGTTTTCAGGGTTCTCATAAAGTAATCTTTGTACTTTTCTACCTTTAACGATGTGCTCGTCGATGATTTCGCGGCAATCTTCAGGTTTTACCTGGGTGTAGAATGTGTTATCGGGCAGAATCTTAACGATCGGGCCCTTTTCGCAGAAACCGAAACAACCGGTGGCGATTACTTGTACGTCGTCGGCAAGATTCTTTTCTGCAAGAATTTGTTCGAAATTAGCTTTGATTTTCGGGCTATCTGAAGCTGTACAACCGGTACCGCCGCAGAGCAAAATGTGATATTTGTAATTTGCCATTGGAAACCTCCTTATTATTTGTTATCGATTTTTTCGTAGTTAACAGGAATTACACCTTCCAAAATCTCATCATTCAGGATGTACTTTGTAACGAGTTCCTGACCTTTCTTCACGTCAACGTGACCGAAGACGATAGGATCTTGACCCGGTTTTTTAACTTCAACTGTAGGTTCTGCATAGCAATAGCCCATACAGCCAGTTTGTGTTACAACAGCCTTTACATTTTGGTTTTTGCATTCCTCAATGATAGCTTCCATTGTTTGTTTTGCACCAGAAGCGATACCGCAGGTAGCCATAGCAACCTTGATTTGTACCAGGTTCTCTACGTTGTCACCTTCTTCACGCAAATCAATCTTGGATTGGAGTTGTTCTCTTCTCTTTTTGAGATCTGCCAATGATTTAATTTTTTCCATACTTTAATTTTTTAGTAAGTTGTTGAATTATAGTATAATATATTTCTTTTTTTTGTTTTTTACACAAAAAAACACGGCACCGAAATGCGGGGGCAAATGTAGCATAATTTCAATAACAAACCTATACCAAAAAAGAATAATTTTTCCACATTCACTCTACCCTATTCTGCAAACGAATACAAAAAAAACGAGCCTCGCACTTGGCGGCTCGTTTCATTTTTTATCGTTAAAAAAAAACTTTTATTCTACTGTCTGCCGTATTTCCTTTCCAAACGGACTTCTTTATTAATCTGATCAATCATCTTCTTGGTGTACAGGGGGAAGTCGGCCTTCATCATCCAATCGTAATAGGCCGGCTCTTTTAGGAAAACAGCTTTCACGGCTTCGTTTTTGTGCTTGCCGAAATTGAAGACTGCCTCGTCTTTGGTGTTCCAGACGATGTGCCCGGCCATATCCACGTTGCGGTGCTCGCGGGTGAATGCGCTCAGCGCCTTGACATCGCCCACGACAGGCTTGCTTTTGGCGTGCGTGCGCGGATCGGTGTATTCCACGTTCTCATATCTTTCCAGTTGGGCTTTGAACACCTCGCAGGTGGCTCGCGTGTCCGCACTGGCGTGATGGGCTTCGGTCAAATCGCCGCCACAATAGAACTTGTAGGCGGCAATAAGGTTGCGCGGCTCCATCTTGTGGAAAATATTCTGGACATCAACAAGATGGCGGTTGCGCAAATCAAGATTCTTGCCGATTCTCAAAAATTCCTCTAACAACAAGGGCACGTCAAATTTGTTGGAGTTGAAGCCTGCCAAATCGGCATCTCCGATGAATGCGAGCAGGTCGTCGGCCAGTTCCGCAAAAGTCGGCTTGTCCGCCACATCCTGGTCGTAAATGCCGTGAATGGCGGAACATTCTTCCGGAATATGCACACCCGGATTGACAAGCTCCGTACGTTCGATTTCCGTGCCGTCCGGCATCATTTTAATCAAAGAGATTTCTACTATATGATCTTTCCCGACGTTCAGGCCGGTGGTCTCCAAATCAAAAAATACTAGTGGTCTCGTGAGATTCAATTTCATAGCTATCGTTTTATTATCTTTTCTGTTGAAATGAGTTTGCTGTCTTTCCAGATCTTAATCAAATACATACCTGGCGAGTATTGGCCTAACCCGATATTATTATCTTCCAAATTGTTCGTTTCCAACAATCTACCATAAATATCAAACAATTGATACTGAGCATCGAACATGTCATCCATCTCAACAAAGACTTTGTCGCTGGTAGGATTAGGGTACAATTTGACGGAGACCTTGTCATAATCCACCACACCGGAGTGGTCGTAAGCCGCGCCCAAAACCGGGCGTATCATCGGTGCGCCACGATAGAAGGACTCGCGCCAGTCGTTGGAAGTCTTATAGAAGAAATGGCCACGTGCGTCATTGTTCTGGTCAAAGCCCAAATTCAGCTGAGTATTGTGCGTCTGCGTGAATCCGACATAAAACGTTCCGGAAACAGGAATTGGTTCTTCGGGATAGTAATTTACAAAATCCAGAAACTCGTCTGCGAACTGGGGCAACAGGGCGGGCAGTGAATACAGCAATTCACCCGGCTGGCCATCGTTGTCACCCCACACTTTCAACGTGAAATAATCGACGTTGTCATCATTCAAGACGCTGTTGAACCACATCCTGACACATCGCAACGTGTCGGGTTGTGCCAACGTGAACTGCACGGCCACAGATGATTCCGGGTTTCCTTCGGAAGAGAGGAGGCAATAGCCTGCTTCTGCCGTTCCGTCATCGTATGCGTAGTAGTTGTAGAATTTCTGCTCAAACACGCAAGTGTCGTTTTGGAGCAGTTCGTCATTGGAGCCTTCCATTCTGAAGACGTGCGTGATTTGGAACACCGCACTGTCCTGATTATCATACTCGTACGCGAAATCGATGCCGGGTGTGGCGTGATACGAATAAGTATGCAAACCTCCGGTATGATAGGGGGAGGCGTTTTCATAATTTTCCGGAGTGGCAAATACGTTGCTGCCGTTTTTGCGTACCATATAATGATATGCCGTGTTCTTTCCATTCAAAGAAAGATTGGACAAATCGTTTTGGAAATTGGAGGCCATATCCGTGCTGCGATATTGATGCCACGGCATTGACTGATACAATTTCAAAGCAGAGGTCGTCGGGCTAACAAACGTCACATCATTCACATACACATCGTTATGTGAGCGGTTCACATCCAACCGGACATAGTCAATATGCCATTGGTCGCAATTGGAGGCCCAGCCCACGATATTATTGCTGCTCCAGGAATCCAAATCTATGGAAGCGTAATTTCTGAATCGGAATTGGAAGTTGTTTCTAAAATACTGCGGGTCCGTGATGGGAATCAGCACCTGTTTGAAATATTGCAACGGATTTTCCGCCAGCCATTCATCGACTTTGCAGCCGTGCGAAGACCACACTCTATTCCAAATATATTCGGGGCCGAAAACGGAATCTCGAGGTATCAGGATGGTTTCCCCGGCGTAAACGTTGCTTTCAAAGACATAGATGCAACCCGGCATAAAGGGGTTGTCGATGGTATCGCCGGCAATATAGTACTCACCGGGTCCAAGGACATACTCTCCATAAAGGAAGCCCGTAAATATTTGATTACCGGTGGCATAGCCGAATTCCAGCACCAATTCGTCATCAAATTCGGGGGCATCTCCTACTCTTTCCCACTCCACCGCTGGCGAAACGCGGCAACCGCCGCCCGGCTGGAAATAGAAACTGAAATACAGGGAATCAGCCACTTGCATCTGTCTATGCAACGTGAAATTGCTATCCAAACGGACCAAGTTAGAGGTCAGCGTATCAGCCGCGAAAGCCTCCCGACTGGCGTGCGCATACATTTTCCCGTCTGCATCTAGGGCATCCAACGTGGCCACTCCGATAGAGGGCGGGAATACCGGATAGGTGTTGTTCACAAAGGCCTGACGGTCCTGCCACAACTGGCTATTCGGATAGCCGACACCTTTAGAAAAGTCCTCAACAAAAGGCAGTTTTACAGCGAAAGCGCTTTTCGCTGGTGAAGGAGTCTGCTGGTAAGCTTTCACTAAGTTCGGATTCTGGGTTAATCCCGTCACATACTCCTGACCCACCGTTATCAGCGGCAGATACAACATCAAACTCCAAAGGACAAGGATTAATTTGGTATTAAAAGTCATAGATTATGTAAGTTTTATTGTTCTGGTTCAACTTCTTCCGTTGTTTCTTCTTCTGGCAGGTCACTGATATCCTTACCTATCACCAGCGTGATTTTTTCACCCATTTTGATTTCGGTGCCAGCAGATATGGAATGACCGCGATAGAGGACGTCAAGCACGGCATTTTCATACGGGCTCGGTTTTTCAATCACCTTGTCCAATAGAAGTCCCTGTGAATCAAGGATGAGTTGTGCCTGGCGAAGGGAAATGTCGTGCAGTTCGGGCATTTTGATGGTAGGCGGCTCGGCGGCGGCCACCGTCAAATACACTTTTCGACCTTTCTTCACTTTTTCACCGGGAGCAGGATCTTGTTTTAGTACGGTTCCGGCTTCTTTCCCGTTTTCGTACAGATTATCGCTCACCTCAAACACAAAGCCTTCGGACTTTCCACGTTGCGTTAGCTCTTGTGCATTTTGGCCTATGAAACTCGGCATTTCAAACTCTCGCCCATGTCTTGTAAACACACGCAACAATAATAGTATCAGTAAAATAACTACAAAAGTCCCTACTGCAGCGAGCAAAATGTGGCACCACAATTTATTAGGATCTAATTTTTTCATAATTCAAAAATGCAGGTTCAATAACTGAAAAAAATCAGTTTTATTATAAGGGCGGCAAACATACATAATAATTTGAAGCAAACCAGTTCCTTCAACAGACAATCTACTTCACAATTTTCTTCACCACACTGCCTTGGTCTGTCGTCACCTTAACCATATATAATCCGGAAGGCAGTTCGGAGACGGAAATCGGTTGGTTATATACTGTTGAGACAAGTAATTTGCCGTTGACATCGAAAATTTGCACAAGCGCATTATCGGCTCCGGCAATATTCAGCATATTGACAACCGGATTAGGAGAGACAGTCACATCCAACTGGTCATAAGAATGTACTCCGCTGGCTCCTTGAGGGGTGAATCTATAGACAGTATTGGCGGCAGGGAAACTTGTCAGACCAAATCCCATAGATTCTTCTTCAGACAATGTGTCCATTGAACCGACCCAAAAAGTCGGATTTGCGGGATCACCATTTACAGAAGCGAAGAAATCTCCAGCGTAATCTTGATAAGCAAGTACTGATAAGAAATTCATTCCCTCTTCTTGAATCCATTCCTGGATAAATTGTTCACTTACATCGGATGGGCCATAACGGAACTCTACAGAATTGTTTTCTTCATACAGCCAAACCTGCATATTAATATAATTGTCTGTCAAATCGTCCTCATAATCCACACCCCAAAAGCCAGCATTGGACCATTGCATTTTGAAGATACGATGTCCGGGATTTCCATCCACTGTGTAGGAGATATCGGAACAGGAGCGATACGTTTCGGCATTTTTCCAATCATAATCCCCATCGTAGCAAGGATCTATCAAATCAGAATAGAACGGAGTAATCATTATGAAATCATCGTCTTCATAATCGTCTTCATAGTAGATCTCCGATCCCATACCGGGGCCATACAATTGATTGATTGGCTGACCAAACAATTGGAACGAAAAGCCCAACGGCAGAGCCACATCCAAATCGTCCCAAGATTCTCCACCGGTAAGCGAAACACCGTTCGGAATTTCGGAATAATTTTCCGTAAACATTTGAAACTGATAACTGTTTTGAGCCATTGAAGCAACTGCCAGGCCCATCATTAATGCAAAAAATAAAGATACTTTTTTCATAACATTTAAGTTTTAATATTTTACAAATCAACGATATACCAATAATTATGAATTATAAGTCATCAATAATCATAGACCATATCGTCTTAAAAACGTGGCAAAGATACACATATTTCACCACAACTCCTATTCAGAAAAAAAACATTTAACCATTCCACGCCATTCCTCATTCACCATTAACCATTAACCATTCACCACACCTTAATAGGATGCACGATATACCAAAAGGGCAAAGCAGCAATTGCAAAAAAATATCCTACAACAATAGCAATCTTACGGCAAAAAATATATCTTTGCGCTTCCTTTCAAAAAAGGTGTCAAATTATTATAAATATTTAATTGTCAAAATTTTATGGGTGGTTTTTTCGGAGTTGTTTCCAACGGACCTTGCAATCCTGATTTATTTTACGGTATAGATTATCATTCTCATCTCGGCACCAAGCGTGGCGGTATGGTGACTATTGAAGACAACGTCTTTCATCGTTCCATTCACAATATTGAGAACTCCTACTTCAGAACCAAGTTTGGCGATGACCTCGGCAAGTTCAAAGGCAATGCGGGAATCGGTGTTATCAGCGACACCGACGCACAACCTATCGTGGTCAACTCCCATTTGGGACGTTTCGGCATCGTTACCGTCGCAAAAATCAACAACTTGGAAGAACTCGAACAAGACTGTCTGTCCAAGAACCAACAGTTTACCGAGCTGAGTTCCGGTAAAACGAACCCCACGGAACTGATAGCCCTGATGATTACGCAGGGCAAAGACTTTGTGGATGGCATCCAGAATGTTTTCCGCAAGGTGAGAGGTTCCTGCTCTATGCTCATCCTGACCAACGACGGCATCATTGCCGCACGCGACTATTACGGACGCACGCCCATAGTAATCGGCAAAAAAACTGGCGCACAGGCTCTTGCCTTCGACTGCCATAGCTTTGCCAACCTCGACTACTCAATTGAACGATTTGTAGGCCCGGGCGAAATTCTAAAATTAAGTCCTGAACATACGGAACAGTTGCTGGCTCCAAATCCAAAAATGCAGATTTGCTCATTCTTATGGATTTATTACGGCTATCCAACCGCTGAATACGAAGGCGTAAACGTGGAAAACACACGTTATCTTTATGGTTATCAAATGGGTAAGGAAGACGACATCGAAGCTGATTTGGTGTCTGCCATTCCTGATTCCGGTATTGCAATGGCCTTAGGTTATTCTGCAGGCAAACAGATTCCTTATAAGAGGGGTATTACCAAATACACGCCGACGTGGTCCAGAAGTTTTATGCCTGTTGACCAAGACACGCGCGAACACGTGGCCCGTATGAAGTTGCTGCCCAATACCAAAGTTATGGAAGGTCAACGCATTGTCTTTTGCGACGACTCTATCGTGCGCGGCACACAACTTCGTGACAACGTGAAAAAACTTTACGGTTATGGCGCTAAAGAAGTACACATCCGCATCAGCTGTCCGCCGTTGGTTTATGGTTGCCATTATCTGAACTTCTCCGCTTCCAAAACGGAAATGGAACTGATTACACGCCGCGTTATTGCGGAATTGGAAGGCGGCCAGATCCGCAATTTGGAGAAATACTGTGACGACACCACCAAGGAATATGCCAATATGGTGGAAGTCATCCGCAAACACCTTGGCGTCGATACGTTGAAATTCAATAAATTGGGAACCATCGCTAAAGCCATCGGCCTTCCCAAAGACCGCCTTTGTACGCACTGCTTCGACGGTTCCTCATTCGGAGAATAAATCTTCCAAAAAGCACTTCCGCCTGCGGCGTGCTTCCCACGAAATCGGAGCGCCAGCGACCAACGCGGCGGACGCGATGAATCGCGTTCCTACCCAAGATACACGTCAATCAGTCCTTCCGGGGCGGTGATGTAAAGGATTTTGTTTTCCCTATCAACTTTTGTAATAAACTGTTGGGAGGCGGGAATAAGGATTTCCGTACCATCGTGATCCACCTGCATAATAGGGTTGTTGCTGACTTCGAGGAAATCTTGGCAGCTGCCTATGTCGCCATTATGTTCGTCAATCACGCGGAAACCGATGACTTCGTGGAAATAGAATCGATTGCCGGGGAGCGGAGGCAGGTCACTCATCGGGAGATAGAGTTCCACGCCTACAAAGTCGCGGACGTCGTTTGGGTCGATGTCTTCGAATTTGAGGACGAACTGGTTGTTGCCGCGATAGGCGATGCGTTCGATGTTGTACGGGATTTTTTCGCCATCCAAATCAAGGAAGACGGCAGGGAGATTGGAGTAGTTTTCAGGGTTGTCTGTATCAAAAAAGGCACACAGATCGCCCTTCAATCCGAAGGGTTTGGTCAGTGTGCCTAAATAGAAATAGTCGTTTTTCATTATGCTTCTGCAGGAGCAGCTTCTTCTGCTGCGGGAGCTTCTTCAGCATTAGCGGCAGCTTCAGCGGCAGCGGCTTCAGCAGCTTCTTCAGCGGCCTTAGCGGCAGCAGCGGCGATTTCTGCATTGCGAGCAGCAATCTTAGCTGACATAGCTTCTTTAACTTTCGTTTCAGCAGCTAAACGTTCTTTCTTAATGTTACGAGCCTTGTCGGCTTCTTCGCGAACTACATTGCTGAGCTTGCTGTTCTTTTCTTGTTTCCAAGCTTCGAACTTCTGCTGAGCTTGAGCGTCTGTGATAGCACCTTTAGCGACACCGCCTCTGAGGTGTTTCATCAAATAAACGCCTTCGCGTTTGAGAATCGCACGAGCGGTATCAGAAGGGGCAGCACCTGCTTCCACCCAATAAAGTGCGCGTTCAAAATTGATGTTGAGCGTTGCTGGATTGGTCAGTGGATTGTAAGTACCAAGATCTTCGATAAAACGTCCGTCACGTGGTGCACGACCATCCGCAATTACAACATGGTAAAAAGGTTGATTCTTTTTACCTCTTCTTTGTAATCTGATTCTTGTTGCCATAAATGTTTTTTATGTTGATAATTAATACTTTACCTTGAAATCTAAGTTCTATACGCCTCTCAGCGCGTAGCTTTTTCAAGGGGCGGCAAAAATACAAAATTTTCAATACGTCGCAACTGCTTTTTTTTTGTACGTTTGCTGCCTTTTAATAAATACAACTTTTTTGCGGATGAAATTATACGTCAAATTGCTGGTTATCTGTCTGTTCGCATGCACATTCGTGTGTTTGCCGCAGACTGCCCACGCGCAATTCTACAACGGCTCGCAAATCAGCTTCGGCAAAAACCGCGTGCAGCATCAGAATTTCAACTGGCAGTATATCCGCGCCGAACAGTACGACGTATATTTCTATCCTACCGGCAAAGCCTTGGCCCAATATACTTTCTACAAAGTCCCAGAATATATCCGCGAAATCGAAACGCTCCTCAATTACACCTCCCGCAAGAAAATCCAATTCATCGTCTATAACACCCAACAGGACTTCCGAGAGTCAAACTTCGCGTACGACAACGACGACTTCTACAATCAGGGAGGTATGACGAACATTTACGGTTCCAAAATATACCTCTACTTTGACGGAAATCGCGAACACTTCGACCGAATGATTCGAAGCGGCCTGATGAACCTGTACGCACACTGGCTCGTGGAAGGCGCCACCGTCGGCTCCAACATTTCCTCCGACTACCTGATGACTGTGTCCAACTGGTTTTACACCGGGCTTGCCTCCTATTTCGGCAAACACTGGGACAGTGACATCGACGCGCACGTCAAAGACGGCATCCTCACCCAACGCTATGCGGATTTCGACGAACTCTCTCCTGTGGACGCCACCTACGCCGGACACTCCTTGTGGAAGTATATTGTAGATACGTATGGCGAAAATATCATCGCCAAAATCCTCTACAGCACTCGCTCCTCCAAAACCATAGAACGCGGTTTCGCATACGCCACGGGACTCAACTATCGCACCCTTCTCGTCAACTGGTACAAATACTACTACGTGATGTACAACCCGGACGAGACACGCTCTATGCCCGAAGGGAGCGGCCTCCTCAAACGTCCAAAGGCGCTCCGCGATTACAGCTCTATTCGTTTCTCTCCAGAAAACGACGATTTCGCCTACGTCACCAACGAAGCCGGACAAATTCGCGTGTGGCTGCGCCCCACCGACAAGAAACATCCAAAATGCATTTTCAGAAGATATGCCAAAACGGAAGACAATCCGGACCTCACCTTCCCGCTTTTAGCCTGGAATCCCGATGGCGACGTTTTGGGTATGACACTCGAAGATAAAGGACACTGCTACTATTATCCTTATAATATTGAAAAGAAAAAATGGGAAAAACGTTTTTTAGTTGATGTTGAGAAAATAACCTCTTGGGAATATTCTCCCGACGGCAAAATGATGCTGTTCTCCGGATTCAAAAACGGCCAGTCGGACATCTTCATCTACAGCTTTATGTCTCGTTCCTTTCAAAACCTGACCAATGACTTTTATGATGATTACAATCCTATCTTTTTAAATCCCAAACAGATAGTTTTCGCTTCCAATCGTAATCGGGATTCCATATTGCTGCAAGACGACTTTATGGAAGCCGTCCCGCAAAAAAATTACGACCTTTTCCTTTTTAATTACGCCACCAAAGATTCCGCCCTGCTTCGCGTTACCAAAACGCCTTTTGCCAACGAAAGTGACTTGGTGCGTATTGGAAGACAGCAGATGGTCTTCCTCAGCGACAAAGACGGATTGGTCAATCGATACAGCGCCGTCTTCGACAGTACCATCAGCCGAATAGACACAGGCATACATTATGTTTATTACGCTAAGACAAGACCTATGACGGACCGTGCCTACAGCATCTTGGAGCAGGCCTTCGCACCTAACAGCCAAACCATTGCGGACATCTCGTTAAAGGACAAAGTGAAACGCATTTACTTCTCCTCCTTCGACTTTTCCGACAATGTCGATCTTTCGTCATCTGTCTTTCATAACAAGGTACAGCAGGAAGAAGCTCGGCGCACACGAAACCAGTTGGAGAGCGACAGCATCCGAAATGGAGACAAGCCCCAACCTCCCAAACACGGATTTTTCCAAGTTTACAGGTCAGGAAAAACTTACAGTAACACATCGGAGACCAAGGATACCACAAATCATATTTCCCAAAAACGGGATGAGTTCCCAATACCGGTTGCCACGGGTTACCGTGTGCAATACTCCATCAACAAACTCGTCACGCAGGCCGATTTCAGCTTCCTAAACACCTCCTACCAGCAATTTGAGGGAGGCACTTCGCCCATATACCTGAACACGGGTTTTAATGCGCTCTTTATGTTGGGCATCAACGACTTGTTCGAGGACCATCGGATTACTGGCGGATTCAGGCTGTCCGTCAACTTGGAGAACAACGAATTTATGCTCAGCTACGAGGACTTGTCCAAACGTTTAGACCGCCAAATCACGCTATACCGGCAGGCTATCTCTTCCTCCACGAGCGATTTTCTTTACAGACAGACCAACAACAGTGTTTTCTACATTTTAAAATATCCGTTCAACAAAATCCACAGTTTGCGCTTGACGTTGAACGGGCGCTATGAGACCAACACCGTGAGGGCATTGAGCGATTATACTTTGCAACGGCCTAATGAACGGCATTTGTGGGCAGGTGTGAAATTGGAATACATTTTCGATTCCTCCAAAGAAATGTTCACCAACCTGTGGCGCGGCTCCAAAGTCAAACTCTTTGCCGAATACGAGCAGCGTGCGGAAAAAGAGACGCAAAATCTCTTCGTCATCGGGTTGGACGCACGCAAGTCCTTTAAGCTGTACAAGAATATGACGTTTGCCGTGCGCGCGGCCGCCTCCACCAACATTGGTTCCGCCCGTTTAGTTTATTTTATGGGCGGCGTGGATAACTGGATTAACGCAAAATTCAACCGCGACATCTGGGTTGACCTCAGTAAGAATTACGCATACCAGACGTTGGCCACCAATATGCGCGGCTTTTATCAGAATATCCGAAACGGCACATCCTTCGCTTTGCTCAGTGGGGAATTACGCGTGCCCTTTGTGCAGCTGATTGCTGGACATCAGGTTTCCTTAGGAATATTTAACTCTATGCAGCTGAACCTTTTCGGCGATATAGGTACAGCGTGGACAGGGTTCACCCCTTATTCAGAAGACAATTGCCTTTACACCAGATATGTGACATCCGGGCCCATTACCGCGGTAATCAGACGCCAAGTCGATCCTTTTGTGGGAGGATTCGGTGTCGGACTTAGATTTTCCATCTTGGGTTATTTCCTCCGCTTCGATTACGCCTGGGGTGTGGAAGACTTCCATATCACCAATAAAAAAGGAATGTTCTCCTTCTCCATCGGCACGGATTTTTAATAATTCAAGTTCCACAAGGGAAGTTAAAAATACAAAGAAGCAACTACTGCAACACCTTCGTTTCTTAATTTATTGTTCTTAATTTCTCCCATTATTCATTCTGACTCTGCAACAGTATTCCGCCTCTGTCAACGGCATACTGGCGGATTTGCTGTGCTTTTTCCGTGTCACTCTTGAAGTGGAGGGCGGCTCTAACTGTCGGATACGACACATCTAATGCTGCCATAATCTGCTTGTGCAGACCGTGATCAACGATGATCTGTTTGATTTGATTCTTATTGTCTTCTTTTTTCATTGTTGATGTTTATTTCGACGGATGCAGGAACAAAGTTCTTCCAAACCAGCCTCTTGTTGCCTCAATTCTATGTGTGCTTTTATAGACGTAAAACTTGACATACTACATTTTTCTTTCAAGATTTCCGTGAGATGCGATTTTCCGAAATCCGTGGTACGGATTTTCCGCGCAATGCAAAAATCCTGTTCGCGAACATCCATGATATAGCGTAACGCGAAGTCCGTCTGCATCCGCGACAAGAGCATAGGGACGAACATCAGTAGTAAAATAAAGATCTTTTCCATTATATTGTGTGTTTTGTTTTTTCAAGTTTTTGCTTTTCCAAAATTCACACAATAAAAAATCGTGAACTAACTTTTTTTCTGAAAGTGAGGTTCTAGACTACCTAAGCACAAGAAAAAGAAAAGCCCACGATATAAACGTAGGCATTTCTACTAATCTTCTTTGTGCTTATTTTGAAATTGTCTAGATTTCACTCTCACAAAAGAAAAGCAAAAACGCTTTTATAAATGTATATTTTTAATTGTTTTCCAACCTATAGGCTATAAATTTTAAAAGGTGACAAAAATACATTATTTTCTGACTTTGACAGCATCTATACGTTTTTTTTATAAAAGTGTTTAGAATAACGTATGGTTTAAATCAAGACTTATTTACCAGCAATGGGGCTATAGACCTCTTTCATCGTAATCATTTTATAGAGCAACGTGGCTGCCAAAACATCGGACACGTAGTTGCCTTCTTGCGGGCAAAGTTCCACGATGTCGAAGCCGACGACGTTTCTGTTTTTGAACACGCTGTCCAAGAACTTCAACGTCGGGTACCACTGCAATCCGCCGGGTAGCGGCGTGCCGGTCGCCGGAAGTATGGAAGGATCCAAACCGTCCAAATCGAACGTGATATAGACATTGTCCGTAAGGCGGTTCAATGCGGGCTGCATCCATTTCTCATTGTCGAAGATATGGTGCGCATAAAAAATGTTCTCCGGCACAATGTTGTGTTGTTCTTCGGTGCAGACATTGCGGATGCCGACCTGAACAACCCGTGCAAAGTCCTGTGCGCGGCGCATCACACAAGCGTGATTGTAGATGGAGTTATGATAGTCGTCGCGGAGGTCTGCGTGCGCATCAATCTGTAAAACGGTGAGATTCTTGTACTGTTCGCTCATCGCTTTGATGGCGCCCACAGATACGGAATGTTCGCCACCAATCATCGCAATCTGCTTGCCCATCTGCTGATAATGACGGACTCTGTCATAAACAGACTGCACCATCGTGTCGGGTGTTGTGAAATCATAATTGTGGTGGTCCGTATAGATACCGGCGTTGCAGGCTTCGCATTCGTATTGTACATCATAGAGTTCCAGACTGTCGGAGGCATTGAGGATTGCCTGCGGGCCTTTGTCCGCGCCTTTCACAAAAGTACTCGTGCCATCATACGGCACCGTCAGTAGGACAAAACGAGCGGATTCCAGTGTAAGGAATTCGTCGTCCATATCCATAAAATGGTTCATCTGTTTTATCATTACTTCAATTCTTTAGCTAAAAATTTGGCGGTAAAGCCGACTTTTTTCTTGACAATCTGCTCCGGCGTCCCTACGGCGAGCACTTCGCCTCCGGCGCGTCCGCCTTCCGGTCCCATATCGATTATCCAATCGGCCATCTTGATGACATCCATATTGTGTTCGATGACAATCACCGTATTGCCGCGTTCCACCAATTGGTTCAGGACATTCAGCAATATGGCGATATCGTGGAAATGGAGTCCCGTGGTGGGTTCGTCCAAAATATAAACGGTATGTCCGGTTTCTTTTTTGGACAGCTCGGAAGCCAATTTCACGCGTTGCGCCTCGCCACCGGAAAGCGTAGTGGAGGATTGTCCCAAACGAAGATAACCCAAGCCCACATCAGCCATCGTCTTGAGTGGTTGCACGATGGAAGGAATATTTTCAAAAAATTCAATGGCATGCTCGATATCCATTTCCAGCACATCATTGATGGATTTTCCCTTGTAACGAACTTCAAGAGTCTCGTTGTTATAGCGTTTGCCGCCACACTTTTCGCACGAGACATACACATCCGGGAGGAAGTTCATCTCGATGGTTTGGACACCGGCACCTTTGCATTCCTCACAACGCCCGCCAGGAACATTGAAGGAAAAACGTCCGGGTTTATAACCTCTGATTTTGGATTCCGGAAGCTCGGTGAAAAGCTTGCGGATGTCGTCAAACACACCCACGTAGGTGACGGGGTTGGAACGAGGCGTACGTCCAATTGGCTGTTGGTTGATTTCAATAATTTTATCGACGAAGTCCAATCCGACAATTTCCTCGTAAGCCAAAGGTTTTTTTTCGGAGTGGTAAATATATTGATTCAGAATGGGATAGAGCGTCTCGTTGATGAGCGTGGATTTTCCACTACCTGACACGCCCGTCACACAAATGAATGTTCCAAGCGGAAATTCCACGGTGACGTTTTTCAAATTGTTGCCTTTTGCGCCAATAATGGTCAAGGATTCGCCATTGCCTTTCCTACGCTGTTTGGGCACCTCGATTTTTTTGCGGCCGGTAAGGTAGTCTGCTGTCAGGGACTGTGTTTTGATGATTTCATCATACGTGCCGCACGCCATAATCTGACCGCCGTTCTCACCTGCCGCGGGTCCGACATCTACGATGTAGTCGGCCGCCTCCATCATATCGCGGTCGTGCTCGACCACTATCACGCTGTTACCCAAGTCGCGCAAATCCTTGAGCGACTGAATAAGCAGCTGGTTGTCGCGCTGGTGCAGCCCGATACTCGGCTCATCCAAGATGTACATCACATTGACGAGCTGCGAACTGATTTGCGTGGCCAGGCGGATGCGCTGTGCCTCTCCACCAGACAAGGATGCGGAGGAACGATCCAATGACAAATACTGGATGCCGACATTGCACAGGAATTGGAGCCTGAAACTGATTTCGCGAAGGATTTCAGATGCGATGCGTTTTTGCGTGGCATTGAGTTTCTTGGGCAGATGCTCTATCCACTCACTCAGCTCTGAAATGTCCAAATGTGCCAGTTCCGCAATATTTTTTCCATCCAAGCGGAAATGCAGTGACTCTTTTTTCAGGCGCGCGCCGTGACATTCCGGACAAGGCTCCATATTCACAAACTGGTTGACCCATTTGCGCAAAGAGGCTGGCATATTGTCGCCGCTGAGGTTCTGGATATAGTTGATAACGCCCTCAAAAGATTTCTTGATAGGTGCAAGACCCGAATACTCACGCTTGACGTGAAGAAGTTCCGGTGAGCCATACAGCACCAAATTCAGATTCTGTTCCGACAGCTCATTGATGGGGTCGGAAAGAGAAAAGTGATATTTTTCGGCAAGCGCGTCCAATTCTCTAAAAAGCAGCGTGTTTTTGTATTCGCCGATGGCAACGATACCACCTTTTTTGATTGACTTGGACGGATCAGGGATGATTTTTTTGAGGTCGATTTCCGACACGGTGCCCAACCCGCCGCAATGTTCGCAAGCCCCGTATGGCGAATTGAACGAAAACGTGTTCGGTTCCGGTTCGGGATACGAGATTCCCGTCGTCGGGCACATCAGGAACTTACTGTAGTTTTTCACCTCGTTGGTGTCGTTGTCGATAATCATAATGGCGCCTTTGCCATATTTCATCGCAATATGCACACTGTTGGCCAGTCGAATCTTTGAAAATTCCGTCACGTTAAGGGTGTCTATCGCCAACTCTATATCGTGGATTTTGTATCGATCGACCTGCATATTGAGCATTATTTTGCGCATCACGCCGTCAATGCGGACACGTGTAAATCCCTGTTTGCGAATGTTTTCGAAAAGTTCCTTATAGTGACCTTTACGTCTTCTGACCACAGGAGCCAAAATGGAGATGTACTTTCCATCGTAACGATTGAGGATCAGCTCGATAAGTTCCTTTTCGGTATAGTGAACCATTTTTTCCTGCGTGTTGTAGGAGTAGGCATCAGCCACGCGGGCAAAGAGCAGACGCAGAAAGTCATAGACCTCCGTAATGGTACCCACTGTGGAGCGGGGGTTTTTGTTGACGGTTTTCTGTTCGATGGAAATCACAGGGTTGAGCCCGGAAATCTTATCTACGTCTGGGTGCTCGAGGTTGCCGATGAAATGGCGGGCATACGCGGAAAACGTGTCCATATAGCGGCGTTGCCCTTCAGCGTAAATCGTGTCAAATGCCAGGGAAGACTTTCCACTGCCGCTCAAGCCGGTAATTACCGCCAACTTCTGTTGCGGGATGGTGATAGAGATGTTTTTCAAATTATTTTCACGCGCACCGGAAACGACGAGCGAATCTTCAGCAAAAATATTGTCTTCCATTAATTTAAAGGTATTAGCAAGCCCCGAAAAAGAGGGCCGCAAAGATACAAAAATTAATTCGACAATGCGGTAGTTCAACAATGTGGTTTGGAGCAGCGCAGGGAAAAATATTTCGCCCGTTGGTGAAGGAATGGGGATTTTATTTAAAACAGGTCGGAATGGCTGCCAGTACTTAACATTAATAGAATCAATTCATCATCAAATTGTTGCCAAATCAGAAGCCAGTCGGGTTGGATATGACATTCCCACGTGTTGTTACTTTTGGTGCCAGCGAGTTTGTGTGGTTTATACACAGCAGGTAAAGAACCGGTATCTGCCAATATGGAAATTGCTGCTTTTAATTTTTCTATAGGTAGATGTCGCTTATGGCAAAGTTTAAGATCTCTGTTAAATTGGTTGGTCGTACGAATACTATATTTCATCGTTCAGCACTGTGTCAAAAAGTTCGTCAACATTTTCCCATTTTGAAACTCGGTCAGCAGCCACATCTTCCAACGCTAATTCGAGACTTCCTTTCTTTTTGCGCTTCGGCGTAGTTTTTACTGTAACACCAGCAATATTGCTCAATACTTTTCGCAAACTGGGAAGTATGCTATCGTTTTCAACAGTTAATATTAATTCGGTCATAGTTGTGTTTTTTAGGGCCGCAAAGATACAAAAATTAATTCGACAATGCGGTAATTCAACAATGTGGTTTGGAGTAAAGCTGAGGAAAATATTTCGTCCGTTGGTGACAGGAAAAAAAGCTTGACTTGCGGCTGGAATGCCGAAAAGACCTACTACCACCCAAACGGATGCGGCTCGGTGGGCAGAGCGGCTAGCGGATGGTAATCGCCGACCAAGCCGATGGCTTTGGCGTTGCGGATATCATAGACGGTCTGGATGCAAGCGCGAACGTCGTCCAATCCGAATCCTTGTCCGGCCAATATATGCTTGTAACTTTGTGTGTGCAACTCCGTGAAACCGCCGCTAAACTCGAATTCCTCGTTTTCAATCTTGATGGAACGATATGTACGTAATCCCTGCTCCCGAATCTCGGCGGGCAATGTGTGGATGTTGATACTCAGGAAATAACGGACGCGCGCCTTCTGAAGCTGCAAGAATCCTGCGACTCTGTCCTGCGTGGCCACGTGCACGACATTCTTTTCCACATTTCCGAAAATGTAGGTCAGCATATCGTAAAAATGGACGCCGATGTTGGTGGCGATGCCGCCGCTTTTGCTCTGGTCTCCTTTCCAAGAAGCATAATACCAAAAACCGCGCGAAGTAATGTAGGTGAGATCCACATCATAAATCTTATCCTGCGGGCCGTTGTCTATTTTCTGCTTGAGTGCTATGATTGAAGGGTGAAGACGGAGTTGGAGAATATTGTTGACCTTATGGCCCGTCTCCTGCTCCATTTTCTGCAGACCGTCAATATTCCACGGATTCAGCACCAAAGGCTTTTCGCAAATGACATCCGCGCCCAGGCGCAAAGCATAACGTGTGTGCGCATCGTGCAGATAGTTTGGCGTACAAACGGTCACGAAATCAATCCGGCCACCACCATTGATGAGCTTGGAGCAATGACGGTCGAAGAGCTCCTGCTCGGTGAAAAATGAAGACTCGGGGAAATAGCTGTCCAAAATGCCCACGCTATCGGACTTGTCATACGCGGCCACGAGGTTGTTGTCCGTGTCTTTAATGGCTTTGAGATGACGCGGCGCCACGTACCCGCCGACTCCGATGATGGCAAAATTCTTCATACGTTATTGTTTGTTTTGTTCCTTATTATCAATGGCTTCAAAAATGGAATTGTTGCTTTTGTACTCTTCCACTACTTCCTTCATCAACGTGACGATGGTGAAATCATCATCATTCTGATGCGCAATGAGGTTCTCGATTTTTGAGATCAGCTGGTCGTACTCGTACGTGCGCACCTTGGCAATCATAATCTTCTTATGCGGCGTCTTGATGGTGTTCTCCTCGTTGGCAAGAAGTTCCTCATACAACTTTTCACCCGGGCGCAATCCCGTAACTTCGATGGAGATATCCTTGTCCAACGTAAGTCCGGAGAGCTGAATCATCTTCTTGGCCAAATCGTAAATACGCACAGACTTGCCCATATCGAAGATGAAGATTTCTCCACCCTTACCCATCGCTCCCGCCGTGATGACCAATTGGCAGGCTTCCGAAATAGTCATGAAATAGCGTGTGATGTCAGGATGCGTAATGGTGACGGGGCCGCCACTTTCAATCTGCTTACGGAAAATGGGGATCACCGAACCGTTTGAGCCTAACACATTGCCAAATCGCGTTGTGACGAACTTGGTAGTGCTTTGGTGGAAGTTGAGCGACTGCACATACATTTCCGCAATACGCTTGGACGCGCCCATCACATTCGTCGGATTTACGGCTTTATCTGTAGATACCATCACGAACTTTTTGGCACCGTACTTGACGGCCAAATCGGCCAGCGACTTGGTTCCCGCCACGTTGACTTTGATGGCGGAACGCACGTTCTTCTCCATCATCGGAACGTGCTTATAGGCCGCCGCGTGATAGATGATGTCCGGTTTGTACTCACTCATATATTTCTCCAACTGCACCGTGTCGCAAATGTCGAAAATATGCAAATTCACACGATCCATCCCGTTAATCTGCATAATCTCATTCTGGAGGAAGAAGCAGGGCGTTTCCGCTTCATCAATCAACACTAATCTTTTATATTTGAAATTCAGCAGTTGTCTGACGATTTCGCTACCGATGGAGCCGGCCGCACCTGTAATCATAATGGTCTGGTCGTTCAACTCTGGATTCAATAGGGAAAGGTCCAATTGGATGGGATCACGTTCCAGTAAGTCTTCGATTTTGACGGTCTTGATCTGCTTAAAGCTCAGATTACCGTTCAGCCAGCGAGATACGGGTGGGACTTTCAACACTTTCACATTATACGGCAACGCGATGTCTGTGATTTCCTTCACTTTGGCATTCGTGATTTTCTGCACGGCGATAATCAGGAAGGATACGTTGTTGATGCGCAAAAACTGGTCGAGGTCTTTGAAATCGATGACAGGCAGACTTTCCAACTGCATATCGATTTTAGTAGGATCCTCATCAAAGAAAGCCAACACATTGTATTTGGATGCATTGTCACGATCAATAGTGCGTTTGGTTGTGACGCCGGAAGATCCCGCACCGAAAATGACGATGTTCTTTCTTCGCTTCGCCGGATTCATCGTTTCCAAATAATAGAGTTTGAAAGCGAAACGATATATCAGCAAAAGCACTGTCGTGAAGAAGAACTCCATTATCCAAATAGAGTTGGGAATAAGGAAATGTTTGGTGAGCGAATAATCTATGAAATTGATAATCCCTAACAGGAATGTACCTAAGAAGCAGGCCCAGAATATTTTAACCACATCTTTGGTGCTGGTGTAGCGAACCACTTGATGATGGGTTTGGAAAATCTCAAAAAGCACGAACCGCACAAGCACAATGACAATGGGTGCATAAACCCAGTCGGAAGTGTAAAGATGACTGGGAAATTGAAAATTATCACGGGTGAAAAGCGCGAGATAGACGGAAATGGCAACCAACAAAATGTCGATAATCATCACAAACCACGGCGGTGTGATATTCAAATTCCTGACTTTCAAATATAATTTCTTAATCGGAGAACTCATCTGTTAAAAATTAAAAGGCTGCAAACGTACATAATTTTACAATGAATAACGAATAATGGACAATGAATAATGAACAACGTCCTACTAATTGTCCGTTCTTGCTATTCTCTCACATAGACTCTAGGGACACGTTGTGAAAGCCGCGTCAGCAATTCGTAGCTGATAAGGCCTGCGGATTCAGCCATTTCGGCGGCCGTATTGCCTTCGCCATACACGATGACCTCGTCGCCTTCGTGTACATTCAGACCCGTAATGTCCAACATACACATATCCATACAAATCTTGCCAATCACGGGAACTTTCTGCCCCTGGATGATAACGCGACCAACGCCGTTGCTCAGTTCTCTGGGATAACCGTCCGCGTAGCCAATGGGAATGATGGCCACCTGTGTGTCTTTTGCGAGTTTGTAACTGCGGTTGTATCCGATAGTTTCGCCTGCCGGGATACTCTTCACCTGCGTGACAACGGTTTTGAGTGTGGCCACATTCTGCAAATGAGTTTGGATTTCCGGGACATTGGAAAATCCATACAAACTAATGCCCAAGCGAACCATATCAAATTGGTATTGGGGGAAACGCGCAATACCGGCGCTATTGAGGATGTGTCGCAAAATAGGATAATCAAAAGCCGCGCAAATCTGCTCCGTCATCGACTTGAACAATTGTATTTGTCGCAGCGTATAGGTATCCTCTGCCGGGTCCTCGGCTGCTGCCAGATGCGAGAAGATAGATGCTATTCGCAACTGCGGATTGTTCCGGACAATATCAATCAGTCGAGGAAGATCCTGCTCGTCAAAACCCAGTCGGTGCATTCCCGTATCCAGTTTAATATGGATATTGAAATGCTGGATTTGGGGATGCTTCTTCAAAACATCCTCCAACTCCCGCAGGTAATAGAAATTGAAAATCTCAGGCTCCAGATTCTGCTGAACCATCACGTCAAAGCTGTGAGCTTCGGCGCCCAACACGATAATGGGAGTCTGTATGTGTCTTTTACGCAGACGGAGACCTTCGTCGGCGTATGCCACTGCCAAATAATCGATGTGCTGATGCACCAGCTCGTTGACTAGCTCCGCATCGCCTAATCCGTATGAGTGCGCCTTCACCATCGCCACCACTTTGGTCTCAGGCTTGAGCAACGAGCGATGGACATTGAGATTGTGAACGATGGCCGGCAGACTGACATTCAGAATCGTCAGGTGCGTTTTGTGTTGCAACTTGCCGACTATCTTCTCAAAATGGAAATTACGTGCTCCTTTGATGAGTATGGATTGGTACGAGAAGTCAATATCGTGAAGTTGGTGAAGCAGTGCCGGCGTGTCCGGATAGCACAGAACCGTAGGCATTTCAAAGCAATCGCGATGCTGGCAGAGGTCGTGCCCCACGGCAATAAACGTGCTGATATGATGACGTTGCAAAAGCTTATTCAAATCCTCATAGTCTCGGTCTGTCAATGTGCCGACCTGCTCAAAATCGGATAGGATCAATGTCTTATGCGACAACTGCATTTGGGTGTCCATAAAGTCCAATGCGGCACGCAGGGAGTTGATGTCCAAGCTATATGTGTCGTTAATAATGAGGGAATGGTTGCTTCCCTCTAAAATCTCCGTTCGCATACTGACACGGGACAAGGTGCTGAGGCGCTTATCGACAACTTCCGGGGCATAGCCCAGCATCTTCATTGCGACAATCGTGTGCGTCGCATTTTCCAAAGAGGCGGCATCCAAAAACGGGATGTGATAGGAATAGCCGCCGATGGTAAGGATGGTCTGATTACCTTCCACGCGACGTTCCGTAATGGGGCAAACGGAATCTTTGCTCCCCCACGACACCATCTGCAGATGGCGGTATTCGGGAAGAGTGAGGAGCTGGTTGAGCTCCTCGTTATCATCGTGATATATCAACGTGTCGGCAGATTGGAACAGTTTGAGTTTTTCTACAGCTTTCTGCCTGTTGTTGTGAAAGAACTGAGCGTGCGCCATACCGATATTGGTAAGTACTCCTATAGACGGACGAATGATTTTGGCCAAATGTTCCATCTCATCTGGTTTGGAAATACCAGCTTCAAAGACGGCGATTTCCGTTTGTGTGTTCATCTGCCAGACAGAGAGCGGCACGCCTATTTGCGAGTTGTAGCTGTTGGGACTACACGTCACGTGGCGGTCATTGGACAACATATTGGCCAACCATTCCTTGACGATGGTTTTGCCGTTGCTGCCAGTAATTCCGACAACAGGGCAACTATATTGGTCACGGTGCGCGGCAGCTATCGTTTGAAGAGCCTGCAACGCGTTCCCCACCCGAATAAAATTGCAATGCGCGAATCTGTCTGCCAGTTCGTCGGCGATATGGATATCCGCCAAGCTGCTGGTTATTACGAAATTCGAAACGCCCATCTTGATGAGGTCGGAGATATAGCGGTGACCATCGTTTTGCGATGTTTTGAACGCGAAAAAGAGCGTCCCTTCAGGATGTTTCACCTGTCGGCTATCGATACTCAATTCGAGAACATCCGCATTCTCGTCATAGCGTTTTGCCTCAATGGGATGAAGCAGGGAGCAAATAGATGCAATCGTCATTTTAGGGAAAAATTAATTGTGGCAAAAACAGAATCTAACGCATTCAAATCTAACAGGGAATCTTCTGTAAGAATAATGTCCGCCTGTTCATAATAGGGCGCGCGCACGGCTAGTGTTTGATGAACGTACTGCTTCACTGTAGCGATATCAGAACCTGTTACCAGAGGTCTTTTTTTGCGGCTGCTCATCAGCCTTTGCACCAGCACAGCTTCTGAAAGTTGGAAATAGACAGAAATGGCGTGTTGGTTTATGAGTTGCATAGCATTTTCAAAGCAGGGTGCACCGCCGCCGGTGGAAATGAGCAAATCGGGTTTCAGCAGTAGTTCTTGAAGGGTTGCGAACTCGCATTTACGAAAAGCAAATTCCCCATACTTTTCGAAAAGTTGGGGAATGCTTGTGTGGTATTTAGCCTCAATGGCCTCATCCAAATCGACAAAATGAAGATGTAAATAGGCCGCCAGCTTTCTGCCTATGGTAGTTTTTCCAGAGCCTGGAAAGCCGACGACCACAATGTTTTTCATCTTATTGGATGTTTTCGAGGATGGCCTCGATGAGGTTTTCTGCACAGTCAGCAATGTCGGAAATGCGGGCTGGCAGCATATAGCACGGTGTTGTGAAGATCTTATTCTGCTTGTCGGCGATGACCTCCTTCTGCTGGGTGTTGATATGCTGCGTGCCAAAGCTGTTGACATCATCAATGGTACGTGCGTCATTACCGACGGTGATAGTGATGTCTCCCAACACTTTAGCCAACATTACCGGAGCAATGCAGAGGGCTCCGATAGGTTTCTGATGATTGTGAAAGGTGCGGATAAGCTGGGCCACATCTTCGCGAACCGTACAATCTCTGCCTTTGAGTGCATACGTAAACAGGTTTTTGGCTGAGCCGTTACCACCTGGGAAAACCAACGCGTCGAAATCCTCCACGTTGCATTCGTCTATCGGACGAATTTTACCACGGGCTATACGGGCAGCCTCCACCATCATATTCCGCTGCTCATTCATTGCCTCGCCCGTAATGTGGTTCACCACTTGACGTTGCACATCATTGGGCGCGAAAATACTGTATTCGCAATCATTGCGGTCAATGGCTAACAACGTCATCACGGACTCGTGAATCTCACTGCCGTCCAACGTGCCGCATCCACACAATATTACAGCAAATTTTTTCATAATAATCCTTTCTTTTAAGCGTTTGTAGAATCTTCTTCAGTAGTTGTATATGTTTCTTCTTGAGGCTTGTTCATATTAGAATAGAACTGTCGGAAGGCATTACCCATTCCCGGTGCGGCAGAATCGATAGCGCTAAATTGCGCATCTGCTATCTGTTGTGTCTTGTCGGCCAAGGCCTTGTTGCCGCATGCTCTGGCAATATCCATAATCTGATGCAATTCTTGGAAATCACCTGCAAGTGACTGCTGGTCGAAGTTCGGTTGACGAAGTTTCTTGCTAATGCTTGCATTCAATTCTTTGAGATAGAATTCAGCCACCTTGTCAAACTTCAATTCACCATAACGGGAAGCAAGACCGTTTCCAGGATAGTTCACATTGCTCATCAAGTAGCTGAGGAACATAAAGTCGTAATGGATATTGTCACTGTGGAATCCCAATGTGCGCTCATCTCTAGTATTGTACCAGTTGAACAATTCCACCATACCATCCCACATCTTGTTGGCCATTTCCATACCCTTCTTGTTGGCAGACGGCGTGTTCAATCTAAAGTAGTCCTGCATATAGAATGCGCAACTTTGTGTATAACCATAAATGGATGACATAGTGGATACAAACGGGAATTTCTCGTTTGGCAGGATTTCATTACCCTTGTCTAATACTTTTTCAGCTTTAGCCTTGTCACCTTCGGCAAGGAGTTTTTCTCCCAGACGGCTATAGAGTTTACGGATAAGTGATACCATACGGGCATTGTCTTCACTGTGATATACCTTCGGATCGTTGAAACCGCCCCACAAATACGGACAAGCCTCTTTCTTTGCGGCATTAGGATTGTTCACGCGGTCTGTACGGCTGTGGTCGTTGAAAACATTCATCAACTTGTCATACAAAATGTCGGTATCCACACGGCCAACGTCGTAATAGCTGTTGCGTGGAGTCCTGATAGGAACCAGACGATAAGCGAAACCTTCCAATTGGAAGTAGTCCTCCAATCCGAGATATGCTTCAGAACCGGTCGTGGAAGCATAGTAAATCGGGCGTTCCCAATTGTTGTTGGCAAGGATGTCCATCATAATGATGTAAGCCTTTGCCAATGGATTGACACCGCTGGTGTTCATATTCCATTCCAACTTATCTACAATCTGGTCTGCGTCTTCAGGTCTTACCGTTCCGTTAGCCAAAACTTTGGCTTTGTCAACCTTCAAAGAGAAGCTTGCCGGAATCGGGCGGCCGTTGCTGCGGTAACCATTTTCGGAAGAGAGGAACAACAGATGACGTTGATTGTCGAATTGAGGATCCTTGATATAATCGACGATGGCATTCAAATCGACGAACTGGTTGCCGGCAGGGCCGAGGTAGAGCACGTCGCGCGTACCGTCCTTATATTGGTCCCAAGTCATTGAAATAGGCAGCGGATCGGAGTTATAAGCTTTGCGCTTCATCTGATCCACATACCAGCTGGTGCTCAAGAGGGAGAGGTTACAAACGCGGACGTCGGTACGGTAACCTTCCACTTCCTGTGCGTACCACAATGGGAATGTATCATTATCACCAAGTGTGAACAAGATGGCGTTAGGAGCACAGGAATCCAAATAGTTCTTGGCAATAGCCAATGCCGTATATCGGTCTGAACGGTTGTGATCGTCCCAGTTTTGGCTGCCCATCACGCAAGGTACTGCCACGAAGCAGATAATGGTGGTGAGTGCGGCACCCGCAAGTTGCACCTTGTTATTCTTAATCTTCTCAAAAAGATTGTAAATGCCTAATACACCAAAGCCTATCCAAATAGCAAACGCATAGAAGGAAGCGGCAAACGCATAGTCACGTTCACGCGGCTGGAATGCATACATATTCAAATAGAAAGCGATAGCCAAGCCTGTCATTATGAACAACATAAATACGATGAAGGCATTGGAGGTGTCTTTCTTGACTTGGAATCCGATACCTATAAGGCCTAACAACAGTGGGAGCAAGTAGTAGGTGTTGTGGCCCGGGCGCTGCATTGCCATAGGTTGGTCGCTTTGGTCTCCGACCATTGGTTTATCAATGGCTGGAATACCACAAATCCAGTTGCCGTTCATATTATCACCACGTCCCTGAAGGTCATTTTGACGGCCGGCAAAGTTCCACATAAAGTAACGCCAGTACATATATCCGAACTGGTAGGTCTGTAAGAATTTGATGTTCCGTTGCCAAGTCGGCAATTCGCCACGAGCGATAGCACGACGATTTTCTTTATCGTTTGAGCTGTCGCTGCTGTAACGGTTGTTCAACCAGTTGACATAATCGCTTGTTTTTTCGGAAGACCACATTCTCGGGAAAAGCATTTGGCCTGCATTATCATAAATAGGTTGGTCTTCCAAACGGCTGTTGGCAACAACATAGCATTTGTTTTCTTTGTCCTTCACATAGACAGGTTTGCCGTCTTTGGCACCTACAACTTTAGTGTTGTAACTTTGTCCGAAGAACAACGGATTGGAGCCGTATTGCTCACGATTGAGATAAGCCAACAAAGACACAGCATCTTCAGGATTGTTTTCATCGATGGTCGGATTGGCATTGGAGCGGATGACCAACGTGAAGAACGTGGAATAACCGACCAAAAGGAAAGCGAAACAATAAACGCCAACCAAGAGGATGGGTTTGTGTTTTTTGTAGCCGGAATAGATGCCCCATGCAATAAGGGCAGCAATAGCCAGGAAGAAGAAGATGGCACCGGAATTGAACGGCAAGTGCAAAGAATTGACGAAGAAGAGGTCGAATTTGCCTGCAAGGTTAACCACTTGAGGAATAATGCCCCAAAGGATAATACCAAGTAAGATGACCGATAGGCCTAATGACAGGAACACGCCCCATTCGGCTTTAGATCTCAAAGTTCCTCTCTTCACGCAAAGCACGAACAACGGGATGGTGATTAAAATCCAAATCAGGAACATCCACAATGGTGAGCAGAAGAATGCGAAGAAGAAGGAGATGATGTCAAACGCGAGAACAGCGCCCATTCCGGTAGCTTCTTTGGAGAGCTTGTAGTAAACGATAAGTACGATAGCAGGCAGTGTCAGCAAGTTCAACAGGTGAACACCGATGGAAAGGCCGACCAAATAGGCAATCAGCACTATCCAGCGATTGGGATTGACGTTGCTCTTGGGATTGTCGTACTCTTCGTCCCACCGTAGGATGCACCAGAACACCAGGGCTGTGAAGAACGAGGACATAGCATAGACTTCGCCTTCAACGGCGGAGAACCAGAATGTGTCAGAGAAACAGTAAGCCATTGAACCGACGAGTGCAGCACCAATTACAGCGATAAAGCGCGGCAGGTTCATTTCTCCGTATTTGGCAATGAGTTTGCGGGCCAGACGAACAATGGTGAAATACAATAGCATAATGGTGAGACCGCTGCATACAGCAGACATACAGTTCACGCAGAAGGCCATTTTGGTAACATCACCACCGGCAAAGAGAGAGCATATACGTCCGATGATTTGGAAAGTAGGTGCCCCAGGAGGGTGTCCAACTAACATTTTCGTTGTTGTGGCGATGTATTCACCACAATCCCACCAGGATACGGTAGGTTCGGCAGTCATAATATAGACGGCCGAAGCCACTATACCAATGATAACGCCGATAATCGTGTTGATAAATTTGAATTTTTTACTCATTATTGATAATATTAAATTATTTGTTTGCTGATCTAAAGCTAAACTGTGAATGTTTGTCTTTCCATTGTATCGATAGGCTCAACGCGCACTCCATACAGTTCACAGTTCACTGATAACAGTTCACCCATCTCTATTTGGAAGCCGCCTTGAATTGTTGCAAGAAGCGGACATCGTTTTCAAAATAGAGGCGGATGTCGTTGGTTCTGTACTTGAGCATCGTCATACGTTCGATGCCGAGACCGAAGGCAAAACCCGTGTATTTCTTGCTGTCAATGCCGCAGTTTTCCAAAACGTTGGGGTCAACCATACCGCAGCCGAGGATTTCCACCCAGCCGGTGTGTTTGCAGAGGTTGCAGCCATCGCCGCCACAAATGTAGCAGGAAACATCCATTTCTGCGGACGGTTCTGTGAACGGGAAATAGGAAGGACGAAGACGAATGCGCACATCTGGGCCGAACATTCTTTGAGCGAAATAGAGCAACGTCTGCTTCATATCTGCAAAGGAAACGTTTTCAGCTACATAAAGACCTTCAACCTGATGGAAGATACAGTGCGCGCGGGAGGTGATTGCCTCATTGCGGAACACGCGACCGGGGCAGATGACGCGAATCGGCGGTTGCTGTTTTTCCATCGTGCGCACTTGCAGTGATGACGTATGCGTGCGAAGCAGCACATCGGGATGCAGGTCGATGAAGAAGGTGTCCTGCATATCGCGGGCGGGATGCTCTTCTGCAAAGTTTAACGCGGTGAACACGTGCCAGTCGTCTTCCACATCAGGACCAGTTACAGCGGCAAAGCCGATGTCTTCGAAAATACGACGTACCTGATTCATCATCAAGGAGATGGGGTGCATGGAGCCTAATCCGATATTGTGTGACGGGCGGGTCACATCCGCAATCTGGCTTTGTGCGCAGGCCGCATTCTCCAACTCCTCCTTAAATTCGTCAAAGCGTTGTTGAGCCCTGTCTTTCAACTCGTTGATACGTTGGCCATATTCCTTGCGTTCTTCCGGAGCTATGTTCTTGATTTCTCCGAAAAGCGCCTGAATGTCACTTTTTTTGGTTAAAAACTGAAGGCGGAATTGTTCGAGAGTTTCCGCATTTTCAATCTTGAAACTTTCAATATCGTTTCTGATTTCTTCTATAGATTTCATAAAGTAGTATTATTCAATAACTTTAGCACTGATAATCTTAATGTCTTCCAAAGGTCTGTCGTTACCGTCCTTTTCTTGTGCGGCAATTTTATCGACCACATCCATACCGGAAACCACCTCGCCGAAAACGGTATAGTCGCCATCCAGGAAAGGAGCGCCACCGATGGTGGTGTAGATGTGCTGCTGCTCTGCATTGAAGGTCTTGCCCGTACGTTGCGCAATCATATTCAGTTTGTCAACAGAAAACACGTCGCCATCCACGATGTAGAACTGGGAACCGGAAGAAGCCTTTGCCGGATTATTGTCGCGTGCGGCAGCCACTGCGCCACGTTTGTGATAAAGAGTGGGTACAAATTCGGCAGGAATGCGGTAGCTTGGACCACCCATACCGAGGCGCTGGCCCTTCTTCGCCGTCTTGGAATCAGGGTCGCCCGTCTGAATCATAAAACCTTTGATAATTCTGTGGAAAAGCACGCCGTCGTAGTAACTTTCCTTCACCAACTTGATGAAGTTGTCGCGATGTTGGGGCGTTTCATTGTAGAGGGCAATCTTGATGTCGCCCATCGAAGTTTGAATAAGTATCTGTGTCATAGGATCTTTTTTTGTTTCTTCGGTAGTGGTTTTCTTCTTCTGGTCAGATTCAATCTTCTTTTGTGAAGAACAAGATGTGGCAGTAATCAAAGCCAAAAGAATACATATTTTTGCAATATTTTTCATAAAATGTTGAGTATAAATATTTTAGATATAATTCACCTAATAAAAACGGAACGGCAAAGATACAAAAAAAGTGAAAAAATGGGAAAATCATTCTTTCACACCTTATTTTCTTCATTTCTTGGCTTCTTAACCACTCACCCTTTCTGTCAGTTCTCAGTTCACTGATCACAAATTTCCCAATAAGCATAATCAATAAAAAGTATATCTTTGCGCCTCAATTTTGAACCTTATTTTTTAACTAAAATTCCAAAACAATGAAAAAAGTATTATGTGTATGCGCAGCCGCTTTAATGCTCGCTTTCTTCTCCACATCCTGCAACAAAAAATGCACTTGCAAAACCTATACTGCTGGTGTTGTTGTGAAAACATACGAAATCGAATTGGATAAAGGCCAAAAATGTGCCGACTACACTGGACTCATAATTGAAGATCCTAAAACAGGCGTTGAATGCAGATAATTCGATTTTAAGAAATTTTCAGCCCCTCTTTCGAGGGGCTTTTTTTATGCATCCCACAATACGGTTTCAGGTTTATTCGCTCCGTTTTTATTCTCCTTGCGCAAAGTTTGTTATCTTTGCGCCCTTGAAAAAAACACACCTTATCAATTTACTATGACAATCAATATCATTACTTTAGGATGTTCCAAGAACGTCGTGGATTCAGAAGTCATCGCTGCCCAGCTGCAAAAGAAGGGCCATCGCATCTTTTTTGAAGGAACGATGAAAAGCGACATTGTGATTTTGAACACGTGTAGTTTTATTGGCGACGCGCGCGAGGAGTCCGTCAATGAGATTTTAGAACAATTGGAGCGCAAAAAACGCCGCCAAGTCAAGAAAGTCTTTGTTGTAGGCTGCTTGGCCCAACGCTGCAAGGCCGAATTGGAGGAGTCTCTTCCCGAGATTGACGGCATCTTCACTTTCGAAGAGTTGTCCAAACTTGTAGAGTCCGAGGACTTTCAACTGTTAGGCACCTCCGAACGTCTGCTTTCTACCCCACGGCATTATGCCTACCTCAAGATTTCAGAAGGCTGCGACCACCAATGTTCCTACTGCGCCATCCCGCTGATTCGCGACAAGCAGGTTTCCAAACCGATTCCGCTGTTGGTGGAAGAGACACGAAAACTCGCCGAGCAAGGTGTCAAGGAGGTAATGCTTATCGCCCAGGATTTGACCTACTACGGCGTCGATTTGACGGGCAAGCGGGAATTGGCTGCCCTGATGGAGGCACTCGCCCAAGTGAAAGGTATCGAATGGTTCCGTCTGCACTATGCCTACCCGCTCAACTTCCCCTTCGAAATTCTGGATGTGATGAAAAAACACCCGCAATTCTGCCACTATCTGGACATCCCCATCCAGCACATCAACGACGAGATTCTCAAGAGTATGCGACGTGGCGGCAGCGCAGCCTATATATATAATATGGTAGAACGCATCCGCGAGGCCATTCCCGACATCGCCCTGCGCACCACCCTTATCTCCGGCTATCCGACGGAAACCCGCGAACAGCACAAGGAACTTGTGGAGTTCGTCAAACGCACGCGCTTCGACAGATTGGGCGTCTTCACTTACTCTCAAGAGGATGACACGCCGGCCTACGAGTTAGGCGACCCTATTCGCCAATCCGAAAAAAACAAACGGCAAAATGAAATCATGCGCCTTCAGGAACAAATTTCCCTCGAACTGAACGAAGCCAAGGTGGGCAAGACTTTCAAAGTCATCATCGATGCCGAGGAACAGGACTTCTACGTCGGCCGCACCCAGTACGACTCGCCCGAAGTGGATAACGGCGTGCTCATCAGCAAAGACCGCGCCCTCACCATCGGCGATTTCTACAATGTCCAAATCACCGAAGCCTCCGAGTACGACATCTTCGGTGAAATCTGCTAAAACTACATTTTTTTCCATTTTTTATGTATTAAATAATTCAAAATTTTTTATACACATTCATAAGTTATTGAGTATTAGTTTTATATAATTTTTATTACTTTTGCAAATAAAATTATAAAATATTATGACGGTTCAAGAATGGATAGAAGCTCATCCTGAAAAAAGGCTTCCTAAAGGTAAGAAGAATAAAATAGCAAATCTGAAAAAGATTTTCAAGGATAAAATTTGGGTAGCAGACGATGCCTTTTCTACACCTGTTTACGCTAATGAGAAGTAATGAAAGTTCTGCTAGACACACAAACCATAGTAAATTACTTACGCACGAATTCAAGTTTGCCCACAATCATTCAAGATTTTGTGGAAGACTATGATAATACCTGTTTTGTCAGTGTTATCAGTTTGCACGAAATTGTAATCAAAACAGCCAAAAACAAAATGCGATTTGATTACAATTTAACAGAAACTATGGAATATCTGGAGCAAGAAGGTATTGGAATTATCGGATTATTGCCAAGCCACATACAAGAAGTTGAAAAATTCGAGCAATATGCATGTCATAAAGACCCATTTGACAGATTGCTAATAGCACAATGTATAGCAGAGAAACTCACTTTTTTGACGACAGACACGAAAGTCCCCTTATACCAAAAATGGGGATTGGAATATTTACAATATGATAATTAATCACTAATATGAAGGGTAGGGAGAACAAACCGCACATCGGTATTTTCGGGCGACGCAACAACGGCAAAAGCTCGCTCATCAACGCCATCACGGGACAGGAGACCGCCATTGTGGACGCCTTAGCCGGCACCACCACCGACCCCGTGAAAAAGTCCATCGAAATCTTCGGCATCGGCCCCGTCGTCATCATCGACACCGCCGGCATAGACGACGAAGGCAACATCGGACAGAAACGTATTCAAAAGTCGTTGGAGGTTGTCAAGACCATCGACTTCGCCATCCTTGTGACAACCAATCACGAATTTGGCGAACCCGAGCAGCTACTTGCCGACCAGTTCAAAGCCCACGAAATCCCCTACCTCATCGTCAATAACAAGTCAGACCTCGCACAAAGCGCGTCTGATGCCGCCACTGACCATCCGATGTTGGAAGTGAGCGCCCAAACCGGCGAAGGCATCCCCGAGATGTTGGCCGAATTGGTGCGTCTAATGCCGCCCTCCGCTTACATTTCCCACTCCCTGTTGGGCGACCTCATCGCCGAGAACGACACCGTGGTCTTAGTGACGCCCATCGACAACGAAGCGCCCGAAGGCCGACTCATCCTTCCGCAAGTGCAGCTCATCCGCGACATTTTGGACAACGACGCCATCGCCGTTGTCCTCAAAGAAGACAAGGTCGCGAGCTGGTTGCAATCGCATCCCGCACCCAAATTGGTAGTGACGGACAGCCAGATGTTCGCACGCGTGGCCAAAGACGTTCCCGAAGAAATTCCCCTCACTGGATTCAGCGTCGTATTGGCGCACCACAAAGGCAACTTCGAGCACTACCTGCAAGGCACGCCCCACTTGGACAAGCTCCAAGACGGCGACCACATCCTGATGTTGGAATCCTGCACACACCTCACATCCTGCGAGGACATCGGGCGCGGGAAGCTGCCTCGCTGGATTCAGCAATACACGGGCAAGTCGCTGCATTTCGACTTCGTTTCTGGACTAAACTCCCTACCGGACATAGAGAAGTACGCGATGGTCATCCAATGTGGCGGCTGTATGATCACGCGCAAACAGATTATGGGCAGGCTGAAACCCGCCGTGGAACGCGGCATTCCCGTTTCCAATTACGGAATGGTAATCGCCTACATGAACGGCATTTTCGAGCGTGCCGTCAAACCTTTCCGCAAGCCGTAAACCGCGAGCTGACGTTTAGAAATTAGTGTATAAACAGAGGAAACTTTATTTCGCACCGAACATCGCGGTTTCCACGAGTTCGCAGATGATATGGCCAATCATAATGTGGCTTTCCTGAATACGGGGTGTATCGTGGGAAGGCACATTGAGCAATATATCCGCCAAATCCTTCATTTTCCCGCCGGTTTCCCCGGTCATTGCGATGATATGGACGCCCATTTCGCGGGCCACCTCGTAGGCGTTGACGATGTTTTTAGAATTTCCGGAAGTGGAGATGCCCACTATCACATCACCTTCCTTGGCTGTGCCTTTCAGCAGGCGGGAGAATATGAGGTCGTAGCCGTAGTCGTTGCCCACGGCGGTGAGATAGGAGGTGTTGCAGTGCAGAGCCTCGGCATTCAACGGAGGACGGTCGAAATAGAAACGGCCGGAGAGTTCGGCGGCAAGGTGTTGGGCGTCGGCGGCGCTGCCGCCGTTACCGCAGAAGTGGATTTTGCCTCCTTCGCGCAAAGAGTTCGTAATCATCTCTGCAGCTGCCTCAATGCGGGCGAGGAATTCGGCGTTGTTCAAGATGGCTTGTTTGGCGGCTATACTGTCTGTAATGGATTGGGAAATTCGAGGGGTCATATTGATAGATTGATGATTACAAAGTTATTACTACTAAAATCTGATTGTTTAACTCTTTTCAAAAGAGGGCGCAAAGATAAAAAAGACACACGATAGCGAGCTAAAACCGCGAAAAAAAATCAATTTTAGCCCGCTATTAACTCGAAAATCAAAATGTTTACTATTTGTAGAAATTTCGTTGAAATGCTTCAAACTCTCCTTGTCCCAATATCAGTCTTTTCCAGACAGCTCTCAAAAACCCGGTTCCATATCCAAATAACTGTACAAATGATGCAATGATAGATAAAAAACCTATTTTAATGCTTTTTTCTTTAAATGATGCATCAATGAAAATCATCAATGCATATAAAGCAATCAGACATAGAGCCCACGGCCAAAAAAAAGTCAATATTAGAAGTAGTATAATGCCTAATGTGAAACAAGCAGGAAGCAAATGCACTATTTTCAACGATTTCGGATGACGTTTGAACAAATTTATTCTCGCAATACCTGAATTATGCACTTGCTTGAAAAATTTTCTTAAATCTGTACGGCGTTTATGATAAACCCAGGCATCGGGAAACAACCTACAGGAATAGCCGCCATCGAAAATGCGTATACTCAAGTCGATATCTTCTCCAAATCTCATTTTTGAGAAGCCACCAAGAGTATCATAAACTGACTTTTTAATTCCTAAGTTGAAACTACGTGGATAAAACTTATCCAACTTTTTTTTGCCTCCGCGAATTCCTCCAGTCGTGAAAAAGGATGTCATCGCATAATTGATTGCTTTTTGCGTAGGGCTGAAAGAACGATGTGCTCTATCTGGTCCACCAAAGGCATCACAAGGGTTCGTCTGAAGTTCCGTATAGACAGCCTGCGTATAGCCTTCAGGTAAAATACAATCGGAATCCAAGATCAAGAGATATTCCCCAGAGCTTCTTTCTGCTCCATAATTGCGAGTTTGTCCTGGTCCGGAATTGTCTTTAAAGAAATATTTGACATTCAATCTGTCTAGATATTTCTCAACAACCGTATCACATTTTGTCTTGGAGCCATCTTCAACAACAACAACTTCGAAATCCGTAAATGACTGCTTTGTCAAACTTTCTAACAATTCGTCAACCTCATCGGGACGATTATAAACAGGAATAATAATTGTAAATAAAGGCATAATCTTTATTTTTGTTATAACAAGTGTTTAAACACAATAAATAGCTGGGGGGGATTTCTCTGAAAAACATCAACAATCTTCACCCAACAATCTTTTGAGGGCGCAAAGGTACACATTTTTTCATTGTACCACCAAAAGTTTATAACAACTTAATTAATAAGTTATTACATTATATTCCGATTGATTTCCGCTCATTCCAAATATGAGCTATTATGTTTTCAAAAAGTTTTATACTTTTGCCGCTCAAAACAAAATGAGATGGACAATCAATTTAATCTTGAAAAAACAATTCACGCTACACTTTATATTGTCAAAAAATTGAAGCGTGCTGATTTGCATGAAATTTTCAAAATCCTATACTTCTCCGATAGAGAAATGCTTTCATCTTACGGCAAGATGATTACTGGTGACACATACATAGCGATGAACGATGGACCTGTTCCGTCCAAACTTTATGACATTTTAAAATCTGTCAGAGGTGATGGTTTTTTCAAAGATAAAGACTTTTTCTCAACTTATTTCGCAATACGCGATTGGGATATTGTAACCGCGAAAATCGAGCCTGATATGGAATCACTTTCAAGACTTGACATCCAAACAATAAACTCTGCTATACAACAATATGGAGAGCTTTCTTGGGATGAAGTTCGTGAAAAATCTCACGACTACGCTTGGAGAAACACAACCTCTAACCATCCTATTTCTCTACGGAATATAATGTTGGAAATGGGATGCAACGATTCCTTCATCGACTACGTCTTAGCCGAATCGGCATTCTCTCAAAAATTAGCTGAACATTTGGCTTGATATGGATATTCCCTTTACTGCCCTCGAAAATTCTATCGCCATAGGCGATGTGTTCTTGACATCTTTTGACGATATTGACCATCAAAAATTTGTCATCATAACAGGTATTTCTGAAGGAAGAGTATCCATTTGCACTGTATTCATCAACTCAAATATCAATCCATATAAATTCAACAAAGAGAACCTACTGAAATTACAAATTCCTATTTTAAAGTCAGATTATGCTTTCCTTTCTCATGATTCTTTTGTTGACTGCGCTTCGCACCGCATATTAGATTTCACAAAAATCACAACGGAATTAAGCCATGGCCAATGTAAGATTGTATGTTCTTTAAACAGTGATTTCATTGAAACAATCAGACGTACCTTAGTCACTTCGGGCACATTGACGATTAAAGAAGAAAAGATGTTTTTTTCTGACATACTTCCAAATGAAGGAATAATATAAGGCCTATTATGACTTTATATTAGTCATTCATTACCCCAATTATTCCTTTTAGGCAAAATAACGATTTCACACTTTTCACATCACAACATCCTCGCTTTATTTTGTATTTTTGCCGCCCCTAATTTCACCACGCAATGAAAAAAATCTTAGTCACCGGCGGTGCCGGATTCATCGGCTCGCACTTATGCGAAAAACTGCTCAACTTAGGCAACGAAGTTATCTGTTTGGACAATTACTATACAGGCAACAAACGCAACATCATCCATTTAATGGACAATCCCTACTTTGAAGCCATCCGCCACGACATCATCGACCCCTACTTCGTTGAAGTGGATGAAATCTACAATTTGGCCTGCCCGGCCTCCCCTATCCATTACCAGCACAATCCCATCAAAACGGTTCGCACCTCTGTGGTGGGCGCCGTCAATATGCTGGAACTGGCCGAACATATCGGAGCCAAAATCCTGCAAACTTCCACCAGCGAAGTCTATGGCGACCCATTTGTACATCCGCAACCTGAGGAGTATTGGGGAAACGTGAACCCCATCGGCGTGCGCTCCTGCTACGATGAGGGCAAGCGCTGCGCAGAAACCCTCTTTTTCGATTACCACCGTCAAAACAACGTCAAAATCAAGGTTGTGCGCATCTTCAATACCTACGGCCCACACATGCACCCCAACGACGGGCGCGTCGTTTCCAACTTCATCGTGCAGGCCCTCAAAGGCGAAGACATCACCATCTACGGCGACGGCTCCCAAACCCGCAGTTTCTGTTACTGCGACGACCTCGTCCGCGGCCTTATCCAAATGATGAACACCGATGATTCCATCACCGGCCCCATCAACTTGGGGAACCCCAACGAGTTTACCATCAAACAATTGGCAGAGTTGGTAATTGAGCTGACCGGCACAAAGTCGAAAATCATCTACCAACCTGCCGCACAAGACGACCCGCAACAGCGACAACCTGTCATTGACAAGGCCAAAGCCATTTTGAATTGGCAGCCCACCATCCAACTGCGTGAAGGCTTGGGGAAAACGATTGAATATTTTAAAGAGATTGTGGGATAGAGTCTGGAACGCGCAATATATATAGTGAACTATTATATTCGGCGTTGGGGTATTATCTACCTTGTCCGACTCAACCACATACCGAAAAAGCGGTCGTTGACAGCGTAATAGTTCAATTCCTGCGTGATTAAATCCTTATCAAGCAGTTTGGCCATAGCGGACTGTACAGAACTGGCCGATGCCAAATGGTATTTTTTGATAAATGCAGCCGACTGCATTTGAGCAGCTTTCCCTTCGGAGGCAATGGCCTTGAGTAATTTCTGCTGCTTCTCGGGCAAACTATATAAAAGCGACGCATACACATCTTCATTGTCCATAATACGCCTTTCGATGGCTTGCTCCATCAATTCATTCGTGCAATCCGGTTGCGACATATAATACAACAGGTAAAACACCGACTGCATATACCAAGTGTGCCCCTCAAAAGAATCATACACTTTTGCTATGAGTTCCTCCGAAATGTTTTTACCTACTTGTGAAAACTTTTCTTGCACGAATAGCGTATAAGCACGCTTTTCGATTGGCTTCAGCGATAGGATATTGGCACTGTGGTAAAACGGTTTGGTAGCTGATGCGAACATATTCTGCAGCAAATGCCGCTGACTTCCCGCAAAAATAAAAGTAGCGTTATTGCAATGCTGAATGTACGTTCTCAGCAAGGCCTCCACATTCTTTTCCGGATAGCGACTGATTTGCTGAAATTCATCAATCGCTATTACGCAAGGTTTGTCGGCATTAGCAATATAGGTGAAAAGCTCGTCCATCGTTTTATTTGCATCGTGGATTTCGCCAAGTCCAAACGATGCCGTCAAAAAGCCTTTTTCATCTATTCCGATATCCAGTTTCAAGGATTTTACAATACGTACAAAAACATCCAAAGCCTTTTTCGTACGCAATTGCCTACATATTTCATTGCCAAACACATAGATAAAATCACCCAAAGACAGTGTTGCGTAGATGTCAATAAAAATCGAATAAAAATTATCACATATAATTTTCTGGTGGAAGCAGTGTTGAACAAGTCCTGTTTTGCCCATTCGGCGCGGGGAGATGATTACCGTATGGCTCCTTCCCTGAATGTCGCGCAAAAGCTGTTCGGTTTCCTTTTGGCGATCACAGAAATACTCCGAAGACACATATCCTGACGTAACAAATGGATTCATATTTTCACTTGATTTTTTGACGCGCAAAAATAATCATTTTTTTTGAATGATGTAAAAAAAATGAAAGCGAAATCATGATTAGGGACACCGGAACTTATTCTCGTCTGTCGCTCACATCATATTCTGCGCATCCTTAATGATTGTTCCCTTATGCCGTGCTTTCTTTTGCGTGGCTGTTGGGGCTGGAATAGTTCAGGGACAATCATTTCCGCGCAATGCTTTTCAGCACGTTGTAGATGTACTTGTCGCGGTTGTAGGTGCTGGGGATGAGGGGAAGCATTATGACTGATTCTATTAATTTGCTGTGAATGTAAGCCCGGCATTCAATCTCCGATTTCCTATCGTAGAATTTCATATTCCAATAGCAGTTTCAATGTTCCGAAATACGCAGTTCCGAAATGCGTATTTCGGAACTGCAAAATTTAGGTGTATTATCAACTATTCATTAATGATATTATTGTGTTTTTAATCCAATCACTATTTGAACAAGCTACATTATCCTATTCCAACTTAAAAATCCGCTCCATCAGCTGCCATTTCTCCGTACTGGAAGCATTCGCCGCACATCCTTGAAATTGCGAAACATACGCTTCCCATTCTGCTTGACGAGGAAGTGTAGCCAATCGGGCATTGTCTTTCTCCCAGTCAAAATCATCCACCGTGTCGCAGATCATAAACAAACGATTGCCTAACCTGAAAATCTGCATATCCAAGATTCCAACACTACGGATTCCCTCCTGAATTTCGGGCCAAACATTTCTATGTGCCTCCACATACTGATCAATCATCTTCGAATCATCAACCAACTCAAGCGTCTGACAATATCTTTTCATATTCTTAAAATTATTTACGAGATAAAGACGGCATATATATCGCGTATGCGACTATCACCACAAAACATAACATCGGAAGAACAAAACTCAGATTCACTGAACTAATGTTTCCCAAACCTTTTCCATCAATGATAAGCGCTTGAAGCGGAGGTAGTACACTTCCACCCAAAATAGCCATTATCAATCCGGCAGCACCTAATTTGGCATCTTCTTCTAATCCTTGCAAAGCTATGCCATATATGGTAGGAAACATCAAACTCATACAGGCGGAAACGGCGACGAGACAACACATTCCAAAACGACCATCACCTAAAATTACGCATCCTACTAAAATAAGACCTACCACACCCAAAACAGCCAATAATCTATTTGACTTAATATATTTCATCAAGAAAGTGCAAATGAAACGACTGACACAGAAAATCAGCATCGCGACTATATTGTATTTCTGCGCCAAAACTTCTGCCGCCTGCTCCCCAAGACCTTCATTCATAAACACTCTTGTACCATATTGGATAATGAATGTCCAGCACATAATTTGGACGCCCACATAAAAGAACTGAGCTACCACGCCATACCTGTAACATTTGTTGTGCCAAAGACGTCTCAACGTTCCTCTTATACTCGTATCCACACTATTCACAGCCGCTTGGTCCTTGGAATCCGAGGTCTCTTGTTTGGGTAAGAACAAAACAAAAAGCAAGAACATCACCACCAGCACTATACCAATCAAAACATACGGTTTGCTCAACACGGCCAAATCTGAAGTCTTAACCGCTTCAAATTCGACATCATTCAATTGAGCCCGCATAGCCGAATCCATCGGATTGAGTCGTGACTGTATGAAATTCATTGCCACAAACATTCCAGCTAAGGAACCAATTGGATTAAAGGCCTGCGCCAAATTCAAACGTCGAGTTGCCGTTTCAGCATCACCCATAGACAACACATACGGATTGGCACTGGTTTCCAAAAAGGAAAGACCACACGTCAGTACGAAATAGGCGAGCAAAAAAGGATAATAACTGCCTATCGCTTGCGCAGGCAAAAACATAAAAGCACCAACAGCATAAAGGCCAAGTCCCATCAGCAAGCCGGCTTTGTAACTGAACTTTCTAATAAACAAAGCGGCTGGAAGGGCCATACAGAAGTACCCGCCATAGAAAGCCAATTGGACCAAAGCCCCATCTGTCACGCTCATTCTGAAAATCTTGGAGAAAGCCTTCACCATTGGGTTGGTGATATCGTTGGCAAAACCCCACAATGCAAAACATACGGTCACTAAGACAAAAGGAATCAAATATTTTCGAACTATTATTTTCATATAGTGCTTTACAAAATTATTTTTCTCTACGAATTTTCAAACCAATTGCTTCCGTGTGTGCCACTATAAATTCTTTAGAATCATTAACCACACAAGCCAAATAGCCTCCGCCTCCAGCACCCGGCATTTTCCAAGCCAGGACACCATCCATAGCAGAATATTTGTCAATATACGCTTGTACAGAACCCTGAATCATAGCTGGGAACATAGCCACCTGCGCATTGAAGGAAGCCCTATAGGCATCGGCAAATTCTGACAAATTCTTTCCCAATATCGCCTGCCAACACGCTTCTGCGGCAGAAGCCAATGCACGAACCTTCGATTCTGTAATATCTTTATTGAACACCACATTGCACCCTACAGGACGCGGTTCCATTGGAATCAGTACCAAATGATTTTCCAACCATTGCAAAACAGTTTCATCAGAGCACCGTTCTATCTCTTCCGGCCAAAAATGATTGTCGTAATAGTGACGACAAAGCCCAGGCACGCAAATGCCAATGGAATCCTGCGCCCCACTGACAATGCCGTCCGCACGTTCCGGGCTGTTTTCAAAGCAAAAGACCAAACGGGCTAACGTCTCTGCATCCATCACGGGAAGCTCATACGGCCAAATACGCTTGATGACATTTCGTGTTGATGTGGAAAGGCCACAGCGTTCGCGGATTTCAAAAGTTGGCTCCAACGAAATCGTAATGGCCCAACCTGGTGCATAACAACTCACATACGGCTGATCAATCCACGTGCCGGCCAAATCCAAACGAGTGGGTAACAGACAAAATGTGTTGTCGGTGGGACTTCCCACTCCAAGTTCTTTCTTCAATTCTGTAGAAGAACGAGCGACCAAACCATCGTGTGGAATTCTATCCAAAACCACGTATTCCATTCCTCTTTCCTCACAAACCTGACGTTTTGATTCGGACGCGCCATCACTGTTGACCACCAATATGTCCGGATTTACCAAATCCAATGTCGGCAGGAAATCCAAAACACCATCACCTTGATTGATGAACGCGTCTTTGACATAACGGATAGACTTCACCATAAACAGCCGTTCCTGTTCTGGATAAACGGTTTTGTGATTTTTATAATGCAAAATTGTATTATCGGAACCTATTCCGACATACAAGTCGCCGTATTCGGCAGCCTGCTTGAAAAATTCAACGTGACCGCTATGTAGCAAGTCGTAACATCCTGAAACAAAAACCTTCTTTGTCATATTATCGTTCTGCTCTTATGGGGTTTTCGAGAAAATCCTTATATGCCAAACAAATTCCATCTTCCAGTTCCGTCGTATAAGTCCAACCCAATGCGGTGGCTTTCGACACATCCAACAGTTTTCGAGGAGTTCCGTTCGGTTTTGAGGTGTCCCACAAAATTCGGCCTTCGTACCCGATTACTTTTGCAACCAATTCGGTCAGTTCCTTTATTGACAATTCTTTTCCTGTACCGGCATTCACGGTCTCATCACCACTGTAATTGTTCATTAGGAAGACGCACAGGTTGGCCAAATCGTCCACATAAAGGAACTCGCGCAGCGGGCTACCATCACCCCAGCAGGTGACCTCTTTTAATCTGGCCTGTTTCGCTTCGTGAAATCTACGAATCAAAGCAGGAAGTACGTGTGAATGTTCCGGATGATAATTGTCATTGGGACCATATAAATTAGTGGGCATCACAGAAATATAATCTGTGCCATATTGACGGTTCAGGAACTCGCAATATTTCAAGCCGGAAATCTTGGCCAAAGCGTATGCTTCGTTCGTCTTTTCCAATTCAGAAGTCAGCAAACAATTCTCTTTCATTGGCTGGGGTGCCATCCGAGGATAGATACAACTGGATCCCAAAAATTCCAGTTTCTTGCAGCCATTCTTCCAAGCGGAATGAATGACATTCATTTCCAAAATCATATTGTCATACATAAAATCTGCCAAGGCATTCTGGTTGGCAATGATGCCACCTACCTTTGCTGCTGCCAAAAACACATATTCAGGTTTTTCCTCTGCAAAAAATGCCTCCACTGCATCTTGTCGTGTCAAGTCGAGTTCTTTATGAGTTCTTGTAATAATATTGTTGTAACCTTGGCGCTGTAATTCACGCACAATAGCACTACCCACCATCCCTTTATGACCAGCCACAAATATTTTTGATTCTTTTTCCATTATTTCATTTTTTTACGTTGACGTTGACGCTGACGCTGACTTTTTTTTACGTTGACGTTGACGCTGACGTTGACTTTTTTGACGTTGACGTTAACGTTAACTCTGTTAAGGTTAAGGTTAAGGTTAAGGTTATCGTCATCGTCATCGTTATCGTCATCGTTTCTCCCTTACCTTCGCCGCCAGTGCGTTGATTTGTCTTTCAATTGAATTTATTTTTTCCATCAAATCGTCGTGCGACTTTTCATCTAAGTAACCAATATTTAATGCAATTAATAACTGAGATTCGACTTCAAATGCAGAGCCGAGAGCAATATCTAAGAAATGGGCGAAATCAGCATCCGACGGACGTGCACATCCTTCTGCAATGTTACTGCTTATACTTACTACAGCTCTTTGAAGTTGATCTCCCAACCCCTTCTTTTCAAACCACGGCAAAACCGACGTCACCTTATAAACGTAGGTAGCAAATGCTATGGCATCTTTCCAAACCTGATATTCTCTGAAATTCCGTGTTCCCATTGTTCCAATTCATCATTATTCTTTACTATGTCATCGTCATCGTTAACGTCATCGTCATCGTCATCGTTATCGTCAACGTTTCATATCATATTCCACCATCAATTTCACCAACTCCTTAAACGGTGTTTTAGTCGGATTCCACCCCAGTAACGTTTTTGCTTTAGTCGGATCGCCGAGCAACTGTTCAACCTCGGCCGGACGGAAATATTTCGGGTCGACTTCCACTAAAATTCTACCAGTATTAATGTCTATGCCTTTTTCATTCACGCCTTCACCTTCCCAACGCAAGTCTATTCCCGCATAATGGAATGCCAATGTTGCAAATTCTCGCACCGTGTGGTATTCACCCGTCGCAATCACAAAGTCTTCCGGAGTCTCGTGTTGCAGCATCAGCCACATACACTCTACATAATCTTTAGCATAGCCCCAGTCGCGCAAGGCATTCAGGTTGCCAAGGTAAAGCTTGTCTTGTTTGCCCTGAGCAATACGAGCAGCTGCCAACGTGATTTTTCGCGTGACAAACGTTTCGCCACGGCGTTCGCTTTCGTGATTGAACAATATGCCGTTTACGGCAAACATCCCGTAACTCTCGCGATAATTTTTCACAATCCAGAAGCCATACTGTTTGGCAACCCCATACGGAGAACGCGGATAAAAGGGCGTGGTTTCTTTTTGTGGGATTTCCTGCACCAAGCCGAACAATTCGGAAGTTGAAGCTTGATAGACTTTACAGGTCTTCTCCATTCCCAAAATTCGAATGGCTTCCAATAAGCGAAGCACACCTGTAGCATCCGTTTCCGCGGTATATTCCGGACAATCGAAGCTCACCTTTACGTGGCTTTGAGCGGCGAGGTTATACACCTCATCCGGCTTGACCTGCTGCAAGATGCGCACAAGTGAAGACGAGTCCGTCATATCGCCATAATGCAAGTTTACCAGTCGTTTCTGCTTCATATCTCGCACCCACTCATCCAAGTATAGGTGCTCGATTCTTCCCGTATTGAAGGATGAAGAGCGACGGATGATACCGTGCACCTCGTAACCTTTTTCCAATAAAAATTCAGCCAAGAAGGAGCCGTCTTGGCCAGTTATTCCTGTAATGAGTGCAATCTTTTGCATATTATTATAATTATTAATGTTTTACCGTAAATGGATAACGCACAACAATTTTGAAGTGCGCCCACAACGTGGCGCACAAGCCGAAATGCTTCTTCATTATCTTATACCGTTCCATCCAGGATTTCTTGCGATGCATGTCTGAAACACCCGATGTCATAAAGCGTGACAGATAATTATCAATATACAAATTCTTCTTTGACACAGTCAGCACTTTACAAGTCCAATCGTAATCCGCAGAGATCCTATATGATAAATCATAATCAGGAGCAATGCTTTTTCGTACTAATATTGACTGGTGGCATACAACCAGACCATTCAGTAAACTTTTACGCGTAAGCACTTTGGGGGCAATTTTATGGCGTTCCCCTAAAGGTTTGTCCTCTTCATCAATAATCAGCGACTGACCATAAATGACATCAGATTCGGGATTGGCTTTTAAGTTTTCTAAAATGCAAGCTACCGTATTTTCATCGTATATCTTGTCACCGGCATTCATAAACCAGACGAAATCGCCGGTTGCCATACGCATTCCCTTGTTCATCGCATCATACAAACCCTTGTCGGGTTCACTTACCCAACGAACCGGGAATGGAGACTCTGAACGCTGGATTCGGCTTTCGTAATCCTTAATGATTTCAACGGTCGCATCTTTTGACTTTCCATCCACGATTATATACTCAAAATCACGGCAGGTTTGCGCCAATATGCTGTCAATAGTCTTGGCTAAAAACCGCCCTGCATTGAAAGTGATTGTTATAATAGATAGTGTAGGCATATATTCACTAGTTAGCTTCAAGTACAACTTCTTTTCTACGTCTGTAGCAAAGACATCCAACACCTGCCAACAATACTACAATGTTGATGATGGAGGAGATATTGCTAACCTTCTGTCCTAAGAAACGGGTGTACGGCACAAATTTGAAGTCAATAACGTGCTCGCCTGCGGGAATCATCATTGCTCTGAGCACATAGTTGGCTCTGAACAGCGGAGCCGGCTTGCCGTCAATCGTAACTTCCCAACCATCTTCCTTATGGTTCTGCCAGCCATCACGGTCATAATATATTTCAGAGAAAACAGCCAACTGCTGTGTTTTGGCCGAAGTCTTATACGTAAGATGATTGGGTTTGCACAAGGTATTGACAATCGTATTCAAAGAGTCTGTCGTGAAAGATTTTGCCGTCACGTCGGCAGCAAATCGCTTATCAATAATAGCGGTATTGCGCAAATCCGTTTTGCCCAATGCCAATATTTCAGCATCCGCATTATCCACCATCTCCACATTCCGCACAAACCAGACATTGCCCTGTCTGTGCGGATTCATCAGTGGCATCGTGGCACCGCCATTGAGCGGGACAATGAAATACTTCGTGTTCAACATATTCAAAATCGGATAAGCATTGGCATCCACTGCCGCCATATCGCCTTGCGTTTTCACTATGGCGTTCAATGCCTTCTGCATATCATCTGCGATGTAAAAATCAATCAAATCCTGATAACGACGCAATTTGGCCGGACTGTATCCGCCAACAGACTTGTGATAGAAAGAAGTCTGTGCTTCATTGAATGTGTTGGAAGCTAAATTCAGCACACGGTAATTGATATCTTTGTCTTGCAGAATCTGCTCGTCGGTTGCCGTCTTGGGAACGATATTCTGTGTTTTCTGCTTACGTTCGAAACTCTCATCATTGAGATATCTTCTATCCACTGCCCACAAATCCACCAATACCAACACTGCCAATGAACAGGTAAGCATCCACTCTTTCTTCAAGAAGTTTTTCAGATAAAGCCAAAGCATTCCGAATGCCAAAGCAATAAATACGATGGAACGGAAGGCATCCTTCATCAACATTGATTTACGGTAGTTGATGAGGATATCCATAATATTGTCAATACGTCCCTGGTCAAAGCCGGCGGACGCCAACTGCTGCTTGAAACCGGGGTCGCCGGCTCCCGTGAAGGAGAAAGATGATTTGCCGATAATCATCAACAGCAGACAGAGGCCGGCACTGATGAAGAAACTGATATAGGTGTATTTCCAGACCTTCTGCTTTTCGATATTACCATTGAAAATATCCTTCAAAGCGAAAAGTCCCAACATTGGCATAGCCACTCCCGCTATAACCAACGACATAGAAGGAGTCCTGAACTTATTGTACATAGGCAGATTGTGGAACAGCCATTCGTTAAGAGACATAAAATTCTTGCCCCAAGCCAACAAAAACGAGACCACACATGCGGCAATGATCCACCATTTCTCGGGTCCTTTAACCACGAACAAGCCTAAGATAAACAGGAAACAAACAATGGCGCCCACATATACGGGACCTTCCGTAAAGGGTTGCTCACCCCAATAGGTGGGCAAGTACGGAGATCCATATCCGGCATCTCTCAGTTCTTTAACTACAGGATCGGTGCGTTCCAACATCACGTGGCCGCCACCATAAAGGTTGGGCACCAGCTGGGTGAAAGTTTCCATTTTACCATAACTCCAGGCGTAGGCGTAGTCTATATCCAGACCGCCAGCATTGGGTGTGGCAGAAGCCTTTTGATTTTCAGGGGTAATACTTAATTCGGCACCGCCACGCATCGTGTCCTTGCTGTACTTGGCAGTAGGATACAAACTTCCAACAGAAGGCAAAACCGCCAATCCTGCCGCCACCACCAATAAGCCGGAGGCCTTCAAGAATGAACTGAACTGCTCGGTTTTGCGAATGCTGGCAATGATGTAATACACCAAATAGGAAATTCCTACACAGGCCACCATCAAGGCAGCATAATAATCAATTTGAACGTGACTACGGCTGATAAGAATCCCTAAGAAAGTCAAAGTAATCAGGAATCCCGGAAGATATTTCTTTCTAAAGCAGAGCATTACACCACCCAACATAGGTGCAATATAAGCCATTGCATATCCTTTGGTAACGTGTCCCGCGTGTATTATAATAATATTGTATGAGGCAAAACCGTATGCGATGGCCCCCAATAGGGCAAACCAGGCATTCGCCCCCATACAAACCATAAAGATATAGAATCCTATCAGATAGGAAAACAGTATCCCCGCTGTTTTATAGGGCATTTCTAAGCGAAGCACATTCGCCAATTTTGCAAAAATATTTAACGAAGATCCCTGTCCAGCCACCGTAGTTGAAGGCATACCGCAAAACATACCATTTGACCATTCGGAGCCGATGCCGTCTTCAGCACGCAAATCATTAACATCCTTCACCATACAGATGGCACTGATATCGTCACCTTGCGGCAAATCTTTATTGTCCATAAAAATGGGACTGAAATAAAATATTGTGAGCAAATACAGAATGGCAATAGCTGCCACGTGGGGAAGCACTTTTTTCCACCACGGCTTCGATTGTAATGTGTTATTATTCATTTCTCTAAATTTTAGTATCTATTATCACGAATATCAATAATTCTAATTTATCTTGCTTTTAGGAATGAGTTTATGCGCGTCTTAAAAAACTTCTGGTAATAATCCTTGAGTTTCTCGCTCAAAAAAGAGTTTTCTACTAATTTGTCTGCCAAAGGATATGTTTGACAGAACTTCTCTATTTTTTTCTCCGCAACAGCATTTGGGACTCCTATTCTTTGGGCTAAAATCAGGAAATCTGTTCCTGTGACGTAATGTTTGGGAATCCATCCGTTGTACAGACCTTTACTTAGGGCAAATATGGAATCGCCAGGGAGATGTATCGTTGTATTTATCAAATCGTACGCAGGAGCAAGTCGGTAATCACCGAAATTGGTTTTGATTACGGAAAAGTTTTTGATATGGGCATCGCCATTCCCAAATACGAAATTGAAAAGAAGTAACTCAAAATACTTCACGATTTCAATCTTCCACGCTGGCAGAAATTTTTGTATGAGCAGCCCGACATCCTCGTAACTCAACGCATCATATTTGTAATTTCCACCGTGGGTGGCCGCAGACAGTCCCGCCAAAGAAGCAAAGTCTTCCTGCTGTATCTTTTCTCCATTCTTCTTTATATCATAGCGTTTGCACAAATAGGCAGCTTCCCCTTTTTGTGAAAAACACAAGGCCGACTTCGCCGTATCGATTTTATAAACCTGCGAGGCAATTTGCATCGTCAGATGCTCGTTCGCAGGACTAAAGTCCCGGTTTTCAAAACGAGGAAGTTTGGGTTTCAAAATATATTTTCCCTGTTCGCTCGAATGAGTGAGCCGAAATTCTCCATTGTCAATAATCACAGAATATTTAGATTGAACACCTGACAACGATATACGCTCGCGGTTATCGTCAAACAGTTTGGTCTCGTTCTCTGCGGGGAACGAATCGTATGGGAGGATATGCGACACCCTCTTGCCATCGGCAAAATTCTTGATGGCCACAGGCGAGTAGGTGTCAAAATCGGCTTCTAATGTACAGGGGCAAACTTCAATCTTCATCTTTTCTCACAGTTATAGCACCTGGGGTGTCACAATTAGCAGTATGTAGAAGGATTCCAAAATCATCTTCCGGGGCTATCTTGAACCGACCGGCCTGAAGCGCCCTGTTTTCGCCTTCTGATAACATATTGGCAAAGAAAGGGAATAATGTCAATGATTGATGGACTTTATTCTTTTTGCTTAATGTCAAGCTGATTGAATCGGAGGCCGGATCATTGAAATAGTTGTCGTCATATACAAACAGATAGCCTTCCCCTGGAATCTCAGACAAGAATCCTGCAAAAACTTTATTATTGAATACTTTCAGCGTCCTCATTGTCATTTATTTTAACTTCCAGATGCATACCCAAAACGGAAAGAATCTCATTCACCACCCTCAATGTTGGATTTCCTTGCGACCTTTCAACAGAAATCAACGTGTTGATACTCACGTTACACAACTCGGAAAGTTGCTCCTGTGTCACTCCCAATTCTTTACGTCGTTTCTCTATTGCTTTTCCAATGTCACACATAAAAACCACAATACATTGTATAATCGCCGCAAAAATACACTTTTTTCTCAATCATCCATATCAAATACACAATTAATTGTGGGTTTTATCAGAGATTAGGAGTTATTATATAATCATCTACTCGCACCTTGACATAGATTCTTCTATCTTGATTTTCAACGATGATTTTCCGTTCTTCTCAATACTCCTCACATTGTTCATTGTAAATTGTCAATTGTTAATTGTCAATTGCCAATTGCCAACAGCCCTTTCGTCACGTTACAGCGGAAGAGCACGAGCTTGTTGCCTTTGGCGAACTGAAGCGTGACGGCGAACTTCAGCCACAGCACGAGCGTGGCGGCCCACTTGATGGCTTCGGAGAGGGGATTTGTTGACCACGGAATCCCTATTTGACAATATCATTTTTCGTGTCTGACGACCCAAAAACTTCCACAACCTGCTCACCGACTTCGGCTTCAAGAAGATGTTCGGCGAAGAGAACAAGAAGTTCCTCATCGCCTTCCTCAACTCTATTCTGGCAGAGCGCGTCGGCACTATCGAGAACCTCACCTACCTGAACACCGAGCAGTTGGGGCTGAGTCCTAAAGATAAGAGGATGGTGTATGACATCTACTGCCAGAGATGCCAGCTGGCCTCGCTGCCGTTCACCGCGTTCCTCGCCGAAAAGGGCTACAGACTCGTGGCCCAGAGGACGCTCGTCTCAGACCCGCAGTCCACTCTCTTCGACAGCTACGTCTACCGCTGCATCCTCACCAACGACACCGGCAGCAGCGAGCGGGAGGTCGTGAAGTTCTACAACGGGAGGGGACGCTCGGAGAAGACCTTCGACATGATGAACAACGACTTCGGCTGGAAACACATGCCCAGCTCGTTCATGCGGCAGAACACGGTCTTCATGATACTCACCGCGCTCATCGGCAACTTCTTCGCCTTTCTGGTCAGGCGGGTCGCCGAGTCAGGGAACTTCGGAATTGAGGCAACCTCCAGAGCCAAGAGGTTCCTCTTAAACTTCATACAGGTCCCGTTCCGCTGGACGCACTCGGG
>JAZRYT010000190.1:0-3237 GCA_045600905.1 Bacteroidales bacterium
CTCGTACAAACTGCTGCCAATTTGCCGTTGCAGATAACGCTTGTCCCAATGTTGGTTATAACATTCTATTTCATAAAAACTTCGAGCTTGTGGATTTTCAACTCTCATTAAAATTTGATAATGAGTCCACGACAATTTAAACTCAGGTGTTATATTTTGATCAGTCAATTTTGCTGACCAACGGTTAGCGTTTTCATTGCCAATTTGCTGACCAGTGGTTAGCGTTTTTGAATACACCGCATAAAATTGACGCATAGCCCTGAGATTGGCAGCAGACCAACCTTTGCCAAATTTATCTGTGAGTCTGCACGACAAATTCTCCAACACTTCTTTGCCGTAAGAAGCTCGGTTGTCTCCATTTTGTTCATCTTCAACGATATACCGTCCTATCTCATAATAGGTATATACCATAGCGGTATTCACAAACGAAACGACTTTGGTACGTGCTTCCGTAATCAGTGCCTCAATGCGAGATGCAAGCATATCCGCACGACCAATCTCGTCTTGAACAATATTTGTCTTTTTTTCTTTCATGATTTAGAACAAATAGCAAACGCTATGATTGATAATATGTTAGTTTAAAATATCTTTTTTATTCTATTTTGTCATTTTGCAAATTAAACAATTCTTTTTGAGCCTCTATCTCCCTGCGAAGTTCTTCTTCGGTAGGCATTAGAGGCATATATTTAGCGGCAAATAAATTATCGCTATCCCGTAATATAGAATAGCGTGCAATGTCTTTGCTCGTTTCGCTGCAAAGTACTATACCTATGGTGGGGTTGTCGCCTTCCGTGCGTTTCAAATCGTCGTACATACGCACATACATATCCATTTGCCCAACATCCTGATGGGTTATCTGACCTTTTTTCAAATCTATCAGCACGAAACATTTCAAGATGTAGTTGTAGAATACCAAATCGATATAAAAGTCACCGGCATCGGTGAAAATATGCTGTTGCCGTGCAACAAACGCAAATCCCCTGCCTAATTCAACAAGAAAGTCTTGAAGATGCTGAATCAGGCCTTTTTCCAAATCGGTTTCCGTAAAATCGGTATTTTGCTTGAATCCAAGAAATTCTGCCATTATTGGGTTTTTTAGAATTTCCAATTTGTCAACCTTATTGTCATTCTCGATATTTTCAACCAACTGCGGTTGCTTAAAATGACGCTCATAGTATTGCGTGGAAATATTGCGGTCGAGTGTGCGCACGCTCCACATTTCCTGCGAAGCAGTTGACAGATACCAACGTACGGCTGTAGGATCCTCAACTCGTAAAGTTTTAAGAATATGGGTCCAAGTAAGATTTGGAAATCGCGATTTCCAAATCTCCAAATCAGGAACAACAAGATAAAACTGTCTAAATGCTCTCAAATATCTTCCACTGAATCCTTTTCCGTATGTTCGCGTCAACTCCTCCGAAAGTTGAGCAATAAGTCGAGTTCCATATTCGGCACGATTAGATCCTTTTTGCTCTTGCAAAACAATACGTTCTCCTATTTTCCAATAGGTTTCAATCATCAGCTGACTTACGGAGGCGTATGCTTGTTGGCGACCTTGCTCAACAATGTGCTTCACTTCAGCAAGAAAAGATGCATCAATCGTGCTTTGTACTATGTTGTTTTTTTCTTTCATTCCAAATTAGTTAATATTCCGTGATTTCACTTTTTGCCGATTGAAGGCAAAACAGGTTGCAAAAGTACGCAAAAATCCAATGTCCGCGAATTGGAAGTTGTTTCTAAGAACATTACCTTTCTTCTGCCGGCTTGTCGTTGCGGAAAGTTACCGGCACCTGGTAGTAACAGTTGACGGGCTGGCCCATATTGGTGCCGGGCTTCCACTTAGGCATTCCGGAAATGGCACGAACCACCTCCTCATCGCAAGCATCGTATAGGGGCACTTTGATGGTCACATCTTTCACAGTGCCGTCTTTTGACACCACAAACTGCGCTAAGACAGTTCCCGAAATGCCCTTCTCACGTGCTATTTCAGGATAGGGAATGTGGGTGGCGAGATAGCGATTCAACGAATCAGGCCCGCCCGGAAACTCCGGCATCTCTTCAGTATAGTAGAAGACTGTGGAATCCGATGTCGTTCCTGTTGAGGGGGCAAAGTCATATTGAACTTTTTCTTCCCTTTTTGCCTGTTCAGCCTCTTTTTTGCGTTGTTTCAAATATTGCTTATGCCATATTTTTAACGAATCCAATTCGGCCTTAGTGAACGTGCTGTTGCCATAGCTGTCAATGAATCCCTCTTTAATATGATATTCATTACCGTATGATGAGACACAATAGAAATCGCCAAATGGCGAGATGTAGCGGTAAGGACCTTGCGCCAAGATATGTTCGTTGCTGTCAATCAGAGCGGTATTGCCGTTATCTAATTGTACATTACCCAAGTATTCTCCATTAACTCCTGCGACAAAATCGTACTTGCAGGGAACTACTTCGTTCAGTTTTAAATCAAGAAAACCCCATTTTCCGTTTTTCCGTATAGGAATCCACAGTTCTTCATCAAGTGCATCCATACCATCATAGCTCATCTCTTCGTATGATGCAAGTATATGACCTTCTGAATCATAAATATCCACTGCTTCGTCGTGCGTTATCATCGCTATCTTGCTCTTGGACTGATATGAAAACCAAATATTATATTGAAGTGGGATAACTGTATCTCCCTTTAAGTTGATAGCTCCACACCCTTTAGGAGACATCATTACAGCAAGTTCCGGCAGATAAAATGATAAGCCATTATCATATATGAAAGGTAAAACGACATTGCCCAACGTATCCAGCACACCCCATTTTCCATCTTTTTCCAAAGAAACCTTACCATTCCAGCAATAATTAAAATCTTCATATTGGCAGGGAACTATCACTTTCCCATTACTATTTACGAAACCATATTTATCATTTTGACGGACAAGAATAAAATTTTTACCTCCACCTATGTTTGATATTCTAGTATAATCAAAAGGTATTACGGTATCACCTTGTAAATTGATGCCGCCGTGTGTATTATTGTACTCGTTATATACACAAAAAAGATTATCCGACAAAAAATCACAATAGTCGTATTGACAAGGAAGCAGCAGCTTCCCGGTTGTATCAATGACACCTGCTTTCCCATTCTTTTCAACTATCAATTTGCCACACCAGAACATATCACCTATCCATTCTGTTTCAGAATAGATGTCCCGATAAATCATAGGAACCACCCAATTCATATTCCTATCCACA